>NZ_JAOTID010000002.1:27510-327510 GCF_026163695.1 Shumkonia mesophila | reverse complement strand
GGCGCTGTCGGGGTCGGCATCGAGGATCGAGCGGGTATAGAGCCACCCGGCGCCGGCGCCCGGCGCGGCGACGAACGCGCGCAGGCGCTCCGTTGCCGTCGCCAGATCGGGAACCACCAGCGCCAGCCGGCACGGCAGCTCGTTCCGGCCCACCTGCAGGGTATAGGCGAGATCGGTGAGATTCTGGCCGGGATGGTCCTCCAGGTGGTCGAGGAACCGCCGCACCAGGGCGGTCAGGATGGCCTCGCCCATCGCCGAGAACACCAGCAACTGCGGTTCCGCCGGGACCGGCGGGCGTGTTGGGGCGACGTATTCCTCGATGACGATGTGCGAGTTCATGCCGCCGGCGCCGATGGAGGTCACCCCCGCCCGGCGGGGAATCTCGGCCCCCGTTTCGTCGCGCCGGCGGAGCCAGGGAGCCAGTTCGCGCTGGACATAGAAGGGCGTCTGCTCGAAGGCGATGTTGGGGTTGAGCGTCTCGGCGTGCAGCGACGGGGCCAGCTGGCCGTGGGCCATCTGCATCAGGACCTTGACGATGCCGGCCAGACCCGAGGCCCCCAGCAGGTGGGCGATGTTGCTTTTGACCGTGCCGATCGGGCAGACCTGGACGGCATCGGTGTGCTTGCGGAAGGCCTGGGTCAGCGCCTTGATCTCGATGGGATCGCCGAGCGCGGTGCCCGAGCCGTGCCCCTCCACATAACCGACGGTGCCGGCATTGATCCCGGCATCCTCCAGCGCTCGCTCGATGGCCGCCGCCTGCTGGCGGGGATTGGGCACGGTGAAGCCGTTGCGCACGCCGGCATTGCTGACCGCCGTGCCGCGAATGACGCCATAGATGTGATCGCCGTCGCGTTTGGCGTCGGCCAGGGTCTTCAGCACCAGCGCGCCGACGCCTTCGCCGAGGATGGTGCCGTCGGCCCCCAGCCCGTAGCCGCGGATCACCTCGGCCGTCTTGGTGGTGAAATGCTCCTGGGACGTGGCGATCAGCTTCTGCGGATGCAAAAGCAGGCTAACGCCGCCGGCCAACGCCATCTTGCAGCGCCCGGCCCGCAGCATGTGCACCGCCTCGTGCACGCAGGTCGACGAGGCCGAGCACATGGTGTCGAGGAAATAGGACGGCCCGGTAAACCCATAGAAGTACGACACCATGTTGGGCACGGTGCCGGTATAGCTGCCGCTGGCCAGGGCGCCGCGCATCAGCATGTTCTGGAAGCCGTAGAGGTCGTATTCGTTGGTCATCGAACCGACGATGACGGCCACCTCGCCGCCGTAGCGCGCCTGGAGGGTCTCGCGCGAATAGCCGGCATCCTCGAACGCCTCGACGGCCGCTTCCAGAACCAGCCGGACCTCGGGGGACATCAATTCGGCTTCGTACTGGGAAATGCGGAAATAGCGCGGATCGAAGGCGGCGATGTCGTCGAGGAAGGCGCCGGTGCGCACCACCGTCTTGCCCAGCACGTCGCGTTCCGGGTGCAGCAGGGCCTTGTGGTTCCAGCGGTTGGCGGGATAGGGCTCGAAGCCGTCCAGACCGTTGGCCAGCATGTGCCAGAAGGCCTTCTGGTCGGCCGCCTTGGCGACCCGGAGCGACAAGCCGACGATGGCGATGTCGTGGCGGCCACGCCCGTCGGCCGGCTCCTCGCGCCGGACGTCGGCGGCGGTCCCCCGCAGCGGCTGGGCCGGCGACGGGGGAGGGGTGGACATACCGGCCTCGGCCAGCGCCTTGGCCAGGGCCGGGCCGTGATCCTGGGCCAGGTGGGCGGCGATGCCGGCGAGGTCGACATATTCGAAGAAGAGCGTCTTGGACAGCGGGCCCAGCGCCTCTTCCAGCCGGTTGGTGGCCTCGACGATGGCGATGGAATCGAGGCCGTACTCCTCCAGCTTGCGGTTGATGCGGATCTGTTCCGGCTCCAGGTGCAGTACGTCGGCCAGGATGGCCCGCACGAAGGACTGTGCGCGAACGGCGAGCGTGCCATCCGGGGCCATATCGGCCGTCTCGGCGCCGTCATCGGCGGCGCGGCCGAAATCGCCCAGGGTGCGACGCAACCGTTCGGTCTCGCCGTGCAGCACGGTGATTCGGGGAGGGCCGCCGGCGGCCAGGATGCGATCGAGGGCGGCCAAGCCGGCTTCCGTGGGCATCGGAACGGTACCAAATCGCCGATGCAGGGCGGCCAGCGTGGCATCGTCGACGCCCATGCCGCCTGCCGCCCACAGCGGCCAGGCGATGGCAAGCGTAACGCCTTGTCGTTCGCCCTTGGCCGCCATCGCCATCCGCTGGTCGGCGAAGCCGTCCATGAAGGCGTTGGCGGCGCCGTAGCCGGCCTGCCCGGCATTGCCGAAGACGGCCGCCACCGACGAGCACAGGATCAGGAAATCGAGCGCCGTATCGCGCGTCGCCTCGTCCAGGTTCACGGTACCGGTCACCTTGGGCGCCAGCACCGCCGACTCGGCGGCGCCGTCGCGGGCCAGGATGAAACCGTCGTCGAGCAGGCCGGCCGCGTGGATGATGCCCTTGAGCGGCCCGAGGTCCGGCACGATCCGCTGCAGCGCCGCGCGGTCGGCGACGTCGCAGGCGACATAGCGCACGTCGGCGCCGCCGGCCCGCAATTCCTCCAGACGCGGATCGTCGGCGCCGATTTCCCGGCGGCCGCTCAACACCACATGGTGGGCGCCGCGGCCGATCAGCCAGCCGGCGAAGATCCGCCCCAGCCCACCGAGGCCGCCGGTGACCCAATAGACGCCGTCGGGGTTAAGCGCGGGCACCGCCTCGGGCAGGTCCGTTGTCTCGGGCATCCAGGCCAGGCGCTGGCCCTGGTCGTCATAGCGCAGCTCGGGCCAGGCGTCGGCGCGATGGCGTTCACCCTCGACGATGGTGGCCAGGCGTTCAGGCGACAGCGGACCGGCGATGCGGATCACGGCGCCGTCCAGCTTGGGTTGCTCAATCATCGCGGACTTCAGCAAGGCGGCCAGCGGCTGGGTCAGGAACGCCGGCAAATCGTCGGGGGCCAGCACCAGGATCTGCTGGCGCCGGCGCGGCTTGCCCCGCAGGATGTCGGCGATGCGGCCATAGAGCGCGGTGAACCACGCCGTCACGGTGGCGGGGATGTCCAGGGCGTCGGGCGGCGGCAGGCGCAGCACCTCGATGGCCGGATCGGCATCCAGTCCGGCCAGGACGAGGACGCTCTGCATGGGTTCGGCGCGCCGGTTGGTCAGCGGTGCCGGCTGCCAGCGGCCGACGGCGAGGAACGGGGCCTCGACGGTTTCCGGGGCCAGGCGCGGCAGGGTGGCGGCAGCCGATGCCGGTGCCATCACCCGCAACGACAGGTCATGGAACGCAACACGCAGGCCGCCGTCCTTGTCGAAGAGCTCGATGTCCAGCCGGCGCAGCCCGTCGGTGGCGGGCTCGTGGGCGGCGCGGACCCGGGCCCACATGGAGGCCTCGCACGGCCCCAGCATCTCGATGCGGCGGCAGGCGAAGGGCACCGCCGCCCCGGCCATCGCCACGCCCTCCAGCCCCACCCAGGCCTGGATGGCGGCGTCCAGCATCACCGGATGGGCCGGCATTGTCGCCAGGGTCGGATGCAGGCGGCGGCCCAGCTTGATCTGGGCCACAACCTGGCCCTCGCCCTGGTAAACCTGAGACAGCGCCCGGAAGGTGGGGCCATGGACGACGCCGCTGGCGCGCAGGCGGGCGTAGCATTCCTCCGGCTCCAGCCGGTGCGGCAGGGCGGCGCGCAACGCGTCAAGATCGACGCGCGCCATATCCGCCGAGGCGGCGGGCCGCAACACGCCCTGGCAATTGGCGACGGTTCCGCCGCCCGCTTCCTGGATGGCGAACGCGACGGCATCGCCGCCATCGCTCCGGCGCGACAGCCGCAGATCCACGGTGACCGGGCCGTCTCCGGCCTGTATCGGCCGGGTCCACACCACGTTCTCGAACGCCAGGGCGACGGGCGAGGGGGCAAGCGCACGCTCGGCGGCGGCGCGCGCCATCTCCAGATAGACCATGCCGGGCAGCACCTGGATGCCGCCCACATGGTGGTCGGCCCAGAAGAATTCCGGCCCCTTCAGGCGGGTCTGAAAATGGATGCCGGCAAAGTCCGAGAGATTGCGTTGCACCAGCGGATGGGGCACCACGCCGTCGTCCTTGGCGCCAAAAGATTCGTCCATCCAGTGGCGCTGCCGGTCAAAGGGATAAAGGGGCGCGTGGATGCGGCGCGGCTTCGGTTCCTCGCACCACAACTCGTCCCAGGACCCGTCGCCACCCGCGACCCAGGCGGCGGCGGCCGCCCAGGGGCCAATGGATTTCGACGGCACGGTTTGCGGCCGGATGAGGGCCGGGTGGTCATGGCCGGCGACGGCGGCGGCCAGGGCGGCGGCCAGGTCGTCCCAACGCTGCGCCACCACGGCCAGCCGGGCGGGCATGGCCTCGCGGCCGGTTTGCAGGGTGTAGGCGAGGTCGGCCAGTACCGTGTCGGCAGCATGGTCCCGCGCGAAAGCCAGCACTTCGGCGGCGTAGGCGGTGAGCCGCTCGTCGTCCTTGGCCGCCAAAGGCACCACGTGCGGCCCGGCGCCAGCCTCGGCGGCGGGCGCGGCGGGAGCGTCTTCCATCACGACGTGAGCGTTGGAGCCGCCGAAACCGAAGGAGCTGACGGCGGCCCGCCGGGGCGCGGCGGCATCGCGGGGCCAGGGCGTGCTCTCGGTCTGGATGCGGAACGCGCTGCCGGTCAGGTCGATAAGGCTGTTGAGGCGCCCGAACGCCACATTGGCCGGCAACACCCCGTGGCGCAAGGCGGCCAGCACCTTGACCATACCGGCCACCCCGGCGGCGCCTTCCAGATGGCCGATATTGGTTTTCACCGAACCGATGCCACACGATTCGGGCCGTGGCGCGCTGCCGGCCGAGGCGTGCAATTGGGAGAACGCCTGCTTCAGCCCGGCAATCTCGATGGGATCGCCGAGCGGCGTGCCGGTGCCATGGGCCTCGATGTAGGAAACACTGTCTGGGGCGATGCCGGCGGCCTGGTGCACCTCGACAATAAGGGCGGCCTGGGCCTGGGGATTGGTCACGGTCAGGGAATTGGTGCGCCCGCCGTGATTGACGCCGATGCCTCGGATCACCGCGTGGATGGGGTCGCCGTCGGCGACGGCCTGATCCAGCCGCTTCAGCAGCAGCATCGCCCCGCCTTCGCCACGCACATAGCCGTCGGCAGCGGCGTCGAAGACCTTGGCGCGGCCGTCCCTGGACAGCATGCCGGCCTTGGCGAAGGCGACGAAATGGTTGGGCGACCAGATCAGGTTGACGCCGCCGGCCAGGGCCAGATCGCATTCGCCGTTCTGCAACGTCCGAACGGCGTCGTTGACCGAGGTCAGCGAAGCGGCGCACGCGGTGTCGTTGGTGACGCTGGGGCCCCGGAAATCGAAGAAATGCGATACCCGGTTGGCGATGATGGAAAAGGCGATGCCGGTGGGGGCGTAGGCGTCGAACTGGGTCAGATGCTTTTCCAGCAACTCGGCGTAATCCCAGTGGCAGACCCCCATGAACACGCCGGTGCGGCTGCCGGCCAGGGCGCCGGCGCAATACCCGGCATCCTCGATGGCATGCCAGGCCATCTCCAGGGCGAAGCGCTGCTGCGGGTCCATCCACGCCGCCTCGCGCGGCGAAACGGCGAAGAAGGCGGCATCAAAACAATCGGCATCGTCGAGGAAGCCGCCCCAAATGCTGTTGGTCTTGTTTTCGCTGGCCGGATTGCCCTGCCATTGGCGCTTGTCCCAGCGTTTGCGCGGGACTTCGGAAATCAGCGAGCGTGCCGCCGCCAGATGGCCCCAAAAGCCGTCCAGGCTATCGGCCCCGGGAAGGCGCAGGCCGACGCCGATGATGGCGATGGGGGCGGCGGATGGGTTCATCAGAGGACGCCGGCCAGGCTGGAGAAACGGCGGTTGAGCAGGGCCGAAGTTTCCTCCAGCAGCCTGAGCGCGATGTCATCGGCGTGGCGCTGGCGCCACGAGGCCATGGCGTCGTCCGCGACCCATTGGTTGAAGGCGCCCAGGGCCGGGCCGCAATGGATCTGGAAATCAACCTTGTGCTCGACATCGCCGGCCAGCGCCCAGCGGCTGCTGTCCCGGAAGTAGCGTTTGAACACCAGCGCCATCTTGTGCTTGGGCATGCGCTCGGCCCTTTCGATTTCGGCCGGTGGATAGGAGGCGCAAAGCCCGGCGAACACCTCCTCGCAGCGGCAATGCAGATAGCGTTCCTCGATCTGGGCGCGGGTGGCGGCGTCGATCGCGTCCAGCGAATCGAACTGGCGGTAAAGCGCCACCAGCTTCTCGGCGCGGGCCGGAAAGAACAGCCCCTTCTTCAGCACCTGCACCTTCGAGCCCAGCTCGAACATTTCACCCGACGGAGCATAGGCCGTGTCGTTAACGCCCATGCCTTCCAGCAGGTCCTTGACGACGTCGCTGGTTCGCGCTTCGACGGTGCATTGGTTGACCGATCCGGTGACGATGAATTCGGCACCCAGCACAAACACGGCCGCCGCCGCCTCGGGCGTTCCGATGCCGCCGCCCGCGCCCACGTGGACGCGCCCGAACCGCGGAAAGCGGTCGGCCGCGGCATCGCGTATCCGCAGCATGGCGGGAATCAAGGTGAACGGCCTGCCCTGGTCGGTGTGGCCGCCGGAATCGGATTCAACGCAGATGGCATCGGCCATGGGCACATGACGCAGCAATTCGGCCTCGTCGGCGTCAAGGGCGCCGCTCTCCACCAGTTTGGTGACGATCCGCTCGGGCGCGGGGGCCAGGAACTGGGCGGCCACTTCGGGCCGCGACACCTTGGCGATGATGCGGTTGCGAGCCGCGATGCGGTTGCCGGCCGCCGCCTCCAGGCCCTTGGCGCGATACCGCACCAGGGCGGGAGTCACCTCCATGAAGGCGGACGCTTCGGCGGTACATACGCCGTGGGCAAGCAACAGATCGGTCAATTCGTCTTCCAGGTGGGGGCGGTTGACGTGGGCGAGGAAGTTCACGCCGAACGGCGCCCCCTCGGGAATCTGGGCGCGGATGGCGGCGATGGCCGCCGCCACCTCGGGCATGGGCAGGCCGCCGGCGCCGAAAAAGGCCAGGATGCCGGCCCTGGCCGCGCGTGCCACCAGGTCCACCGAGGAGATGCCCTGGTACATGGCGCCGCACAGACAGGGATGACGCACGCCGAAATCGTCGCAGAAGGCGCGCGATCCCAGGTTCGCCGGGGTGATCCCGCCGGACGACCGGGACGGCGCGGACGGCGGGGCGGGCAAGGGTTGCGTCGGCTGGGCGGCGGCTTCCTCGGCGGCCAGAAGGGCGCCATCGAGCGGGCCGGCCTCCATCTCGATGCGCTTGACCATCGGCTTGACCACCGCCTGGCCTTCGGGACCGATCTCGGTGAAGTCCTCGAAACGGGCGCCCTTGGCCAGCAGGTAGCGGATGCTGTCGCACCAGCGGACCGGGGCGGTGATCTGTTCGATCATGCGCTCGCGGATGCGATCGGCACTGTGGGGGCGGGCGGTAACGTTGCAGATGACCGGGATTTGCGGCTTTTCAAAGGGAATGTCGGCAACGAAAGCGGCGAAGTCCCGGCCGGCCTCGGCCATGAGCGGGGTATGGAACGCGCCCCCCACCTGCAGCACCACGTAATGGCTGGCCCCGGCCTCGCGAAACAGGGGCTCGGCGGCGATCACGGCATCGCGCCGGCCCGACAGCACGATCTGGCGCGGGGTATTGAAATTCGCCGGATAGATGTCAGCCAGATTGTGGCGACGGATCACCTCTTCGATCGCACCGGCCTCCAACCCCAGCACCGCAGCCATGCCGCCGCTCTGGGCGCGGTCCATCAGTTCGCCGCGCTTCTGCACCAGGCTGAGGCCGGTCCGGAAATCAAAGACGCCGCCGGCGAACAGGGCGACATACTCGCCCACGCTGTGGCCCAGCACGCAATCGGGCCGTCCGCGCGCCGCCCGTTGCTCAAGGTACTTGAGCGCTGAGACCACATAGATGGCCGGCTGCGTGAAATTGGTCCGGGTCAGCCGCTCGATCGGGCCATTCAGGCAGAGCTCGCGAATGGAATAGCCCAGGCAGCCGTCGGCCTCAGCCACCAGATCGGGAAACGCCTCGAACAGCTCGGCGCCCATGCCGATCCGTTGGGCCCCTTGGCCCGGGAACAGGAATGCCTTCATACGCCCTCAACTCGTCGCCGTGAGACTCCCACGCGACCCTGACCGATCAAGCTTGCCCCTCCGTCCGCCCCATTGCCGACGCGCCCTCCGGGCGGCGAACCGCCCTTTACCCCTGGGCCCCGCGAGGCCGACTGCACAGGAATACGTTGGAGGAAGGCGCCGTCATGACAATGGGTATCAAATGCAGCGTCCTATCCCGGCGACGATTTGTCAAACAGATGGTGCGGGGGAGGGGAGTTTGGTTTCGCCCTCTCCCCCGCCGTGCGGCGGAGAGGGCGAATTTATGCGGCAAGGGAGATGAGCGAGCGTGCCGAAATTGCCATCGGCGGGAGGGGTTGTTATGGTGCCAGCCGCGCTGCGATTCGACAGGCCGCAACCTCTGATTGGCTTCTTCCATGTACCTGCTGCGGCTACTCGAGACGGACACCCGCAATGCCTACAGGGGCATCATCGTCCTCACCGTCCTGGCCGGGGTCGGCAACGCCGGGCTCATCGGGCTGATCAACCAGGCGGCCGAGAAGGCGGCGCTGTCGGAAACCGTCAGCCTGCGCGACCTCATCCTCTATGTCCTGGTGTTCGCCTTCTATTACGTGGCCAACCGCGCCTCGCTCAAGGAATCCAACCGCTTCCTCCAGGAGCGGCTGAGCTTTCTTCGCCTGCGCGTCGTCGGCAAGATCCGCTCGGCGCCGCTGCGCACGCTCGAAGGCATCGGCCACGGCCAGCTGTTCGCGGCGGTCGCCCAGGAAATGAACCACCTGTCGCAGAACCTGCCGCTGTTCGCCGCCGCCGCGCAGGGCGGCTTCCTGCTGCTGTTCTGCCTTTTCTACATCGCCACCCTGTCGGTGCCGTCGTTTCTTCTCATCGCCGCCTTCACCATCGTCGGGCTGTTCATCTTCTGGCGCCGCCGCATCGCGCTCAACAAGGCGCTGGAGGAGGTCTATGCCCACGAGGCGGCGATGCTGGATTCCATGGCCAACTTCACCGAGGGGTTCCAGGAAATCCGCCTCAACGCCGCCAAGAACGACAGCCTGTTCGCCCGCTTTTCCGAGATCGTCAGCGAGCTCGAACGGGCCGTCGTCGGGGTCGGCGGGCGCTGGGTCATGCTGCTGCAGTTCTCCAACATCTTCCTCTACGCGCTCTTGGGTCTGGTCATCCTGGTCTTGCCGATGTTCTTCGAGGGCGCCACCGACACGATCTACAAGATCGCGGCGGCGGCACTCTTCTGCATCGGACCGGTGACCGCCATCACCGCGGTATCGCATCTTTATGCCAGGGCCGCCGTCGGGCTTGGCCATGTGTACCGGCTGGAAGAGGCGCTCGATCGGGCCGAACCACCGCCGCAGCCGCCGGTCGAGACGCCCGGCTTCGCCGGCTTCAAGCGGATCGATTTGGAATCCATCCGCTTCTCGTACCTCGACCCCCAAGGCCAGGCGCTGTTCACGTCCGGCCCCTGGGATTTCACCTTGCACCGGGGCGAAACCGTTTTTCTCACCGGCGGCAACGGCAGCGGCAAGTCGACCATGATGAAGGTGCTCTGCGGCCTCTACACGCCGGGCGAGGGACGCATCCTGGTCGATGGCGATCCGGTGACGGAAGCATCGCGGCAGGCCTACCGCGAGATATTCACCGCCATTTTCCCCGATTTCCACCTGTTCGACCGCCTGCACGGCCTGGGCGAGGTCGACCCGGCGGCGGTGACCAAGCAGATCGAATGGATGGAACTGGGCGGGAAAGTCACCTTCGCCGACGGCCGCTTCTCGACGCTGGAGCTCTCGACGGGGCAGCGCAAGCGGCTGGCGATGGTGGTCAGCCTGCTGGAGGACCGCGACATCTATCTGTTCGACGAATGGGCCGCCGACCAGGATGCCCATTTCCGCGAGATCTTCTACACCGAGATCCTTGCCGAGCTGAAACGGCGCGGCAAGACCGTGCTCGCCGTCACCCACGACGAGCGCTATTGGTCCCACTGCGACCGCCGACTGGTCATGGATCTGGGCACCGTGCGGCCGGCGGGGGAAGGCTGAGCATGGCGATGCGCGAATTTATCAGGCGCGCGCCGGCCCGCGACATCCGCACGATGCTGGCGCTTGCGCTGATCGCCGGGCTGGCCAACGCCTTCCTCATCGTCGTGGTCAACGAAGTCACCGGGGAGATCGCCGAGGGCGGACGCCCCGGCGTCGTGGCCTGGGTGGGGTTCGCGCTGGCCTTCGGGCTCTTTTACCAATGCAACAATGTCGCCCTGTTGCGGGCCAACGTCGTCATCGAGCGCCTGCTCAAGGGCCTGCGCACGGATGTCATGGACAAGCTGCGCCGCTCCGAGCTGCAAACCGTCGACCGGCTGGGAAGGGGCGGCCTCTATACCCTGGTTTCCCAGGAAACCAACCACCTGTCGGTGACCTTTCCGCTGATGGTCAGCGGCGCCCAGCAGGCGATCCTGCTGGCCATGTCGCTCTTTTATCTCGCCTACCTGTCGCCGGCGGCGCTGGGCGTGTTCCTTCTGGCGGTATTGCTGGGCTACGTCGGCTATCGGATGGTCAGCAAGGGGTTACGCGCCGCCATGGCGGTCATCCAGGAGCGCCAGGCCCGGATGCTGGATTCGATCGGCGACATCATCCACGGCGGCAAGGAGCTGCGCCTCAACCAAAGGAAGAGCGACGACGTGTTCGCGCTTTATCGCGACATGTCGCAATCGGTGGAGGGCCAGCTGATCTCGGCGGGCGAGATCTGGTCGGCGCTGCTGCTGATGGGCGCCTTCGTCACCTACCTGATGCTGGGCGTGGTGGGCTTTGTCTTCCCGGCGAAGCTGCCGAACTTCAACCAGATCGTTTTCCAGGTCGTGCCGGTGCTGCTGTTCTGCATGGGGCCGTTGACCAAGCTGGTCGCCCAGTCGCCGATGTACCTGCGGGCCGACGTCGGCCTGCAATCCATCCTCGACATCGACCGCCAACTGCTC
Organism: Shumkonia mesophila; assembly: GCF_026163695.1. Lineage (NCBI taxonomy): Bacteria > Pseudomonadati > Pseudomonadota > Alphaproteobacteria > Rhodospirillales > Shumkoniaceae > Shumkonia > Shumkonia mesophila. The sequence goes on along the minus strand of NZ_JAOTID010000002.1, from coordinate 316,350 downwards.
GAAGCCGGCGGCGTCTCGACCCAGGAAGCGCGCGACCTTTCAAAGACTTATGCGGACTTCCGGACTCTTTCCTTTGACCGCCTGCGGTTCAGCTACCGCGACGCCCAGGGGGCGCGCACGTTCACCGTTGGCCCGCTCGACCTCGCGGTGACGCGCGGAGAGACGGTGTTTCTGGTCGGCGGCAACGGCAGCGGCAAGTCGACCGTGTTGCGTCTCGTGGTCGGCCTGCTGCCGGCCGAGGGGGGCAGCATCCTGGTGGACGGCGCGCCGGTCGAGGGGCGCGCCGTGGCCGGTTACCGGGAATTGTTCTCGGCCATCTTCGTCGATTTTCATCTGTTCGACCGCCTGTACGGTCTGGAAGGGGTGAGTCCCGTGACCGTCAATCGCATGATCGAGGAGATGGAACTGGGGGGAAAGGTTCGCTACGAGAACGGCCGCTTCACCCAACTGGCACTCTCCACGGGCCAGCGCAAGCGCCTGGGCCTGATCGCCGCATTGCTGGAAGACAGGGCGGTCTATGTGTTCGACGAATGGTCGGCGGAACAGGACATCCGTTTCCGCGAGTATTTCTACACGCGCGTCCTGCCGGACCTGAAGGCGCGCGGCAAGACGGTCATCGCCGTCACCCACGACGACCGCTACTGGCACGTCGCCGACCGCCTGGTCAAAATGGACCTCGGCCGGGTGGAATGGGAACGCAGCGGCGGCGATCATGCAAATTGACGCCCATCCGGCGCCTGCGTATCGTTCGCCAATGACCGAACCACCAAGGGTCCGCTTCCGCCAATGGCGCCGCCGCCACGCCATGGGCATTTACGCGCTCCAGCTCAGCGTGCTGGCGGCCCTGATCGTCGCGGTGCCGTTTTCCCTCATCGAGATCCCGGCCGGCCATGTCGGCGTGTTGTGGCAGCGCTTCTTCGGCGGCACGGTGACCGACGATTCCTATAGCGAAGGCCTGAGGGTGATCTTCCCCTGGGATCACATCACCCTTTACGACGCACGCCTGCAGAATTCGGCCCGCTATTACGACACCATTTCGTCCAACGGGTTGAGCATGGAGGTGGACATTGCCGTGCGCTTCCGCATCAATCGCGAAGCCGTCGGGGCACTGCACAAGCTGGTCGGTCCCCGTTACGACGAGGTGCTGGTCTATCCCGAAATCGGCTCCTACGCCCGCGATTACATTTCCCGCTACACGCCCGAACAGCTCTATTCCGCAAACCGCGCCTTCATCCAGGCCCAGATCCTGAAGCGGATGCGGGCCGACGGCGGCGCCTCGCTGCTGCGTGGCCAGGACGTGGGCGAAAAGCTGGTCGAGGTGGAAGATGTCCTGATCCGCAGCGTCAGGCTGCCGACGCGGGTCGAGGACGCCATCGAGCGCAAGGTCGAGCAGCAACAGGCGGTGCTCGAATACGACTTCCGCATTGCGCGCGAAACCAAGGAGGCGGAGCGCAAGAGGATCGAGGCCATGGGGGTGCGCGACTTCCAGGAAGCCGTGGCCGGACAGATCACCGACGAATACCTGAGGCTGCGCGGCATCGAGGCGACGATGGCGCTCTCCACCGCGCGCAACTCCAAGATCATCATCGTTGGGGGCGGGGAGGGATTGCCGGTTATCTTCAATCCTCCCGGCGACATGAAGGCGCCAGGCGTTTTGCCTGTTGACCCTGCGCAGGCAGGCGGCGAGGCGGCCCCGGAAGGGGCGCCGGCGGATCCTTTCGGCCGGCCGTCCCGGATTCCCTGACTCGGCGCTTGGCGGATGGGGTGGGATTCGAACCCACGAGGAGCGTAAACCCCTGCCGGTTTTCAAGACCGGTGCCTTCAACCGCTCGGCCACCCATCCATCCGCGGGCCAACCAATAGCGAATCATCGGACGGTTGTCTAACAGAAGGGACCGGGCCTCCGTCTGACGCCGATACCGTTTCCCTTCCTCGCGGAACCCAACGCCGTTACCATCACCATCGCTCCGGCGAATCCGTGGAAACGTCACGCGGGGAAGTTCGATGGTCGCATTCTCGATGCTTGCCACAAACGCCCGCGCCGGCGGGTGCGGTCACATGACCGGGCGTCTCGCCTTCCTGGGGCTGCTGGCCAACCTGCTGCTGGGCTTGGCGGCCGTCCGAACGGCCGCGGCCGAAGAAGCCATCCTCGACTATAAAAGCCGCATCGTCGTCAACGCCGACGCCACGTTGACGGTGACAGAAACGCTGCACGTACGGGCCGAGGGAAACGCCGTCAAGCGTGGTATTTTCCGGGCTTTTCCAACCCTTTATCGCGACCGCTTGGGACGAGACGTGCGGGTGACGTTCGATGTTCTGGACGTTCAACGCGACGGCCGGCCGGAGCCGCATCGGCTAGAGGCGGCATCGAATGGCAGCATTCTCTACATCGGACAGCCCGACGTCCTTCTGCAGCCGGGGAAACACACCTACACCCTGGAATACCGGACCGACCGTCAGATCGGTTACTTCGCCGACTACGACGAAATCTATTGGAATGTCACGGGCAGCGACTGGACCTTGCCCCGCCAGCGCATCGAGGCGGTCGTGGTATTGCCCTATGGCGCACCGGTCCTGCGCCATGCCGCGTATACCGGCCGGACCGGCCAACATGGCGAAGACTACGCCGTCGATCGCGACGCCAACGATGACATTCGTTTCACCACCACCCGCGTCTTCGGCCCGGGCGAGGATCTGACCATCGCGGTGGCTTGGCAGAAGGGGTATGTCGCCGAACCGTCGGCGGCGGGCCGCGTTTGGGGTACGGCCACCGACAATGCCGGCGCCATCGCCGGGACGTTCGGCCTGTTGCTCGTCCTGGCCGCCCACGTCGTGATGTGGCGCCGGGTCGGGCGCGACCCCAGGCGGGGCCCTATCGTGCGCGTGTCCCAACCGCCCAAGGGTCTGTCGCCGGCCGTCGTGCGCTACATCATGCGTGGGGAGTTCGACGACAAGGCTTTTGCTGCTGCCATCGTCGATATGGCGGTCAAGGGCGCGCTCTCCATCGAGGCCGGCGACGACACCTTCACCGTGCGCCGCACGGGGGAGGGGGGCGCCGACCTGTCGCCCGGCGAAAAAAAGATTGCCGCCGCGCTTTTCGGCGGTTCCCGCGCGGAGGTGGAGATCGGCAAAACCTATCAGCCGGCCGTCGGCGCTGCCCGTGCCGCGCTCGAGAGGACGCTGAAGGCCGAATACCGTCGCGCGTTCTTTTCGTCCAACCGAACCTGCCTGCTGCCCGGCGCAGCGTTGAGCGCATTGACCTTGGCCGCCATGATCCTGGCCGCGCCGTCGCCGGCCGATGCAGGCGGCGTCATGGTTTTCTGCATCCTCGCTCTCGGTGTGCTGGCCTTCTTCGGCTACCGGGGACTGGGAAGATGGAAAGCCGCCTTTGCGCGGCGCGGCCGTGGCGGCCGGCCCATCGCCCCCGCCGTGTTCGGGGTGATCCTGCTCGCGACGGTAGTCGGGATGGCCGCCTTTGTCGGCAAGGCCGCTCTCGAGGTCATCGCGCCGACGACTTTCGTGCTTCTGGTGCTGGTGGTTCTGGTGAATGCGCTGTTCTTCCACCTGATGTCGGCGCCGACGGTCGCCGGGCGCCGGATCATGGACGCCGTCGAGGGCTTCGGGATGTACCTTTCCGCGGCCGGGCAGCTCCGCCAGGACGCTCAGAATCCGCCGGCAATGACCTCTGCGATGTTCGAGAAATATTTGCCTTACGCGCTGGCCCTCGACGTCGAGACCGCATGGGGCGAGCGGTTCGCGGCGGCCCTCGGCGTTGCCAAGCCCGGCCAGGAGACCTTTCAACCCGCTTGGTATTCCGGGCAACCCGGCGAACAAGGTGATAGCCACTCTTTTCCCGCCGCGATGGGCGGCGGCTTGGTCGGTGCCGTCTCCGCCTCGGCAACCGCACCGGGTTCGACCGCCGGGGGTGGCGGCAGCGGCGGCGGCGGATCGGCCGGCGGCGGAGGAGGAGGCGGGGGCGGCGGCGGGTGGTGAGAACAAGCCCTCTCGCCAACCGACCTAAACCACCTATATCTGATGACGTATCTTGCCGGCGCCGGGACGCACGTTCCGGCGCCGATCGTCGACAACGGTCAGCGAAGGGGAAAGATATTGGAATATCGTCGTCTCGGGAAATCGGGCCTGCAGGTCAGCGCGCTGTCGTTCGGTTCATGGGTCACGTTCGGCAACCAGGTGGACGTCGGCGACGCCCAAGCCTGCCTCAAGGCGGCCTACGATGCCGGCGTCAATTTCTTCGACAACGCCGAGGCGTATGCCAAGGGCCGCTCCGAGACCATCATGGGCCAAGCCCTGAAGAACCTGGGATGGCGGCGCGACAGCTATATCGTCTCCAGCAAGGTGTGCTTCGGGTCGGTCAACGAGCCGGCACCGACCCAGCGCGGCCTCAGCCGCAAGCATGTTACCGAGGCCTGCCACCAGGCGCTGGAACGTCTGCAACTCGATTATCTCGACCTCTATTTTTGCCACCGCCCCGACCCCGAAACGCCGATCGAGGAAACCGTGCGGGCCATGCACACTCTGATCGAGCAGGGCAAGGTGCTCTATTGGGGAACCTCGGAATGGTCGGCCGCCGACATCGGCGAGGCCACCCGCATTGCCCGCGAGCAGCACCTGACGCCGCCCACCATGGAGCAGCCGCAATACAACATGTTCGAGCGCGACAAGGTCGAGAAGGAGTATATGCCCCTCTATGACGGGATCGGGCTCGGCACCACCATCTGGTCGCCGCTTTACGGCGGCTTGCTGACCGGCAAGTACAACGACGGCGTCCCGGCCGGTTCGCGCCTGACGGTGGAAAGCTACGCCTGGCTCAAGGACCGCATGCTGGGCCCCGAGGGGCAAAAGAAGATCGAGAAGGTGAGGGCGCTGTCCACGCTGGCGGCCGGCATCGGCACCACCACGACGCGTCTGGCCCTGGCCTGGTGCCTGAAGAACCCGCGCGTCAGCACCGTCATCCTGGGGGCCTCGCGGGTGGAACAATTGAAAGACAACCTGAAATCCCTGGATGTCGTCGAGAAGCTGACGCCGGATGTCATGGCAAACATCGAGAAAATTCTTAACAACGCCCCATAATATATTGATTTTGTAGAATTATTTCAGCGCCCTTGCATCGGCGCCGGTGGGGCGGCAAAATTGGCCCAACCACCGGGCCAAACGCCTTGACTTGCGCCGCCGTTTGCGACGATTCTTCCGGACCAAAGCCGGAAACGGTGGTGGCCAGGACCCCAAAAGCGGGCCGGAAACGCGGGGAGAAGCGGTCGCTCGACATGAAAGACAAGGAGACTGGATCGTGGCGGTATTGATTTCCGACGGCGCTCCCGATCGCGTCATTTCCAGGACCGAGAAGGAGGCGCATCTTCGCGCCTTCATCGACAAGCTGGGTTACGTGCCGAAGCGCGTCCTGCTGCTGCCGCCCGACATCACGCGTTTCTATTCGGAAGCCGGCTCGATCACCGCCTATCTGCACGCCTATCTCAAGGGCCGCGCCGAAGCCGTCCACGTGATGCCGGCGCTGGGCACCCACACGCCGATGACGGAACCCCAGATCCGCAGCATGTTCGGGCCCGACATTCCGCTCGAAGACTTCCTGGTCCATGACTGGCGGAACGGCGTCAAGAAGGTCGGCACGCTGCCGGCCGAGTTCATCCGCGAACTGTCGGGGGACCAGCTTGACTATGCCGTCGACGTCGAGATCGACACCGCGGTGACCGACGGCGGCTACGACCTTATCCTTTCCATAGGCCAGATCGTGCCGCACGAGGTGGTCGGCATGGCCAACTATACCAAGAACGTCTGCATCGGCGTCGGCGGCAAGGACATCATCAACCGCAGCCACTTCCTGGGCGCCGTGGTCGACATGGAAAAGCTGATGGGGCGCACCGACACCCCCGTCCGCCAGCTGCTCAACCACGCCTTCGAGACGTTCCTGGGCCACCTGCCGATCCAGTTCATCATGACGGTGATCGGCCGCGACGGCGACGAACTGGCGCTGCGCGGCCTCTATATCGGCCGCGAGGAGGCCTACCGGCAGGCCTGCGAACTAAGCCGGCAGGTCAACCTCAACCTGCTCGATGAGCCGCTGAAGAAGGTGGTGGTCTATCTGGAACCCGGCGAGTTCAAGAGCACGTGGCTGGGCAACAAGGCGGTCTATCGCACCCGCATGGCGATCGCCGACGACGGCGACCTCATCGTCCTGGCGCCGGCGGTGCGCGAATTCGGCGAGGACAAGGGCATCGACGCCCTGATCCGCAAGTACGGCTATTTCGGCACCCCGGCCACATTGAAGGCGGTCAAGGACCACGCCGACCTCGGCGGCAATCTGTCGGCGGCGGCGCATCTCATTCACGGCTCCTCGGAGGGGCGGTTCCGCATCACCTATTGCACGCGGCCGGAAAACCTCACCAAGGCCGAGGTCGAGGGCGTCGGCTTTCAGTGGGCGTCCTATGACGAGACTGCCGCCAAGTACGATCCGGCCAAGCTGAAGAACGGCTTCAACGTGATCGACGGCGAGAAGGTGTTCTACATCGGCAATCCGGCGCTCGGCCTGTGGGCGCGCAAGGAATTGTTCCAGAAAGGGTAGGGCGCCGGGCGGCCCCTTCGGCCGCCGCCGCCAGCCCGCATCATCGACAGGGGAAGAAAGAATGAAGCGACTGAACACGGACGTCCTCGCCTCGCTGCCCGCCGGGGTGGCCGTTCCCGCTTACGACCGCAAGGCCGTCAAGGTGGGCATCGTGCATCTGGGCATCGGCGCCTTCCATCGCGCCCACCAGGCCGTCTTCACCGACGACGTGCTGGCCAAGGGCGCCACCGAGTGGGGCTATTGTAGCGTCGACCTGCTGGGGCCGGACGTGCGCGACCGCCTGGTCCCGCAGGATACCCTCTATTCGGTCTCCGCCCTGAGCGGCGACGGCATGAAGACCCGCATCATCGGCTCGATCGCCGAGATCATGGTCGGTCCCGAGGACCCCGAGGCGCTGCTCAAGCGCATGTGCGATCCGGCGGTGCGCATCGTTTCGATCACCGTCACCGAAAAGGGCTATTGCCACGATCCGGCGAGCGGCAATCTCAACATGGCCCATCCCGGCATCAAGGCCGACCTCCAGACACCCGGCCGGCCGACCACCATCGTCGGCTACCTGGTCGAGGCGCTCAGGCGCCGGCGGGCCGCCGGCACGGCGCCGTTCACCGTGATGTCGTGCGACAACCTGTTCTCGAACGGCATCATCGCCAAGCGCGTGGTCACGACGTTCGCCGCCGCCATAGACGCCGATCTCGGCAAGTGGGTCGAGGCCAACGTCGCCTTCCCCTGCACCATGGTCGATCGCATCACGCCCTCCACCACGCCCGACGACATTGCCAGGGTCGAAGCGGCGCTCGGCGTCCACGACGCCTGGCCGATCGTCTGCGAGCCCTTCACACAGTGGGTCATCGAGGACAACTTCCCGACCGGCCGGCCGGCCTGGGAAACCGCCGGGGCCGAGATGGTCAAGGACGTCGAGCCGTTCGAGTTCATGAAGCTCCGGCTGCTCAACGGCAGCCATTCGGCGCTGTCCTATCTGGGCGCGCTCGCCGGCTATCAGACCATCGCCGAATGCATGGCCGACCCCGCCTTCGTGCGCTTCATGCGCCGCTTGATGGACGAGGACGTGACGCCGACGCTGCACATGCCGGCCGGCGTCGACGTCGGCGCCTACAAGGACAGCCTGGTGGAGCGGTTCGTCAATCCCGCCATCAAGCACCGCACCACCCAGATCGCCATGGATGGCTCACAGAAGCTGCCGCAGCGTTTCTGCGGCACGGTGCGCGGGCGCCTGGCGGCTGGCGGCTCGGTTAAGCACCTGGCGCTGGCGGTCGCGGCGTGGATGCGCTACGTCACCGGCATCGATGAGAGGGGGCAGGCCTTCACCGTTTCCGATCCCATGGCGGCGCGCCTCAAGGCCATCGGCGAAAAGGCCGGCAGGAACCCCGAGGCCCTGGTCGCGGGCTACCTGGGGGTATCCGAGATCTTCGGCAAGGACCTCATCGCGGCCCGGCCGTTCGTCGAAGCGGTGACGAATTGGCTCTCCTCGCTCTACGCCAAGGGCGCCGCGGCGACCGTCGCCGAACACTACGGCAAGTAGCCAAGCGGTAGTGACCTCATCGCGCGGCGGGCGGGCGGCGTTGCGTCGGCCCGCCCGCCGGGCTACACACCTTCCATGTTCTTCAGCCTCTCCAAGATCCTGTGGTGGTTCGCGGCCCCCGCCAACGTGCTGTTCCTCCTGCTGGCGGCGGGCGTGCTGTTGCTGTGGACCCGTTGGCGGCGCCTCGGCCGGGGCCTGGCGACGCTGGCCGTCCTCCTGTTCATGACGATCACGGCGCTGCCGCTCGGTTCGTGGATGATCCAGCAGTTGGAAGACCGCTTTCCGATGGTCTCCCCGTTGCCGCCCAAGGTCGACGGCATCGTGGTGCTGGGCGGCGCGGTCAACCCGTGGATGACCGTCGAACGCGGGCAGGTCGCGCTTGGCGACCATGCCGACCGGCTGACCGAGTTCGCCGCTCTGGCCCGGCGATATCCGGAGGCCCGCCTGATCTTTAGCGGCGGCACCGGCTCGCTCACCCGCCAGGACATCAAGGAGGCCGACATCATCGCGCCGCTCTGGGAACAGATCGGCCTGGACGGCCGGCGCATCGTCTACGAGAACCAGTCGCGCAATACCTATGAAAACGCCGTCCTGTCGTTCCCCTTGGCCCGGCCCCGGCCAGGGGAAACCTGGATCATGGTGACGTCGGCGTTTCACATGCCGCGCGCCGTCGGCTGTTTCCGCAAGGCGGGCTGGACGATCCTGCCTTATCCGGTCGACTACAAGACCGGCAGATCCTTCCTGTCCGACTTTTCGCTCAACCCGGCGAGCCGGCTCATGTCCCTCAACGCGGCCGCCCACGAGTGGCTGGGCCTGGTCTTTTACCGACTGACGGGAAAAACGGATTCTCTTTTCCCAGGCCCCGCGAGTTCATAAATCATTAAGGCTTAACTCCTTATAGAAAAGCGTGACGGAATCTCTCTGGCTGGAAGGAATGGAGAGTATGGTGCGGGTCGCTCGCCGCGGCATGACCATGGGTCTTGCCGCGGCAATCAGTGTTGTCGTCATCGCCATCGGAGGAGGGGAAGTTCGCGCGGAGTCCCAGCCGTTTTCGCAATGGCTGGACGATTTCCGCCGCGACGCCTTGGGACAAGGCATCCGCCAGGTGACACTCGACGCCGCCTTCGAGGGCGTGCAGCCGATTCCCCGGGTCATCGAATTGGACCGCCGGCAACCCGAATTCACCCTGACCTTCCAGCAGTATATGGAGCGGGTGGTGCCGGTGACGCGCGTCGAAAAGGGCCGCCGCATGCTGGCCGAAAACCGCGCCCTGCTCGATGAGGTCGGCCGCAAGTACGGTATCGAGCCGCGCTTCCTGGTGGCCTTCTGGGGCGTCGAAACCGACTTCGGGCGGGTAAAGGGCGGCTTTCAGGTCGTTCCCGCGCTGGCCACCCTCGCTTATGACGGCCGGCGAAGCAGCTATTTCCGGACCGAATTGGTCAACGCCCTGAAGATTCTCGATCAGGGCCACGTCAAGCCCGTCGACATGATGGGGTCCTGGGCCGGCGCCATGGGCCAGTGCCAGTTCATGCCGTCGTCGTTCCTCAACTTCGCCGTCGATCACGACGGCGACGGCCGCAAGGACCTTTGGGACAACAAGGCCGACGTCTTCGCCTCGGCCGCCAACTATCTGACGCGGTCCGGCTGGAAAAACGATCAGACATGGGGCCGCCCCGTACAGCTTCCGGACGGCTTCGACCCAGCGCTGGCCAGCCTCAAGATCCGCAAGAGCCTTGGCGAATGGAGCAAGCTTGGGGTCCGCCGGGCGGACGGCGGCACCTTGCCGGCCCGTGACCTTACGGCGGCCGTCGTCTTCACCGAAGGCGCGGGAAGCGCAGCCTTCCTGGTCTATGACAATTTCGAAACCATCCTGAAATGGAACCGGTCGACTTTTTTCGCGGTCGCCGTCGGCTCGCTTGCCGACCGCATCAAAGGCGGGTAAGTTTTCAAGATCTTAGGGCCGCTATCGACGATAACCACAAGATATCGATGACGAGGGGATGAAAAAGGTTCGCAATTTACCGCTGGCGTGGCGGCTGATCATGGTCGTCGCCGGGGGGGCGTTTCTGCCCTCCTGCGCCGAAACCGAATTCATCGCCCATACCGCCAAACGGATCGGCGTCAGCCAGGAGGAGGCTGCGGCGGGCCCAGGTCTCTATAAGGTCGGCAATCCCTACCAGATCGCAGGGACCTGGTATTATCCCGCCGTCGACTACAACTACGAGGAAACCGGCATCGCCTCGTGGTACGGATCGGATTTTCACGGCAAGTCGACCGCCAACGGTGAAAAATACGACATGAATGCGCTGTCGGCCGCCCACCGCACGCTGCCGCTGCCCAGCTTCGTGCGCGTCACCAACCTGGAAAACGGCCGCAGCGTCATCCTCAGGGTCAACGACCGCGGACCGTTCGCCCGCGGGCGGATCATCGACGTGTCCCGGCGCAGCGCCCAGCTTCTGGGCTTCGACGGCAAGGGCACGGCCCGCGTCAACGTCAGCATCCTGGCCGACGAAAGCCGCGCCATCGCCACCCAGATGCAGCGTGGCACCGTCCAGGTCGCCTCCGCGGACAGCCCCTTGGCGGTCGACCGCATTCCGAAACCGTCGGTCAACAGCGAATCGCTGCCGCCGCCGCCCGGCGCCAAGGTGGCGGCGGGGCGGCCGGCACCAAAGCTGCCGTCGGCGCAGCCGGCGCCGCCCCGCGACGACACGCCGCTCGACACCGGGGCTCTGGCCAATCCCGTTGTCGACGCCGTCGCCACCGTCGCCGTCGCGCCGACCCAGATTTTCATTCAGGCCGGGGCCTATTCCGTTTACGATAATGCCAACCGGGCGGCGGCCCGGCTGACCAATGTCGGCAACGTCGGCATCGCCTCGGCCTTGGTCAACAACCGCGACGTCTACCGGGTGCGCGTCGGTCCGCTTGCCAGCGTGGAAGAGGCCGATACGGCACTGGAACAGGTCATGCGGGCGGGGTACAACGACGCACGAATCGTCGTCGTGCAGTAGTCAGCCGCAGCCGTCACGGGCAAGACCCCCGGCGTTAGGATGGCGGGTACCGCGCGGAGCACTTCCGACCCTCGAACGGGGATCATGATTTCACTAGAGACGGAATCGACTGTCATGCCTTGTGTTGTGAGGAAGCAGGACCTCTCCCGCCACGCCGCCGGCCCCCTGGGAATCGCGCTTGCCGCCCTTCTCATGGCAATGCAGTCGGCCCATGGCGCAACCCTCGAGACCATCGCCCGCGAAGCCTTCCTCATGGACGCGGCCACGGGGGCCGTCCTGTTCGAGAAGAACGGCGATCAACCGATGCCGCCGGCCTCGATGAGCAAGATGATGACCGTCCATATGCTCTTCGAGCGCCTCAAGGAGGGGTCGATCTCCCTTGACGACACCTTCAGCGTCAGCGAGCGCGCCTGGCGGGACGGCGGCGCCAAGAGCGGCGGGTCGACCATGTTCCTCTCGCCTGGCGAGCGCGTCCGCGTCGAGGACCTTATCCGCGGCATCGTCATCCAGTCCGGCAACGACGCCAGCATTGTCGTCGCCGAAGGGCTGGCCAGCAGCGAGGAAACCTTCGCCCAGGCGATGACGGACCGGGCCCACAAACTGGGGCTCATCCACAGCACCTTCCGCAACGCCACCGGCCTGCCGGACCCCGAGCACATGACGACGGCGCGCGATCTGGCGCTTCTCGCCATCGAGACCATCCAGGAGTTCCCCGAGTATTACCGCTACTACGCGGAAAAGCAGTTCACCTACAACGGCATCCGGCAGGGCAATCGCAACCCCTTGCTCTATCGTGACACCGGCGTCGACGGCCTCAAGACCGGGCACACCGAAGCCTCCGGCTACGGCCTGACCGCGTCGGCCAAGCGGGGCGACCGGCGGCTTGTCCTGGTGGTCAACGGACTGCCCAGCATGAAGGTGCGCTCGCACGAATCCGAACGGCTACTGGAATGGGGCTTCCGCGAGTTCGAGAACTACAAGCTGTATGCCGCCGGCGACACCGTGGCGGACGCCGACGTCTGGCTCGGTCAGGAGCGCAGCGTGCCGTTGCGCATCGGCAAAGACTTGGTCGTCACACTGCCGCGCAAGGCCCGCGGCGAGATGAAGGTGGCGGCGACCTTCGAAAGCCCGCTGCCGGCCCCCATCACCAAAGGAGACAGGCTGGCCAAGCTGGTCATCACCGCCCCCGGCGTCGATCCCATCGAGGTTCCGCTGGTGGCCGGCACCGACGTCCAGCGGCTGGGAATTTTCGGCCGCCTCGGCGCCGCCCTGAAGTATCTCCTGTGGGGCAACACCGGTTGAGCGGCAAGCCGTGCGGGAGAAATGCCTATGACGCGCGGCGTTTTCATTACCTTTGAAGGCGGCGAGGGCAGCGGCAAGTCGACCCAGGTCCAACTGCTGGTCCGCGCCCTGGCGGCGCGGGGCATCGAGGTCATGGTCACGCGGGAACCCGGAGGCGCCCCCGGCGCCGAGCAGATCCGCGCCCTGCTGGTCAACGGCGAGACCGGGCGCTGGGACCCCTTGAGCGAGGCCCTGCTTCATTACGCGGCCCGCCGCGAGCATTTGCGCCATACCATCCTGCCGGCGCTGGCCGGCGGCCGGTGGGTCGTCTGTGATCGTTTCGCCGACTCCACCATGGCCTATCAGGGATACGGCCACGGGGTGGGCCGCAAGGTGATCTCGGCCCTCCATGCGGCGGTGGTCGGCGACCTGGCGCCCGATCTCACCCTCATCCTCGACATCCCGGTCGCCGACGGCCTGAGCCGCGCCGCCTCGCGCGGCGGCGAGGACCGCTACGAGCGCATGGACAGGAAGTTTCACGATCGCCTTCGCAAGGGATTCCTCGACATCGCCCGGCTCGAACCCCGGCGCTGCGTCGTGATCGACGCCACCGGCACCATCGAACAGGTCCAGGCGACGATCCTCGGCGCCGTGCACGACCGCCTCGGCGTGGCCGTCCCGTGACCGGCGTCGATAAAGCCGACGCCCCCGATGGGCCGGCCGGCATTCTGCCGCCGCGGCAGAACCCCAATCTTGTCGGCCACGAGGCGGCGGAGCGGGCGCTTCTCGACGCCTTCCGCTCGGAACGCCTGTCGCACGCCTGGCTGATCTCGGGCCCGCGCGGCATCGGCAAGGCCACCCTGGCCTATCGCTTCGCCCGCTTTCTGCTGGGGCAGGGCGGTCCGGCCTCCGGCGGCCTGTTCGGAAGCTTGCCGGCGGCCGATCCCGATAGCCTCTACGTCGATCCCGACAGCCCGCTGTTCCGGCGCATCGCCGCAGGCGGCCACGCCGATCTGATGGTCGTCGAACGCGGCTTCACCGACGACAGCCGCCAGAAGCTCCGCACCGAGATCGTCGTCGCCGACGTCCGGCGCATCGGCGGCTTCCTGGCCATGACGCCGGCCGAAGGCGGCTGGCGGGTGGTCATCGTCGACGCCGCCGACGAAATGAACCCCAACGCCATGAACGCCGTCCTCAAGGTCCTGGAGGAGCCGCCGCCGCGCTCGGTGCTGCTGCTGGTCTGCCACAATCCCGGCCGCCTGCTGCCGACCGTCCGTTCGCGCTGCCGCCGGCTGGTCCTCAACCCGCTTTGCGAGGATGCCGTGGCCGGCCTGTTGACCCACTTCGATCCCGGCATGGCCCCCGTCGACGCGCTGGCGCTGGCCCGCCTCGCCGAGGGCAGCGTGGGACGCGCCCTGACACTCGCCGGGGAGGGGGGGCTGGCCCTTTATCGCGACCTCATCGCACTGCTTTCCACGCTTCCCACCCTCGACATCCCGGCGCTGCACGAGTTCGCCGACCGCCTGAGCCGGCCGACCGCCGACAGCGCGTTCCGCACCGTCACCGAACTGCTGCGGAACTGGCTGGGGCGCCTGATCCGCTCCGGCGCCACCGCGGGCGCGGGCGGCGGGACGCAAAACGACGCCGAATCGGCCCTGACGGCACGCCTGTTGGCCGCGGGCGGCCTTGAACGTTGGCTGGAGGTGTGGGAAAAGATCACCACCCTGCTGGCGCGGACGGACGGGGCCAACCTCGACCGCAAGAGTGTCATCCTCAACGCCGTCCTGACGATCGACAAGGCCACGCGCGGGTAAGGCGGCATCCGCCGCCAGCAATAACGTCTTCGTCGTGCGAAGGGAGAGACCAGGAATGGCCGGGGCCAAGCGCTACTACGTCACAACGCCCATCTATTACGTCAACGACGCGCCGCATATCGGCCATGCCTACACCACGCTGGCGTGCGATGTCCTGGCCCGCTTCAAGCGGCTCGACGGCTACGACGTCAAGTTCCTGACCGGCACCGACGAACACGGCCAGAAGGTGGAAAAGTCGGCCGCCGCCGCCGGCATCGACCCCAAGACCTTCACCGACCGCGTTTCCAAGAACTTCCGCGACTTGGCCGCCTTCATGAAGTTTTCCAACGACGACTTCATCCGCACCACGGAGGAACGCCACCGTCGTTCGTGCCAGGCCCTGTGGGCACGGCTCATCGAACGCGACCAGATCTATCTCGGCAACTACGCCGGCTGGTACGCGGTGCGCGACGAGGCCTTCTACGGCGAAGGCGAGCTGACGGTCGGCCCCAATGGCAAGAAGGTGGCGCCTTCGGGCGCCGAGGTGGAGTGGGTCGAGGAGCCCAGCTACTTCTTCCGCCTCTCGGCCTGGCAGGAGCCGCTGCTTAAGTTCTACGACGAGAACCCGGGCTTCATCCTGCCCAAGACGCGGCGCAACGAGGTGGTCAGCTTCGTCAAGGGTGGGCTGCAGGACCTCTCGGTGTCGCGCACCGGTTTCGGCTGGGGCATCCCGGTACCGAACGACGAGGCCCACGTCATGTACGTGTGGCTGGACGCGCTCACCAACTACGTCACGGCGGTCGGTTATCCCGACACCGAAGGGGCCGAGTACGGCCGCTACTGGCCGGCCGACCTGCACATGGTGGGCAAGGACATCCTGCGCTTCCATACCGTCTATTGGCCGGCCTTCCTGATGGCGGCCGGGCTGGAGCCGCCGAGGCGCGTCTTCGCCCACGGCTGGTGGACCAACGAGGGGCAGAAGATCTCGAAATCGGTCGGCAACGTCATCGACCCGATCAAGCTGGTCGAAACCTACGGCCTCGATCAGGTCCGCTATTTCCTGCTGCGCGAGGTGCCATTCGGCAACGACGGCGACTATTCGCACCGCGCCATGGTCAACCGCATGAACGGTGAACTGGCCAACGATCTGGGCAATCTCGCCCAGCGCGTCCTCTCGATGATCGGCAAGAACTGCGAGGCCGCCGTGCCCCAGCCGGGGGCGCTCGGCGCCGAAGATGAAGCCCTGCTCGGTGAAGCCCACGCCCTCTATGGGCGGGTCGGCGCCAGCATCGACGAGCAGATGTTCCACGAGGCCCTGGAAGCCATCTGGGCGACGGTCCGCTCGGCCAATGGCTATGTCGACCGCCAGGCGCCGTGGGCTCTGCGCAAGACCGATCCGGCCCGCATGAATACCGTTCTCTACTGCCTGGCCGAAACCGTCCGCCATCTGGCCCTGATCCTGCAGCCGTTCATGCCGGATTCGACGGCCCGCATGCTCGATCAGCTGGCCGTCCCCGCCGAGTGCCGCACCTTCGCCTTTCTCGGTGCCGCGCACGCCCTGACGCCGGGGATCGCGCTGCCGAAGCCGCAAGGCATCTTCCCCCGCTTCGTCGAACCGGAGGGGCAGGGGGACGCCGCCTGATGCTGGTGGACAGCCACTGCCACCTCGATTTTCCCGACTTCGCCGACGATCTCGACGGGGTGATCGAACGCGCGCGGACGGCCGGCATCGGCTGCATGCTGACCATCGGCACCCATGTCGACCGTTTCGACGGCGTGCTGGCGATCGCCGAGCGCTTCGGGGCGGTGTTCTGTTCGGTGGGCGTTCATCCGCACGAGGCGGCCAAGGCCGCCGATTTGACGGCCGAACACCTGGTCCGCATGGCGGCCCGGCATCCCAAGATCGTCGCCTTCGGAGAAAGCGGGCTCGATTTCCACTACGACTACAGTCCGCGCGACGTGCAGGAGCGCGTTTTCCGCGCCCACATCGCGGCCGCCCGCCAAAGCGGCCTGCCGCTCATCGTCCATACCCGGGAAGCCGACATCGAAACGCTGGCCATATTGCGCGAGGAGCAGGCGAAGGGACCCTTTCCCGGCCTCATCCATTGCTTCAGCACCGGCCGCGACCTGGCCGAGGGGGCCATCGCGCTTGGCATGTACGTGTCGATCTCGGGGATCGTCACCTTCAAGCGGGCCGACGCCTTGCGCGACATCGTGCGCGACCTTCCCCTCGATCGTCTACTAGTAGAAACGGACGCCCCCTATCTGGCGCCGATCCCGATGCGCGGCAAGCGTAACGAACCGGCCTTCACCGCCCACACGGCGGCCTGCGTCGCCGGCGTCAAGGGCGTGTCGGCCGACGAATTGGCCCAAAGCACCACCGAGAACTTCTTCCGCCTGTTTTCCAAGGCGGCGAAATCGTGGCCGCCGGCCGCCCATCCATGAACCACCACCAGGAGATGCCGGCATGCGCGTAACCATTCTCGGGTGCGGCGGGTCCAGCGGAACGCCATCCGTTGACCACGGATGGGGCTCCTGCGACCCGGCCAACCCGCGCAACCGCCGCAGCCGGCCGTCCATCCTGGTGGAGGAAGGCGACAGCCGCGTCCTGGTCGACACCTCGCCGGACCTGCGCGAGCAGCTTCTGCGGACCGGCGTCAACCAGCTCGACGCCGTGCTGTTCACCCATTCCCATGCCGACCACCTGCACGGCATCGACGACCTGAGGCCGGTCAACCGGGTTCTCGGCACACCGCTCGACGCCTTCGCCAACGCCGAAACGCTGGAGGCCATCGATCGGCGCTTCGGCTATGTCCTGGAACCGTGGCCGGCCGGCCAGACGGCCTTCTATCGACCGGCCCTGGTGGCACACACCATCGACCACGGCGGGCGTTTCTCCATCGGCTCCGTTCCCGTCGTCGTCTTCAGGCAGGATCACGGCTATTGCGACACCCTGGGCTTCCGCTTCGGCCCGATCGCCTATTCGAGCGACGCCGTGGCGCTGCCGGAAGACGCCTTCGGCCTGCTCGAGGGAATCCAGGTGTGGATCATCGGCACGCTGATGGACACGCCGCACCCGACCCACGCCGATGTGGACAAGGCCCTGGGCTGGCTCAAGCGGGTGGGGGCCAAGCGCGGCATCCTCACGCACCTGAGCAGCCGGCTCGACTACGCCGCGCTGGCGGCGCGCCTGCCGGCGGGCGTCGAGCCCGCCTATGACGGCCTGGTCATCGACGTTCCTTCCTGACGAAAACGCCGCCGGAGCGGGAAAGAAACCTTCCGCGAAGGGAGGGTGCCCCGCCATGCCCAACGCTCGCCCAGAGCCCGAAAATCGCGTCATCTCCACCTAGATCATTGTCATCGAGAACAGCGCTAACATTTTGTTTCAAAAACATATATCATTATTTTTCATAATATACATTATGCGAATTACGGTAGTGGCGCTTTTTACCCTGATGTCTCACATGAAGCGCTCTTGCCGCTTCCCTTGATCGTCGCCTCCTCCCCGACACACGACCGCCTCTGAATGCTTCCGAAATTTCTGAAGGCCCATAGTGAAGCCACTCGCCATCCAAAAGTCGTCATTCCCGCGCACGCGGGAATCCAGGGCAACCGCTCCGTCACTCGCCCTGGCCCCCCGCGTTCGCGGAGGTGACGATGAAGAATGATCCCGTCTGAGCTGAAAACTGCTTTAGCCTCGCCATCCCCGTCCGCCGTTCGCTCGGCGAAGCGCGAGCGAGCCTCCCTCGCGCGGCCGAGTCGAAACGAGGGCCTCATCGCTTCGCTTCGGGAAGTTTGGCCTGTTCGCGCGCCAAGTACGTCCGAGTGACCTCCGGCACATGATCGGCCAGCCACACCGCCATCGCCTCTTCTTCCCGGCAGATCTCCGTACGCACCTGAGCGGTGGTCGGGTCGCCCGCGACCTCGGCGGCGGCGGCCAGCGTTTCGATCGTCACCGCCTTCCCCTCCCGGTCCAAGGCCGCCATCAATACGGCCGCTCTGGATACGTCCGCGCCGCAAGCCCCACCGGTGACGCCGCCGGCCGAGAAAGCGCCCGGCAGCCTGGTCGTCGACTGGCGGGCCGTCCAAGCCGCGAGGAAGGCGAAATGATCGCCGCCTTTCCCGTGCGCCCCTCCCTCCATTGGACTCCCGGCGCCGTCGAGGGTCCCATTGACGTCCGAGTCAAGGGCCAACCCAGTCCCGAGCGTAGCGAGGCAGTGGTACGAGCGGCCCTTGACGCGGCGGCGGTCAAAGCTCCCCGTAGGGGATGCGGGGACACTTGTAAACCTGCACCCCTGCCCGCCGGCGAGGCGGGGAAGCGCGAGAGGGAACACCCTCGCCTATCCCATCAACGCGGTTTGATCCCCGAAAATTTCGAGCGGCAGCTTAAAACGTATCCTATTGGAGGAAGAACTGTTTCTTCGATCTTCAAGTCCACCTCCCGCATTCAACACAGAGACTTTAATTCCCCCCTCGCCTTTCTTGGTCCGTGTTTCCTCGACAGCCAATGCAACGTCGAACTCTATAACAGTCGCGTAGATAGCCTGCTTCCCATTGAAACGACAAAACAGGAGCCCGTTCTCCGACCAATTTTCGGTCTTAACCGTTTCGACTTGAGGGTTGGTCGTGCCTCCCACCGATCCTCTGTCCGACGAAAATTCCCCCGCAGCATCAACGATCTGCGTCAGGGTGTCCTTCACGAATTCCTTAAGCGTGATCATCGGTCCACTCCCCCTCGTCTGACTACCCTTCCGGAAGGTTCAGTATGAGCCGCCCAGCCCTTGATAGACACGCAAACAATGTTTCCGCCTCACCAAGCGGCGTCTACAGGAGTCCCGTGGCCGGTCTCAAGCCCCTTCTTCCCACGGGTTGACGACGGGCACGCCGGCGGCGATGAACGGCTGGACATCCCGCGTCGCCACGGTGAAGCCCCGCACGGCCGCGATGGCGGCGATCTGGCCGTCCGCCACCGAGATGATGCGGCCGTTGGCGCGAGCGCGTCCGACCAAGGGCGCATAAGCCTTCGCCGCCTGCTGATCGAAAGGCAGGATACGCGGTCCGAACAGTTTCACCAGCAGGTCGTGCAAGGCGCCATCAAGTCCGTCCTTGCGCCTGCCGTCCGGCAAGGCCGCGATACCAACCAACAGTTCCGCCAAGCTCGTCGCCGTCAAAAACAGCGTCTCGGCCGCCTGCCGATCAAGCCACGCCAGCACGCCGGGGGCGCCGTTGGGCCTCATCGGCTCCGAGACGACGTTGGTATCGAGGACGATCATTCAAATACCGCCGGCTCGGTCGGCGTTTGATCACGAGCGACGTCCAGATCAAGACCCCCGAAACGTTGTCCAAAGGTGGCGAGCGCCGATCCAATCTTGAGTCGCGTCTTCGGGCGGACCGCCTCTTCCAGAATCTCCCGGATCTCGGCTTCGGTACTGCGTCCATGCCGGGCGGCGCGCAGCTTGAGCGCGCGATGGGTTTCCTCGGGAAGATTGCGAACCGTGACAACGGACATTTGACTTCACTCCTGAAAAAGTGAAAGCAATGATAGCATATATTTTAGAATGACATCAATCCTTTCAGCGGCCTCGCCCGCCGCGGCCGGTCGTGGTATGCCTGCCGGCCTCCCGAACCCGCGAGTGATCCATGCGCCCGACCGATCATCCCGATCCCCTTCGCCGTCTGCTCGCCATCATGGCCCGCCTGCGCGATCCCCAAGCGGGATGCATCTGGGACATCGAGCAGAGCTTCGCCACCATCGCGCCCCACACCATCGAGGAGGCCTACGAGGTGGCCGACGCCATCGCGCAGTCCGACATGGCGGCCCTGCGCGAGGAACTGGGCGACCTGCTGCTGCAGGTCGTCTTCCACGCCCAGATGGCGTCCGAGGCCGGTCACTTCGCCTTCGACGACGTGGCGGCGACCATCTGCGACAAGATGATCGAACGCCATCCCCACGTCTTCGGCGATGCCGAGGTGGCCTCGTCCGCCGCCCAGACCCGCCAATGGGAGGCCCAGAAGGCCGAGGAGCGCCGTCGCAAGGCCTCGGCCAACGGCCAGGCGGCGCCGAGCGCGCTCGATGGCGTCATCCTCGCCCTGCCCGCCCTGACCCGCGCCATCAAGATTCAAAACCGGGCCGCGCGCGTCGGTTTCGACTGGAACGCCGCCGATCAGGTCTTGGGCAAGATCCGGGAGGAAGCCGCCGAGATCGCCCACGAGATGGCCACCGACGCGCCGTCCGAACGTCTCGACGACGAGGTCGGCGACCTGCTGTTCGCCTGCGTCAACCTGGCCCGCAAGCTTGGCATCGAGCCGGAAGGCGCGCTTCGGCGCGGCACCGCCAAGTTCGAGCGCCGCTTCCGGCGCGTCGAGGCCCTGCTGGCGGCCGCCGGCCGCACCCCCGAGATGTCCGATCTCGACGAGATGGAGGCCTTGTGGGGCCGGGCCAAGGCCGAGGAACGCGGCGGCGACTGAGGCCGGTTTTCGCGGCCCGCGCCGTCGTCTATGATGGTGGCCGTCCGCGCCCTTTTCAGCGGCCGCGGTCCCGGAAGAGAAGACACAGCATGACCATGATTTCCGCGCGCCGTCTTGCTGCCGCCGCCGGTTTTTTGGCGGCGGCCGCCCTGCTCGCCGCCTGCTACCTGCCGGTCCGCTTCGATGCCGAGATCGAGGTCGACCGCAGCGGCTTCTACTCGATGATCTTCGACGGCTACATCGTCTCGGTGCCGCTCCGCCAGGATCTGGCCCAAAAGAAGATCAGCCCGGCCGAAGAGAAGGAAAAAGTGGCGGTATTGACCCGCGACCTCGCACGGGACAAGGCGTTCACCGAAGTCGCCTACCAGAAACAGGGGATCTTCAAGGTCCACTGGGCCCGCAAGGACGACCTGATGCGCGTCGGCATGGTCACCTTTTTTCGGCGCAACGAGGCCATCCTCACCCTCAAGTATTTGAAAGACAACAAATATTTAAAGAACCAGGGGGTCATCATCATGGCTGCCGGGGACATGAGCAGGACCGTCCGCCAGCAGATTGCCGACGCCGGCCTCAACATGACCGGCGAGGTCCGCCTGATCACCGACGCCAAGGTCCTGGAACACAACGCCACCGAGGTCAAGGACGCCGCCGGCAGGCCGGGCAGGAAGCTCTATGTCTGGCGTCTGGCCGACCTCAATGCGCCGACGCCCCACCTCGTCCTGGTGCCGGGCTGAGCAGGCGCCGATCTAGCGGCCGGCCAGCAGCTTGATCAGGGCCGAGGAATCCCAGCGGCCGCCGCCCTGGGCCTGAAGACGCGCGTAGAACTGCTCGATCATGGCGGTCGCCGGCAGGCTGGCGCCGTTGCGCCTCGCCTCGTCGACGACGATGCCCAGGTCCTTGCGCATCCAATCGACCGCGAAGCCGAAATCGAATTCGTCCTTGGCCATGGTCAGGGCGCGGTTTTCCATCTGCCAGGACTGCGCCGCCCCCTTCGAGATGACGTCGATGACGCGCCCAACGTCGAGGCCAGCCGCCTTGGCGAAATGCACCGCCTCGGCCAATCCCTGGATGACCCCGACGACGGCGATCTGGTTGACCATCTTGGTGAGCTGGCCGGCCCCGGCCGGCCCCATCAGGGTGACGGCGCGGCCATAGGCCCGCATCGCCGGCTCGGCCTTGGCAAACGCCACCTCCTCGCCGCCCACCATGATGGTCAGCGCCCCCTTCTCGGCTCCCGCCTGGCCCCCCGAGATCGGGGCATCGAGGAAGGCGATGCCGCGCCGAGCCCGTGCCGCCGCGTCGAGCGTGCGCGCGACGTCGGCCGATACCGTGCTGTGATCGGCGTAAACGGCCCCCTCGCCCAGGCCCGCCAGCACCCCCGCCTCGCCCAGGGCGACGCCGCACAGATCGTCGTCGTTGCCGACGCAGGTGAAGACGAAATCGGCGCCGGTGGCAGCCGCCTTCGGCGTCGCGGCAATGTCTCCGCCGTACTCGGCGACCCAACGCTTGGCCTTGGTTGCCGTGCGATTGTAGACCGTCACTCGGTATCCCGCCTTCACCAGGTGCCCGGCCATTGGATAGCCCATATTGCCGAGGCCGATGAATGCCGCCCTGCCCTTGTCCGTCGTCACCGTCATTTCCGCTTGCCTTCCTTCCTCGTTCCGAATTCCCTGTCCCGACCGCGCCTAGGCCGATGGGATCAGCAGGCCGGCCAGGACCTCCCACATCGCCGCGTCGGCCGCCACCAGCAGCGATCCCTCGACGATGCCGTCCCGCGGGCTGTAGGGCCGCCCCGCCTCGTCGACGGCGCTAAAGCCGCCGGCCTCGCGGTGCAGCAATACGCCAGCAGCATGATCCCAGGGCTTGAGGCGTCGGCCGTAGCGGGCAAAATCCAGGCCGCCCTGTGCCATGTCCATGTATTCGCGCCCCGCGCAGCGATACTGCAACAGATGGCCGGGCACCTCGATGCCCTCGGCGGCGCCCCGCTCAGCCACCCGCTTGCGCACCCGGCTGGGCGCCGAGCCAATGGTTTCGGCCAGCGGCTTGGCCGGGGCCACCGCCAGGCGGACGCCGTCGCACCACGCCCCCTCGCCCACCGCGCCGTGGATGGTGACGTCGTGGACCGGGTCGTAAATCCAGCCGGCCACCGTTTCGCCGCCCTCGACGTAGGCGACGATCATGGCAAAGCACTCGCGCCCGGCCGCAAAATTGCCGGTGCCGTCGACGGGGTCGACCACCCACACCGGCGCCGGCCCGGCCAGCAAATCGAGGACGGACGGATCGGCGTCCACCCCCTCCTCGCCGACCACCACGCTCTCGGGCACCAGCGCCATGAGCGCGGCAGTGAGCCGGCGTTCGGAGGCGACATCGGCGACCGTCACCAAGTCGCCCGGCCCCTTCTCGCGCACGTCGCCGGCGGCGAGACGGCGGAACCGCGGCATGACCTCGATGGCGGCGGTTTCGCGCAGGATGGCGGTGACGGCGGCGAAATCGGGATGGCGGCTCGCCGGTCGGTTTCCGGACGATCCGGGAGAATAGGCACTGACTGATCGATTCAACTTATTGGATTCCTGTCCGTTCCAGCGGCGCGTCGGCCGACCCCGCCGCCGCCCAAATGTAGGACGTCGCGGCGGGCTTGCCAATGAAAGCCGCCCAAACGGAAGGGCGCGAAACGAAAAAGGGGCCGGGATCGAGTGATCCCGGCCCCTCTTCCCGCGTAAGCGGTCAAACGAAAATGACGCTGTAGAGGATCACGGCGATCAACCCGCCGCCGACCGGGATGACCGTGCGCCGGACGATCTCGAAGGGCGAGCACTGCCCGGCATCGCTGACGGCGATGATGACGCCGGCCACCGGCGACATCGAACGCGCCAAGCCGGCGACAAGCTGCATGGGCAGCAGCATGGCGACCGCCCCCACTCCGAACTTCGCCGCGATGGTCGGCGTCAGGCTGGCGAAGGAGAAAAACGCGGCGACACCCGAGCCGGTGATGATGGCGGTGGCCGACACCATGGCACACATCAGAAGGGTCATCACGGTAATACCCAACCCACCCTCGTGGACTGCCGAAATCATGAAGTCGACCGCACCGATGACCTTGAGGCCGGCCGCGAAAGTTTCGGCGCAGATGATCAGGGTCACGATCCGCCCGAACATCCGCCCCATCCCATCGAAGAAGGCCATCATGCCCTTAAGCACCTCGCGCATATCGCGGGTCCGAACGGCTTCGCACAACAAAGCCAACAGCATGCCGATGATCATTGCGGTCACCACGTCCATCTTGATGCTGTCCACCAGCAGCTTGCTGAAGACCAGGATCAGGGTGAGCGGTACCATCGGCAGGATCGAGTAGATGGCGGGCACCTTCTTGAGTTGACCGCTGGCCCCCGTTTTACCGGTGGCCTCCATGGTTACGATGTGGCCATCCTTGCGGTCGAAATAGCGGGCGGTCACATAGGTCAGGATGGAAATGACGATCACGGTCACGACCGCCACCGGGATCTGGTACTGGACGAAATAGATGGCGGGATCGAGGCCGGCTGTCTTGGCCGCCAGGTTGGCGGTGCCGGATGCCGGGCCAAGGTCGAGCACGGAGGTCGTGCCGATCATCGCCGCCGCCGCCGCCCGGCTGACACCAAGCCGAACGAGAGTCGGATAGAACGTGACCAGCAGCAGCATGGCGAGACCGGCCGCGCTGGGAATGAAGATGTTGAGAACTTGCCCCACCGCATAGCCCAGCGCCAGCACCACATACGGTGCCTTGAGAAGCTTGAGGGGGCCGATGCACACCTCGACCATGGCGTCGGTGGCCCCGATGTGGTCCATGTATTTGGCGAAGCCGCCGGCCGCCATGATGATCATGCCGAGGCCGGCCGCCTGCACGCCCATCGATTCCTTGACGTAATTGAAGACGTCGAAGCCCACCCAGCCGGTCGACTTGGTCTTGCCATAAAGGATGGATGTTTCGGGAAACAGAACGGCTGTTGCGGCCAATAGAAACAGCCCGGCGATCAGCAGGACCGCATGGGGCTGGTACTTCTTGACGATCAGCCATGCGACGATGGCCGTGACGGCCACGCCGATCAGGAACCCTGTCATGTCTACCTCCTGCTGGAATTGTTGTTCTTGTTTTTGTTGGCGTTTGCGAATCTTCGGAAATCGTTGGCCGGCCGTCGACCGTCCGATCAGCCTGGGCTCAGGAATTCGTCGAGGATGGCGTTGTAGGCGGCGGGATATTCCAGGTAAGGCGCATGTCCGGCGCCCGGCATCTCGATGTGCCGGGCCTGCGGCGTCAGAGCGCGAAGCTCGTCGCGCAGGTGGGGCTTGACGACCGGATCGCGCTCGCCGGTGATCACCAGAACCGGCATTTCCAGGCGGGGCAGAACGGAGCGGTTATCCGCCAACTGCAACATTCGTGTGGAGGAGCGGATGCCCTCGGGCCGGGCCTCGGCGGCAACGCCGGCGGCCACACCCATCGCCTCCTTGTCGGCGAAACCGGCCGGGAACAGCCCGCGGGCCCGGATGAGCCCGTATTCGGCGGCGCCGACGCTCGCCAGTTCCCGCACCCGCTGCTCGACGCGCGGCTGCATCGGGCTGTCGGCGGATTCCCCATACCCGGCGTGGGAACACGACAGGACAAGCCGCGCCACCTTGTCGGGATGCCCGGCCGCCAGTCGCGCCGCCACCACGCCGCCCATCGAATGACCGGCCACGGCCGCCGGGCCGCAACCCAGGTGGTCCAACAGTTCGCGCAGGACGTCGGCGAAAACCTCGACGTCCGGCTCCACAGCGTCGGAAAGACCGAAGCCGGGCGCGTCCCAGGCGACGATACGATAGCGCGCCGCGAGCGCCGGAAACTGGCGTGCCCAACTCAGCGAATTACCCGCCAGCCCGTGCAGAAACACCACGGCTGGCCCCTGCCCGGCGGTTCGGTAGGAAAGCGCCCCGCGCGAGAGCGCGGTAACCCGCTGCCGGGGACAAGCCTTCAGGATTTCTTCCACGGTCACCGGTATCGCTCCCAGCCAATAGGCCCACATGGCGTATTCCGATCTTTCTATCCCGCGACAAAGAATGCATAAATTGCATTGTCGTTATGAGTTGATAGAATTTTCATATCGATTGACGCGGGACACGGAGCGATGAACATCAAGGCCCTGCGCGCCTTCCGGGCGGTCGTCACCGAGGGATCGGTGGTCGGCGCCTCGCGTGCCATGAACCTCAGCCAGCCGGCGGTCAGCCGCCTGCTGGCCTTGCTTGAGGCGGAGCTTCGGCTGACGCTTTTTCACCGGCTGCGGCGGCGCATGATCCTGACCGAGGAAGGCCGCGCCTTCGTGCGCGAGGCTGGGCGCATTCTCGCCAATCTCGACGAGATTCCGCGCATCGCCGACGAGATCCGCTCCAGCCGAGTCAAGCGCCTGCGTGTGGTAACCATGCCGCGCGCCGCGCTGGGCGTTGTCTGCCCGGCGGTCGCCAATCTGGCCCGCGAGCATCCCGACGTGGAGATTTCCCTCGACCTGCGGACCCGGCGGGACCTCGAACTGTGGATCGGCGGCAAGGAATACGACGTCGGCTTCGGCAACGTGCCGGTGCTTCATTCCTCGGTGCGCTCGATCCCCCTGGTACGGGTCCGTCTGGAGCTGCTGCTGCCGGTCGGCCATCCCCTGTGCAACCGCGAGCGGCTGACGGTCGAGGACTTGGCCGGCGAGGCGGTGATCGCGCAGTTCCCCGGCCTGCTGCTGCGCAAACAGATGGACGAGTTGTTCCACGCCAGCGAAATGCACATTTCCTACCGCCTGCAGACGTCGTCGTCGCAGATGGCCAGCCACCTGGTCGCCAATGGCGCCGGAGTGACGCTCATCGATCGCCTGAGTGCCGCCACCCTCGATCCGCGGGAGGTGGTTCTAAGGCCGCTCGATCCGGAACGCTGGGTGTCGTTCGGCGTCATCCTGCCCAAGAACGATGAAACCGAGCCCCTGACCGATCTGATGATCGAGTACCTGCGTCGCGAAATCGACGATCAGCTGGTCCCCGGCGTCGTGGAAAGGCCACGCGATTCCCGCGCCGTGACCGCTGGCGACGATTAGGCCCGGAGGCTCGGGCACCGGGGCCAAAAAAAAGCCCCCCGGGGTGCCGGGAGGCCTTTCGTCGAATTCGGGATTGTCGTCTCCCTATTCGATCACTTTGAGATTGTCCGCCGCCGCGCGACCGTCGCGACCCGGAACCAACTCGTATTCGACCTTCTGTCCCTCGAACAGGCCGGTCAGACCGGCTTTCTCTACGGCCGAAATGTGAACGAACGCATCACGCCCGCCGTCGTCGGGCTCGATGAAGCCAAACCCCTTGGTGGGATTGAACCATTTGACTGTACCGGTAGTCATACTGTTCCTCTTGTAAAGTAGGCACACCCGCCATGCGGCATACATGAACGGGAAGCCGTCGAAAATGCCTTGGAGATCCACAAGCTTTTAGGCCGGCCCGCTTCTTTCATACGTCTAAAATTGGTAAATAACAAGCACTTGCGAGAGAACCTCCCCCATTCCCATACAACCGCCGGTCCCGACCACGCTGCCGCCCGCCCCGCCAACGGCCGGCGGCGGTTTGCCCGCCCTCCTCCCGGGCCGGAGAAAAACTCGATTTTCCGCCAGTTTCGGCACCCATGGAGCCGGTGCGAAGATTGTGGCCGGACCGGGCTGGCGGCGCGCCGCACGTCCCCGGCCGAGACCGCTCTCCGGCGAATCGGCGGCCCCGTCAGGCCGAATAGACGTCGCGGTCCGCCCGGTAGGTGTCGGCGAACAGGCCGAGCAGGTCGGCCGTCGCAGGATCGAACTCGGCCCGCTGCATGAGCGCGCGGGTCACGAAGACGGCGAAGGTAACCGCCTCGCCCTTGCCGCGCAGGCCATAGGCGACGGCGATCTCCGCCAGATAGCGATGGACCAGCTTGCGGGCCATCACGTTAAGCTGGGTTTTGACGTAACGATGCTTGTCGCGCCACTTGCGCTGGGAGGCCGTCGTCACCATTGTCGAATTCCCTTGGCCGTGTGGGGACAATCCGAATGCATACCCACGATATCAGTTCCTGGAGCCACGATCACGCCTTCGGGCAGGAGCGCGTCCGTGCGGGCGAGCGCCGATCCAAGGTGGTCATCGCGCTCACCGCCGTCATGATGGTGGCCGAGATCGCCGCCGGCGTCGCCTTCGGATCGATGGCGCTGCTGGCCGACGGGTTGCACATGGCCTCGCACGCGGTGGCCATCGGCATCACCGTGGTGGCCTATGTCTATGCCCGCCGCCACGCCTTCGATGCCCGCTACAGCTTCGGCACCGGCAAGGTCAACGCCCTGGCCGGCTTCGGCAGTGCCGTTCTGCTGGTGTGTTTCGCGGCCCTGATGGCCTGGGAAAGCAGCGTCCGCCTGGTTCATCCCGTCGCCATCGCCTTCGACCAGGCGATCGTGGTGGCCGTCCTCGGCCTTGCCGTCAACGCGGTCAGCGCTGTCGTCCTCGGCCACGGGCACGATCATGGCGAAGCCCACGACGATGACGATGATGACGACCACGACCACGGACACGATCACGAGCATGCTCATAGCCAGGACCACCATCACGACCACAACCTCAGGGCCGCCTACCTGCACGTCATCGCCGACGCCCTGACCTCGCTGCTGGCCATCTTCGCCCTTGTCGCCGGCAAGTTCCTCGGTCTCGACTGGCTGGATCCGCTGATGGGCATCGCCGGCGCCATCCTTGTCGCCCGCTGGTCATGGGGCCTGCTGCGCGACACCTCCCGCGTGCTGCTCGACCGACAGGCCCCCGGGGCGATGCGCGAACAGGTGCGCGCCGCCATCGAGGGAAACGGCGGCGACGCCCGCCTCGCCGATCTCCACCTGTGGTCGATCGGCCCCGGCATCTACGCCGCCGCGCTGGCCGTGGTCGCCAGCGCGCCCGAGACCCCCGACGCCTACCGCCGGCGGCTGCCGGCCGGCCTCGGGCTGGTCCATGTCACCATCGAAGTGCAGCATTGCCCGCACCATGGGCCGGCGGCTAGCGAACCCGTTTAGTCCACCGAGATCGGCCTCATCCTTCGCCGATGAAGCGGTATCCCACGCCGGCTTCGGTCCAGATGAAGCGGGGATCGTTGGGATCGTCGCCGAGTTTCTGGCGCAGATGCCCGATGTGCACGCGCAGATAATGGTTCTGCAACACATAGGTCTCTCCCCACACCTCGCGCAGCAAATGCGGGTACGTCAAGACCTTGCCGGCATTGCGGGCGAGCAGGCGCAGCAGGTCGAATTCCTTGCGGGTCAGGCGCACCCCGACGCCGTCGACGGAAACCTGGCGGCCGGCGAAATCGATGACAAGCCCGTTGGCTGAAAATTCGACGGCGTCTTCCGCCGTCCCCCCTTCGGGGCCGTTGCGCAGCAGAACCCGCACCCGCGCGATCAGCTCGGCGATGCCGAACGGCTTGGTGACGTAATCGTTGGCCCCGGCGTCGAGAGCCTCGACCTTGTCCATTTCGTCGGCCCGCACCGACAGCACGAGGATGGGAATCTGCGTCCATTCGCGGAGCCGCCGGATGACGTCCTGACCGTCCATGTCGGGCAGGCCGAGATCGAGCACGACAAGGTCCACCCCCTCGCTGGCGGCGCATTGGATGGCGTCCGCACCGCGCACCGCCTCGACCACGGCGTAACCGTGGGCGGTCAGGCTGATGCGCAGGAACTTCCGGATATGGGATTCGTCATCCACCACCAGGATGCGGCTTTTGGCTTCGTCGCTCATGGTTCCGCGTCCTCCGCGGTTTCGGCCGGCTGGGGGTACGCCGGCAGGACGATGGCCATGACGGCCCCCCGGCCGCCGGGCCCGGATTGCGCGCGGATCGAACCGCCATGGGCCTCGACCAGCCCCTTGCATATGGACAGGCCGAGGCCGGTGCCGGCGGTGCGGGCATCGCCGGCCTTGACGCGATAGAACATGTCGAAAACCAGCTCCCGCTCGGCTGGCGGGATTCCCGGCCCCTCGTCTTTCACCTGCAGATCCACCTGATCGCCCCGGCGGCCGACATCGACGCCGATGCGGCCGCCCTCCGGCGAGAACTTGGCGGCATTGTCGAGCAGATTGACCAGCACCTGCTCCATCAGCACGGGATCGACGTAGAGCAGAGGCACGTCCGGCCCGACCGTGACGTCGACGTCGAACGGCTTCAGGGTATCGCGCAGACGGTGAACCGCCCCGCCGACAATTTCGCGCGCATCCACCCAGTCCCGCCTCGGCTTCAGGGCACCATAACTGAGCCGGGACATGTCGAGGAGGTTCTGCACGAAGCGGTTAAGCCGCTGCGCCTCGTCCAGGATGGTGCCGACCAGGTCGTGCCGGTCGTCGGGGGAAATGGCGTCCTCCACCGACGACAGGGTTGTCGCCGAGCCGATGATGGAGACGAGCGGCGTGCGGAGATCGTGCGAAATCGACGACAGCAGCGCCGAGCGGAGGTTTTCCGTTTCGGCCAGCAGGCGGGCCTGCTCGACATCGCGGGCCAGCAGTGTGCGCTCGATGGCGACGGCCGACTGATCGGCCACGGCGTCGAGCAGGCGTCGTTGGTCCGATGACGGACTTTGCCCGTCGCCGCCGAAAGCGATGCCGATCACGGCGACCGGCCCGCGGCCGGTCTTGAGCGGAATGAACAGGTAGCTGGACTCCGATGGTATGCCCAATGGGGCGCCGACGATGCGGCCTTGCTGCCAGCTCCGTTCGGCCGCCGTCCAGTCGGCCCCGGACATCCGATCCTCGGGGGGATAACCGGCCGCGATGCACAAATGCCGGGCGTCGTCGGCGCCGGGCATCAGGACCAGCGAGCGCACCTCTCCCAGGGTGGCCGAGACATGGTGGCAAACCGCCCACAGGACGTCGTCGATTCCCGTCGCCGCCGCCACCCTGCTGCTGAACTCGTAAAGAACCGCATTGCGCCGGGCCGTCCGACGGGCCTCCACCAATTGTCGGCGCACATACCCCGCCACATTGCCTGTCACCGCCGCAACCAGAACGAAAAACAGCAGGGTGAGGACGTCCGCATCCTGAGAAACGGAAAACGTGAAATACGGATGGGTGAAGAAGAAATTGTAGACGATCACGCTGAGGACTGCGGTGATCAGCGCCGGCACCGTCCCCAGGCTTACCGCCACCATCAGCACCGCCAGAAGGAAAACGAGCGACAAATTCGGCAGCGGCAGGGTCCGCTCGACGAAAACGGCAACGGCGCCCGCCCCGCCAACGGCCATCATCGACCACAGGAAGGGCATTGCGCGGTGCAATGGCCAATTCTTGAGTTTCCCGGTCATCGCCCTTGTTCCGCTCGCCGCCATGGCCCGAATTCTCCGCCGATCACGTTACTCCGTTCGTTTTCCGCCGACCATCCCGCCCACCCGTCATCGACGCCAGTAGCAGCCGGCAAAGAGGACATACACCGTGGCCAGTTCCAGCCGGCCCAGCAACATTCCCACCGCGATCAGCCACTTGGCGACGGCCGGCAGTGCGGCGAAGGTGGTGGCCGGGCCGACCAGCGGCCCGAGGCCGGGCCCGGCATTGGCCATCGCCTGGGCGATCGCGGTGGTGCTCGACAGGAAATCGACGCCGGTCGTCATCACGCCGGCCGCCAGCGCCATGAACGTCAGCAGGTAAAGGAAAAAGAAGTTGCGCACCGACTCCATCATGTCGGGACCGACCGGCCGCCCGGCATAGCGCACCACCAGCACCCGGTGCGGCGAGGACATCAGGCGGATCTGCCGGCGCGCCGAGGCAAACAGGATCTGCCAGCGAAAGACCTTGATGGCCCCGGCGGTCGAGCCGGCGCAGCCGCCGATGAAATAAAGAACGAAGAACAGGCCGATCGCGAACGAACCCCAGGTGCCGAAGTCGGTCGTGGCGTAGCCGGTGTCGGTGAGGATGGAGGTGACGTTGAACGCCGCCTGGCGGATCGCCTGTCCGACCGGCATTCCCTGGGTGATGTTCCAAACCGCGGCAAGCCCGATCGTCACCGCCAGAATCTTCAGAAATCCGCCGACCTGCCATTCGTTCTGAAAGGCGCGGCGCCCCAACAGGATGATGCGGGCGTAAAAAATCAAAGGCAATGCGCCGGACACCATGAACACTTCGGTCACCACCTCGATGGGCACCGAGTCGAAAAAGCCGACCGAGGAGTCCTTCGTCGAATAGCCGCCGGTGGCAAGGGTGGTCATGGCGTGGTTAATGGCGTCGAATGGCCCCATGCCCGCCGCCATCATCGAAATCGCGCAGGCCACCGACAGCCCCAGATAGACGAGCGCCGTGACGCCGGCCAGCCGGTAGGCCTGCGGCACCGTCTTCTCCGAGATGTCCGACGATTCGGTACGGAACAGTTCCATGCCACCGACCCGCAGGGCCGGCAACAGGACGATCGCCATCACCACGATGCCGACGCCACCGATCCACTGGAGAAGCGAGCGCCAGAGCAGCAGACCGGGTGCCATGGAATCGAGGCCGCTCAGCACCGTCGAGCCGGTCGTCGTCAGGCCCGACATGGTTTCGAAGAAGGCGTCGGTGAACGACAGGTTCAGCGAACTGAACATGAGCGGCAGCGATCCGAAAAGAGCGGTCAGCACCCAGCTCACCGCCGTCAGCAGATAGCCAGAGCGGGAACCCGACGGCGGCGGATCGCCGCGGTAGGCCAGCACCAGCGACACGCCCGCCGCGAAGGTGGTGGCGCTGGAAAGGGTGAAAACGTGCCAGTCGGAATCACCCAGAAACCCGTCGACGGCGGCGGGAATCAGCATCACCGTCGCCAGGATGCACAGGAGGATGCCGTTGATGAAAAGGACAAACTGAAGGGATTTGGCCGTCATCGCCAGTCGATTCACGAGGGGGAATCCGAAGCGGCCGGATGATCGACATGCGGGGTGCGCAAGGCACCTAAAGTTTCCGTAACAACTATGCCGAATCTTTACAGGGTGCGCCGGGCGCCTAGATCTTCCCGCCGTTCCTGCGGCGGGCGAAGCGGGCGGCGTCGGCCGCGTCCAGGCGGACGCGCAGATAGGCCAGGCGCTCGTCGTCGCGCCGGGCGGTCACCTCGCCGTGGGCATAGAGCCAGGCCAGGGTGGCGCCGTCGGTGAGGTCCACTTCGGCCTCGATCTCGTGGCGGGATTGCGTGAGGCGCGCATCGAAGGCGGCGAGCAGGTCGGCAATCCCCTCGCCAGTTGACGCCGACAACGGTACCGCCGGCGGCGCCGGGGGCACCCGCCGGGCCGCCTGATTGACGACCAGGGCTCGGCCCTCCGGCGCCAGCAGGTCGATCTTGTTGAGGGCCTCGATCAGGCCGGCATCGACGGTGGCCTCCAGGCCCAGTTGGGCCAGCACGCCATGCACGTCCTCGCGCTGGGCCTCGCTGTCGGCGTGGGCCATGTCGCGCACGTGAACCACCACGTCGGCCTCGCACACCTCCTCGAGCGTCGCCTGGAAGGCGGCGACCAGTTCATGCGGCAGATCGGAGATGAAGCCGACGGTGTCGGAGAGGATGATGTGACGCCCCGACGGCAGACGCAACGCGCGCATGGTCGGATCGAGGGTGGCGAACAATTGGTCCTTGGCGACGACGGCGGATCGTGTGAGACGGTTGAACAGCGTCGACTTGCCCGCGTTGGTATAGCCGACCAGGGCGACCACCGGATAGGGCACGCGCTGACGGGCATGGCGCTGGATGGACCGGGTCCGCTTGACCTCCTTGATCTCCTTGGTCAGCCGGATGATGCGCTCGCTCAGAAGCCGGCGGTCCGTCTCGATCTGCGCCTCGCCCGGGCCGCCCATGAAGCCGAAGCCGCCGCGCTGGCGCTCCAGGTGGGTCCACGAGCGGACCAAGCGACTGCGCTGATAGGTCAGTGCCGCCAGTTCGACCTGCAGCCGCCCCTCGCGTGTGCGGGCCCGCGCCCCGAAAATCTCCAGGATCAGGCCGGTGCGATCGATGACCTTGCAGCCCAGCGCCTTCTCGAGGTTGCGCTGCTGGACCGGGCTCAAGGCGGCATCGACGATGGTGACGTCGATGGCGGCGGGACCGCTGCCATCGGGAGCCGCTTCCTCGACGGAGACATCCTCGTCGTCGGCGTCGTCCGCGGGGGAAGCGCCGGGCGCCGCCCCGGGTCCTTTGACCAGGGCGCGCAGACGATCCACCGTGCCGCGCCCGAACAGGGTCGCCGGCCGGATGCGCGGGATGCGGATGACTTCGGCGTGTACCACCGCAAGCTCGATGCCGCGAGCCAGGCCGACGGCTTCGGCCAGGCGCGCGGCAGGGGCGCGCGTTTGAAGGCGCTCCCCCTTGAGCTCAGGATGGACCACCAGACACCGATCAGAACTCCGACCGGCACTCGATGGCGTCGAAGAAAACCCGGAAGTGTCGTCCAAGTCAGCTATGCTTCAGCTGCCTCTTCCTTGTCGGGGTCGAACAGCTGGATCTGCACCGACGGCATGACCGTCGAGATCGCGTGTTTGTAGACCAGCTGCGTGTGCCCGTCCCGGCGCAACAGCACCGAGAAGTTGTCAAACCAGGTAATGATCCCCTGCAGTTTCACGCCGTTGACGAGAAAAACCGTGACGGGAGTCTTGTTCTTACGAATGTGGTTCAGGAAGACGTCCTGAACGTTCTGAGAGCGTTCGGAGGACATGTAGGCCACCTCCCATATTGTTGACCGACAGCTCCCGTTCTGGACCTGCCGGCGTAAAGAGTTTGATGAAGTCGCCCGACCCCCTGCGACCCGGCAATCCGTTGCCGAACCGTCCCCAAAAGACCGGACATTTTGGCACCCTACAACCTTAGCATCAGGTTGGAAAGCGCCAGACAGCCCTTAACATAGTGAGCCGGACCAAATTCGTCAAACTCGCCGTTGGCAGGCGGTTCGGGACGCACAAGCACCGGTATGCATCCGGCGGCGACGGCGCATTCGAGGTCGACGTCGGTATCGCCGGCGAACCACACCTCCGGTCCGCAGGCGATTCCGCTGCCGACCAGGGCCAGGTGCACCGGATCGGCGGCCGGCTTGTCGCGCGGCGCGTCAAAGGCGCCGACGATGCGGCCGAAATAATCCTGCCACCCCAGATGTACCGCCTCCTGGCGCAGGACGTCGCCGTTCTTGTTGCTGACTACCC
This sequence comes from Shumkonia mesophila, assembly GCF_026163695.1. NCBI lineage: Bacteria > Pseudomonadati > Pseudomonadota > Alphaproteobacteria > Rhodospirillales > Shumkoniaceae > Shumkonia > Shumkonia mesophila. The sequence goes on along the minus strand of NZ_JAOTID010000002.1, from coordinate 281,505 downwards.
CCAAATAGATCCCCCGCGCCTTGAGGGCCATCAGCATGTCCTCCGCCCCCGGCGCCGGCTTGAGGAAGTCCAGGTGAATGGCGGTGAAGGATTCCTTGAAGAAGGCGCCGGCCTCCTCCCACCGCTCGCCGAACAGCGGCGGAAAGCTTTCGCGCATCGATTTGCGAACCCGCCGCTTGGTTTCCTCGAACGTCCAGGGCGTCAGGCCATAGCGTTCGAAGGTGCGGGCCAGGGCGGCGTGGATGGCCGGCCAGGTCTCGACCAGGGTGTTGTCCCAGTCGAAGATCACCGCCTTCGGCAGCGGCGGCAGGCCCACGGTCATGCCGCGGCGAATCGGCGCACGCAGGCGCCGGCCAGGGCGAGCGTGGCGTCGATGACGTCGCCGCCATCCGCGATGACGATGGGGATTTCGGTGCAGCCGAGCACGATGGCGCCGGCGCCGCGGGCGCGCAGACCGTCGGCCGCCCGTTCCAGGAGGCCCCGCGCCGCCGCCAGATCGCCGCCCTTGATCTTGTAGATGCCGCCCATCACCAACTTCTCCTGGTGGTCCTCCTCGGGGACCAGGCATACATAGCCGCCGGCCTCGATCCGCCGCTGATAGATGCCCGACCTGACCATGCCGGTGGTCCCCAGGAAGCCGACCGTGCGCACGCCGGCCGCCCGCTCCTTCAGGACCGCGCAGGCGGCGTCGACGATGTGCAGGATGGGTGCCCTGGACTTGCGGGCCAACTCGTCGAACCAGTAGTGCGCCGTATTGCACGGAATGGCGATGGCGTCGACGGCGGCCTGGTTGAGCAGGCGGATGCCTTCCAGCATGGCCGGCAGCGGCGATTCGCCGCCGCCCAGGATGGCCGCCGTGCGGTCCGGCACCTGCGGAATCGAGGCCACCACCATGGGGATGTGGTCCTGGTCGCCGGCGGCCGGCGTCAGGTCGATCACCTTGCGCATGAAATCGACCGTCGCCAGGGGCCCCATGCCGCCCAGGATGCCAAGGGCTCGTTTCATCGCTCGAACGCTCCTCGCGTCGTCCTCAGGCGGCCCGCTCGGCGACCTGGGCCTCCAACCGCCGGGCGATCAGTTGGCCGAGCTTGCGGGTGATCGGCCCGGGCTTGCCGTCGCCCACCTTCCGCCCGTCGATCTCGACCACCGGCTTGACGAAGGAGGTGGTGCTGGTGATGAAGGCCTCGCTCGCCTTCAGCGCCTCCTTCACGGTGAAACCCCGTTCGACCAGGCGCACCTTCGCGTCGCGGGCGACGTCGACGACGGCCAGCCGGGTGATGCCGTTGAGGATGGCGTTCTCGTCGGCGTTGCGGGTCAAAAGCTCGCCCTTGGCGGTGACGATCCACGCGTTCGACGCGGTGCCCTCGGTGATAAGTCCGTCGCGATCGATCTGCCAAGCCTCGTAACACCCGGCCTCCTTGGCCTGCTGGCGGGCCAAGCAGTTGGGCAACAGGGCGACCGACTTGATGTCGGGCCGCGCCCAGCGCTGATCGGGCACCGTGATCACCCGCGTCGGGATGCCGCCCTTCAGCGCGTCGAGGTTTTTGGCCTTGGTGGTCATCACCAGGGCCGGGGCCACGCCATTCTCGGGAAACGGATGGTCGCGCGGGGCGACGCCACGCGTCACCTGCATATAGATGATGCCGTCCGTCAGACGGTTGCGGCGGACGACCTCGCGCATCAGGACGCCGAGCACGCGCGGCGCCACCGGCCAGCCGATCCTGAGCTCGCGAAGCGAACGGTCCAGGCGCTGGATGTGTCCGGGCTCGTCGATCAGCTTGCCCCTGTAGACAGCCAGCACCTCGTAAACGCCATCGGCGAATTGATAGCCCCGATCCTCGATGTGAACGGCCGCTTCGGCATGGGGAACATAACGGCCGTTGACATAGGCAATGCGTCCCAATCGTTTTCTCCCTCAGAAGAATTCCAGTCTAACGGAAAACAGCTTCTCGACCTTGCGTACCGCCTCGGTGGTGGCGAACAGCACCACGCGGTCATGGGCCTGGATGACGGTATCGCCGCGCGGGCTGATCACCTGGCCGTCGCGGACGATGGCGCCGACCATGGCGCCGGCCGGGATGTTGGCGTCGCGCAGCTTCTGGCCGACCAGACCCGAGGTTTCCATCGCCTCGGCCTCGATCAATTCGCCGAACCCCTCGCGCAAGGTGTGGACCGCGTGGATGCGGCCGCGCCGGACGTGCTGGAGAATGGTCGACACCGTGATGTTGCGCGGGCTGACCACGACGTCGATGCCGAGCGTCGTGATCAGCGGCTCGTAGCTCGGCTTGTTGATCAGCGCGATGGTGCGCTTGCAGCCGTACCGCTTGGCCAGCAGCGACGACAGGATGTTGGTCTCGTCGTCGTTGGTGACGGCCACTGCGGTGTCGGTGGCCGCGACGTTGGCCTCCTCGAGGATTTCCGGCTCCAGCACGTCGCCATAGATCACCACCGTCTTCTTGAGGTCGGCGGCGATGGTTTCGGCGCGATCCGCGGTCGCCTCGATCATCTTGGTATGAACCCAGGGGAAATCGGCCTCGACCTGCTTGGCCAGGAACAGGCCGATGTTGCCGCCGCCGAAAATCAGCAGCCGGCGCGCCTCCGCCTCCTCGTGGCCGAAGGCGGCCATGGCGCGGGGCAACTGGTCGCTGTCGACCACAAAGTAGGCCTCGTCGCCGACCAGCATCTGGTCGTCGGCCGTCGGCACGATGGCGCGCCCCTGGCGGGTCAGGCCGATGATGACGATGTTGAGGTCGGGGAACAGCTGGGTCAGCTGGCGAAGCGGCGTGTTGACCAGGGGGCACCCCTCGTCGCAGCGCACGCCAACCAGCTTCACGCGGCCCTGCGCCAGCGGGATCATCTCGAAGGCGCCCGGCACCTCGAAGCGCCGGGTCACCGCGCGCGCCACCTCGATCTCGGGCGAGATGATGACGTCGATCGGCATGTGCTCGCGCGAGAACAGCGTGCTCCAGATGGGGTTGAGGTAGCTCTGGTGGCGCACGCGGGCGATCTTGGTCGGCACCTCGAACAGCGAATGCGCCACCTGGCAGGCCATCATGTTGACCTCGTCGGCCTGGGTGACGGCGATGATGATGTCGGTGTCGCCGGCGCCGGCCCGCTCCAGGACGTCCGGATGGGAGGCGTGGCCGATGACGCCCTTGACGTCGAGGCTGTCGCTGATCCGGCGCACCAGTTCGGGCGACTGGTCGATGACCGTCACGTCGTTGTTTTCCATGGCGAGGTAGCGGGCGATGTTGAAGCCCACCTGTCCCGCGCCGCAAACCAGAACCTTCATCGGATCCTTACCCCCGTCTCGTCCCGCATTCCGCCGCTCCGTGACGATCACTCACGGTTCCGCCCGGCGTACTCCTTCTTCGCTCTGCACGCCAAGCGATTTCAGCTTCCGATGAAGGGCGGAGCGCTCCATACCCACGAACGCGGCGGTCTTGGAGATGTTGCCACCGAACCGATTGACCTGGGCAATCAGGTATTCACGCTCGAATATCTCGCGGGCATCGCGCAAAGGCAAGCTCATGATTTCGCTGCCGCCGGCGGCCGAGGGAACGGCCGTCTTGGCGGTCACGGCGGCCGGCAGCATGTCGGCGTGGATCGCCCCCTCGCTTGGCCCCGGCGCCATGATCAGCAGCCATTCGACGACGTTGCGCAGCTCGCGGACGTTGCCCGGCCAGTCGTAGGCCTGGAGCGCGGCAATAGCGTCCTCGCCGAAGGTGCGCGACGGCTGCCCGGCGTTGGCGGCGGCCCGGGCCATGAAGTGCTCGGCCAGCAGCGGAATGTCGTCGCGCCGCTCGCGCAGCGACGGCACCGGGATCGGCACCACGTTCAGCCGGAAGAACAGGTCCTCGCGGAACTGCCCGGCAGTCATCTTCGCCGCCAGGTCCGAACTGGTGGCGGCGACCACCCGCACATCGACCTCCACCCGCGTGGTGCCGCCGACGCGCTCGAACGTCTGTTCCTGAAGCATGCGCACGATCTTTCCCTGGGTCTCCAGCGGCATGTCGTCCACCGCGTCGAGCAGCAGGGTGCCGTTGTGCGCCGCTTCCAGCATGCCCATCTTGCGCGGACTCTCGCCCGACGTCTCGGTGCCGAACAGCGTGCTTTCGACCCGGCCGGGTTCCATGTTGGCGCAGTTGACGACGACCAGCGGCCCGCCGGCGCGGCGCGAGCGGGCATGCAGCATGCGCGCCACCACTTCCTTGCCGGAGCCGGCCGGGCCGGTGATCAGCACGCGGCTGTTGGCCGGCGCCACCCGCTCGATGATCTGGCGCACCTGGTGGATGGCCGCCGAACGGCCGACCAGCTGGGTTTCGGTGCCCGCACGCAGGCGCAGCTCCTCGTTCTCGCGCTTGAGGCGCATGGCGTCGATCGCCCGGTTGACGGCCAGCACCAGGCGGTCGGCGGCGAACGGCTTCTCGATGAAGTCATAGGCGCCGTCCTTGATGGCGGCGACCGCCGATTCGATGGTGCCGTGGCCGCTCATGATCACCACCGGCACATAGGGGTGGTCCTGCTTGATGATCTTCAGGATCTCCAGGCCGTCCAGCTCGCTGCCCTTGAGCCAGATGTCGAGCAGCACCAGACTGGGCTGCCGGGATTCGATGCTGGCCAGCGCCGTCGTGCTGTCGCCGGCCTCGCGCGCCTGATAGCCCTCGTCCTCGAGGATGCCCGAGGTCAGGAGCCGGATGTCCCGTTCGTCGTCGACGATCAGAATATCATGAGCCATGGGCCGGAATGTCCGTTGCAGCGTTCAAGGAGCCGGTGGCGTCGACGTCGTTCGCGGCGCCGGCCCCTTCGTCGGGCGCCGCCGGAGCGACGCCGTGGGGACCGAATATCAGTGAAATCCTGGCGCCGGCCACCGGCCGGTCCTCGATGAGCAGGTCGCCGTCGTGGTCTTCCATGATTTTCTTGACGATGGCAAGGCCTAGTCCGGTCCCCTTGTCGCGGGTCGTCACATAGGGTTCGGTCAGGCGGTCGCGGTATTCCTCGGGCAGCCCGACGCCGTTGTCCTCCACCTCGATGACGATGCGTGGACCGTCCGTCTCTTCCGCACGGCGCAGGGCGATGACGATCTCGCCCGCCGGCGGAGCAGCCTCGCCCTCGCGCCGCTCGATCGATTCGGCGGCGTTCTTCAGCACGTTGGCGAGCGCGCGTCCGACCTGCCGGCTGTCGCACCTGAGGCTGACCGGCTCTCCGGGCTCGCGCAGATCGAAATCGATCTCCGGATGCCGGGTGCGCTCGAGGAAGACCGCCTGGCGGCAGATCTCGACCAGGTTCTCGGGTTTCATCGAGGGCTGCGGCATGCGGGCGAAGGACGAAAAATCGTCGACCATGCGCCCGATGTCCTCGACCTGGCGGATGATCGTTTCGGTGCACATGGAAAAGGTGTCGCGATCCGAGGTGATCTGGTCCAGATACTTGCGCTTGAGCCGCTCGGCCGACAACTGGATCGGCGTCAGCGGGTTCTTGATCTCATGGGCGATGCGCCGGGCGATGTCGGCCCACGCCGCCTTGCGTTGCGCCGCCTGCAAGGCGGTGATGTCGTCGAAGGTAACGACATAGCCGACGATCTCGTCATTCAGGCACTCGGCCGCCACCCGCACCAGCAGGGTGCGCACGCTGCGCTCGCGGGTGACGCGGATTTCCGCCTGATGCAGGCGGTCGGGCCGATGGCGGGCCTCCCCCATCATCGCCTCGATTTCCGGGAAGATTCCGGCGATGCCGGTCCCGATCGCGCCGTCGAGGTCGGTGGCCAGCAATTGCGAGGCCGAGCGATTGGGAAGCGTGATACGCTGGGCGCCATCGAGGCCAATGACGCCGGCGCTGACCCCGGTCAACACCGCCTCGGAGAACCGCCGGCGCTCGTCGAGTTCGCGGTTGGCCTCCATCAACCCCCGTTGCTGCGTCTCAAGCTGCTCGGTCATGCGGTTGAAGGCACGGCTCAGGGTTCCAAGCTCGTCGGATGTGCTGTCCGCCTTGACCCTCACCTTCAGGTCGCCCTTGCCGATGCGCTGCGCCGCGGCGATCAGGCTGCTGATCGGCTGAGAGAGTTGGGCCGCCAGATTGACGCCCACCCACACCGCCGCCAGCAACAATAGAAGGGCGACGACCACAAAGATCATGACGAAGCTGATCTGGATCGATTCCTGCTGCTGTTCGAGGGCCTCGTACTGCGAGATGGCCCCCCTGGCCTGCTGCGTCTGCTCGATGACAACCGGGTCGACCGGCCGGCCGACCAGCAGGAAGGCGTCGACGAAGCGGTGCAGCCTGACCATCGCCCGCACGCGGTCGTCCCTGTCGCCGGTCATCACCACGATCTCGCCGGTTTCGGCCCTTTGGAGGGCGGACAGGGGCACCGGGTCGGAAGTCAGCGAGACGGTGAAGCGTGACTGCGCCGTAACCCTTCCCGTGCTGTCGAGCACGGCGGCCTCGGGAAGCGAGCGCAACGCCGCCTGGGTGGTCAGCACGTTCTCGAAGTGCTGCGGATTGCGAATGAGCGCCGCGGCGTTGCCGTCCAGGTCGTTGGCCATTGCCGAAATCTCGGAGACGATGCTGAGCTTGTGCTCCTTGAGATAGGCTTCGGCCACCACTTCGGCGGCATTGAGCGCCGTGCGGACCCGACCGCTGAACCACGCCTCCAGCCCAAAATTGAGAAACAGCCCGGCGAAAATAGCGACCAGAATGGCCGGCGTCACCGCCACCAACCCGAACAGCACCACCAGGCGCGCCTGCAGGCGCGATCCCGCCAGGCCGCGGCGGCGCTCGCCCCACAGGCGGGCCAGCCGCCAAGCCACCACGGCGCCCAGCGGCAGAACGAACAGCATGTCCAGATAAAGCAGTGTCAGGACGATCCTGGGATTGGTGTCGGGGGACGTCATCGTCGCCAGCGTGGCCAGACCCGAGGCCACCGCCGCAGCCGACAGCACATAGGCCAGCCGCCGTGCAAACGACGTCGCGCGGATCCACCTCCGGAGCCGCGCCGTAAACCGGCGCGGCGTACGGACGATTCTCCTCATTTTCCGCCCCGAACCACCGAGATATTGAGTTCGCGGATCTTCTTGCGCAGGGTGTTGCGGTTGAGCCCAAGGACCTGCGCCGCCTTGATCTGATTGCCGCGGGTCGCCTGCAGGGTGAGCGTGATGAGGGGGCGTTCCATTTCGTGAAGCACCCGGTCGTAGAGGCCGGGGGTCGGCAGCGCGTTGCCCAGCGCGGCGAAATAGGTCTTGAGGTGCCCCTCGATCGATTGCGACAGGCCGTTGCCCTCCGGCTCGACCACGGCCGAAGCCTCGGCCAGTTCGGCCTCGATCACTTCAACGCCGATCACTTCCTGCGAATAGAGGGCAGCCAGCCGGCGGATCAGGTTCTCCAGTTCGCGGACATTGCCCGGCCAGCGATAGGCCATCAGCCGGTCCATGGCCGCCCGGTCGATGACCTTGAGCGGCAGGCCCTCGGATACCGCCTTGGAGAGGAAGTGGCGGACCAGTTCGGGCAGATCCTCGGTGCGCTCGCGCAGCGGCGGCAGGCGCATGGGCGCAACATTGAGGCGGAAATAGAGATCCTCGCGGAACATCCCCTGACGGATCTGCTGGCGCAGGTCGCGATGGGTGGCGGCGATGATCCGCACGTTGGCGCGCAGCGTCTTGCGTCCGCCGACAGTGGTGTATTCGCCCTCCTGCAACACCCTGAGCAGACGGGTCTGGGCCTCGGGCGGCATGTCGCCGATCTCGTCCAGGAAAAGCGTTCCCCCTTCGGCCTGCTCGAAGCGCCCGACGCTGCGCTGGATGGCCCCGGTGAACGCCCCCTTCTCGTAACCGAACAGTTCGCTCTCGATCAGTTCGCGCGGAATCGCCGCCATGTTGATGGCGACGAAGGGCCCGTGGCGCCATTTGCCGTAGTCGTGCAGCGCGCGCGCCACCAGTTCCTTGCCGGTGCCCGATTCGCCGACCACCATCACCGTCAGGTCGGTGTTCATCAGGCGGGCCAGGGTGCGGTAGACCTCCTGCATGGCCGACGAGCGGCCGATCATCGGCAGCGCCTCCTCCGGCATGCCGGACTGATCGTCGGGCCGCGCCCGCGGCGTTTCCAGGCCGCGGCGCACGACGTTGACCATCTCGTTCAGATCGAACGGCTTCGGCAGGTATTCAAAGGCGCCGCGCTCGGCCGCCTTGACCGCCGTCAGCATGGTGCTGTGGGCGCTCATGACGACGATGCGCAACTCGGGCCGGATCTTCTTGATGCGCGGGATGAGGTCGAGGCCGTTCTCGTCGGGCATGATGACGTCGGTAATCACGAGATCGCCCTCGCCGTCGCTGACCCACTGCCACAGGGTCGAGGCGTTGCCGGTGGTGCGCACGTCGAAGCCGGCCCGCCCGAGGGCGTGGCTCAGCACGGTACGGATCGCCTGGTCGTCGTCGGCGACAAGAACGGTCGGCGTCGTCGGGCTCATTCGGCCCCTCCTTCCGGATATTCAACGACCGGGCGCACCATCGGCAGCATCACCCGGATGACCGTGCGCTTGTAAGCGCTGTCGACCTCGATGGCGCCGCCGTGATCGTCGATGATCTTGGCGACCAGGGCCAGGCCAAGGCCGCTTCCCTTCGGCTTGGAGGTGACGAAGGGGTCGAAGATGTGGGCCCGCATGTCCTCGGGGATACCCTCGCCATTGTCCTCGACGCTGACCATCAGCGGCAGGTGTTCGCGGGAATCCCGGCCGGCCAGGGCGAACCGCACGCCGGGACGGTAGGCGGTCCTGAGAACCACCTCGCCGCCCACCGTCGGCACCGCCTCGACGGCATTCTTGGCGAGATTGAGAAAGACCTGCACCAGCTGGTCGCGGTTGCCGAGCACGGCCGGCAGCGACGGGTCGTAGTTCTCGACGATGCGCACGTGCCGGCCAAAACCGTTTTCGGCAAGCTGGCGCACGCGGGTCAGCACCTCGTGGATATTGACCGCCTCGCGCCGCAGCGGCCCGGTGTCGGAGAAGACCTCCATGCGGTCGACCAGGGCGACGATGCGGTCGACCTCGCCGCGGATAAGCTGGGTGAGCGAGCGGTCCTGGGCATCCAGGGTGTCTTCGAGAAGCTGGGCCGCCCCGCGGATGCCGGAAAGCGGATTCTTCACCTCGTGGGCCAGCATGTGGGCCATGGCGCTGACCGATCGCGCGGCGCCGCGGTGCGACATCTGGTGATCGATCTTGTCGGCGATCGAACGCTCCTGCAGGCCGAGAACGACCGCGCGGCTATCGTCCATCATAGGCCGCGCCTGGACGTTGACGAAATAGCGCCCGATGCGGGGGGAATTGAGGTTGAGCCCATACTCGAATACGGCATTGCCGTCGTTCCGGGCCTGCTCGATCACCGAAAACAGCGGACTGTCCTCGGGGATCATGTCTTGCAGGCGCTGGCCGCGCAGATGGGTCGCGCTGCCGTGGAAAAACTGCTCGCCGGTATCGTTGACGTGAAGGATGGTGCCGTCCTCGGCGACCACCACGACGGCCATCGGCAGCGCGTTGAGCACCGCTCCGGCATCGAGTTTCACCGCCAACACCTTGCGCTTCTTGCGCTGAGCGAACTCCCTGATTCCCATCATGCCGCCATCCGCTCGATCGCCGGCCCATAGAGGTCGGCGATAAGGCCACGAACCGTCGCCGCGTCGACGGTCTGGTTGACCCGGGCTCGAAATTCGGCGGAACCGGGCAGTCCCTTGCTGTACCAGGCGATGTGCTTGCGGGCGATGCGCGCGCCGGTGTCAGGCCCGTAGTAATCCAACATGTCGGCATAGTGTTCGAGCAGCGTCGCCAACTGCTCGGCCAGCGGCGGCTCGGGCAGCCGCTCCCCGGTCGCCAGGAAATGCCGGACCTGGTTGGGGAACCACGGACGGCCATAGGCGCCGCGCCCGATCATCACGCCGTCGGCCCCCGACTCGGCCAGCAGACGGGCGGCGGCGTCGATGGTCTCGACGTCGCCGTTGCCGATCACCGGAATCGTCACCGCCGCCTTGACCTCGCCGATGAACCGCCAGTCGGCATGGCCCTTGTAGAACTGGCAGCGGGTGCGGCCGTGCACGGTGACGTAACGGATGCCGGCGTCCTCGGCGATGCGGGCCAACCGCGGCGCGTTGCGGGTCTCGTCGTTCCAGCCGGTGCGCATCTTGAGCGTCACCGGAATGCCGACCGCCTCGACCACCGCCGAGAGGATGCGCCCGGCCAACACCTCGTCGCGCATCAGCGCCGAGCCGGCGTCTCCGTTCACCACCTTCTTCACCGGGCATCCCATGTTGATGTCGATGAGGGCCGCGCCCCGGTCCTCGTTGAGTTTGGCCGCCTCGGCCATCACGTCGGGCTCGCAGCCGGCCAACTGCACCGCGCTTGGCTGCCGCTCGCGACCGGCGTCGGCCATGCGCAACGAGCGCCCGGCGGCACGCACCATGGCCCGGCTGGCGATCATCTCGGACACCGTGAGGTCGACGCCCCATCTTTGCACCAGGCGCCGGAACGGCATATCGCTGACCCCCGACATGGGCGCCAGGATCACCGGAGTCTCACAGTTCAGGGGTCCGACACGGACGGTCATTGGGACTTTCACCTTCGCAGAATGCACATTTAATGTGCAACATGGGGGCAATGCAACAAAATAGCTGACATGTGAGGCAGTTTTTCGAGGAGCGGGATGAAATCGACCGCTGAGTCGTCACGCCATGAGGACGTCGGTGACGAATTTGACTCCGGGATACCCCAAGGTCAACAGCAGGTAGGCGACGAGGACGAATCGCGCCGCCACCCGGCCGCGCACGCCGCTGCGGAAGTGCGCCACCAGCAGGATGCCGATGACGAGGAAGGCGGCGACGGTAAGCACCGTCTTGTGGTCGAAGGTCAGCAGCGCTCCCGACTCGGCATACTGCATGGCCATGCCGGTCATCAGGCCAAGGGCCAGAATGATCTCGCCGATGACCAGCAGCCGCACCGCCAGCGCCTCGCAATCGGCCACCGCCGGCAGCCGCCGGGTCAGCGCCGTCGGACGCTTGCGCTTCAGCGCGCGTTCCTGGAAAAAGGCGGCGAGTTCGGCGACCGCGGCCACGGTGAGCAGGCCATAGGTGACCACCGACACCAGAATATGGGCGTGGACCCAGGCGGTCGGCGCCACCGTCGTCAGGGCGGCCTTGGGCGCGTGGTACCAGATGGTCGCCAGTCCGCCGACGATCAGCAGATAGGGTGCCAGCAGCGGCAATAGCCGCCATGCCTGGGGAAGCCGGGCGGCGGCGGCGGCGAAAACGGCGAGGCTGGCGGCGATGATAACCCACAGCGTGGTCGAGAAACCCGGCCGCCACGCGCCGGCGTCCTGAACCACCACCCAGGCCAGGGGCCCGGCCACGCCGACGGCGAGGACCAGCCAATAGAGGACGTCGAGGGCCGGTTGGCGCCGCCAGCCGACGACGCAGGCCGGAACCAGCGCGAGCAAGGCGGACAGGTTGAACAGGGTGTCATGCATGACGGTCTTCCTCGGCCCCGGCGGGCGGATCGGCATCTGGCCCTCAAAATCGCCCCCGGCGCGCCGCTTGGCAAGACCCCTTGGCAATCCGGTGGACGGCCACTAAGGTCGCGGCGTCGAGACGCGGCAGGAAAAGTGCGGGAATGGACGAATGAGCGGATGCATTGCCCTGGTGGTGGCGGCCGGACGGGGTTCGCGCTTCGGCGGCGAGTGCCCCAAGCAGTACCAGCGGCTGAACGGTCGACCGGTCCTGCGCCATTCGCTGGAAACGCTCAACGCCCATCCCCGGGTCGACGCGGTGCGCGTCGTCATCCATCCGGCCGACCGGGCGCTCTATGACGAAGCGGTGGCCGGCCTCGACCTGCTGGCACCGGTGGACGGCGGCGCCGAGCGCCAGGATTCGGTCCGCCTGGGCCTGGAAAGCCTCAAGGATGCAGCTCCCGACGTCGTTCTCATCCACGACGCCGCCCGCCCGTTCGCCGACGCCCCGTTGATCTCGCGGGTCATCGCGGCGCTGGAGCGGCACGCCGGCGCCATTCCCGCCGTGCCGGTCATCGACACCCTCAAGCGCGGTGGCGACGGCCTCATCGCCGCCACCGTGGAACGGGCCGGCCTGTGGCGGGCCCAGACGCCGCAGGGTTTCCGCTTTCCCGACATCCTGGCGGCGCACCGGCGTTTCGCCGGTATCGGGCTCACCGACGATGCCGCGGTGGCCGAGCAGGCGGGCCTGGCGGTGGCCCTGGTCGATGGCAGCGAGGACAATGTGAAAGTCACCACGCCTTCCGATTTTCGCCGCGCCGAAACCCACGGCGGCGGCGAGTTCCGCGGCGGCACGGGCTTCGACGTGCACCGCTTCACCGAGGGCAACCACGTCATGCTGTGCGGCATCGCGGTCCCTCACGAAGCCGGGCTGGCCGGCCATTCGGATGCCGACGTCGGGCTGCACGCCCTGACCGATGCCCTGTTGGGCGCCATCGGCGACGGCGATATCGGCAGCCATTTCCCGCCGACCGACCCCCAGTGGCGGGGCGCCGCCTCCGAGATCTTCCTGGCCCACGCCGGCCGTTTGGTCGCCGGCCGCGGCGGGCGCATCGTCAACGTCGACGTCACCCTGATTTGCGAAGCGCCCCGGGTCGGGCCGCACCGCCAGGCCATGCGCGAACGCGTCGCCGCCATCCTGGGCATCGAGGTCGGGCGCGTCGGCGTCAAAGGCACGACCACGGAAAAGCTGGGCTTCACCGGCCGGCGCGAGGGCATCGCCGCCCAAGCCGCCGCCACGGTCTGGCTGCCCACCATCCCCTAAAAGAATCTCTTATCAGTCCACTGCCGCGTTTCGCTGACAATCCGGGCGAGGAAATCCGGATCGCCATCGTCCCCCCGTATCCCGGCCCTTCGCATCCCAAAAGAATCCCGTTTCAGGCTATTGCCGTGTTTCGTTGACAATCCACTCGAGGAAATCCGGGTTGCCGCCGGCCACCGGCAGCGCCACCACGCAAGGGCAGGCGTAGCTGTGCACCGCGCGGATGCGCGCCGTCGCCGCGTCCACCAGGTCGCTTCGCGTCTTGAGGACCAGAACCGCCTCCTCGCCTTCCTGCACCTTGCCTTCCCACCAGTAGATGGCCGTGGTGCCGGGAACGACGTTGGCGCAGGCGGCCAGCCGTTCCCCGACCAGCAGGCGGCCGATCGACAGCGCCTCGTCCTTCGAACCGGCGGTCACGTAAAGCCATGTCGCGGTCATGCCTTCCGTCCCCTTTCTCTGCCATCGCTTGACGTTGGTGGCCCTTAGAACCTACCCTGGAAGCAATAAAAATCATATCCAGGGAAGGATTCGCGACCGTGGCCAGGGCCAGATCCGCCAAGGATGCCGCCAAAGCGGCCCCGCCGCCGCCCAGGGGACCGAAGCCGACGTCGCCGCAGCGGCTGTGGCTGATGCGCGGTCTCGATCAGCCCGGCGGCAAGCTGCCGCTCTTCGACACCACCGGCCAGCGGGTCAGTGAACGCACGGTGCGCAGCTGCATCGAAAAGGGATGGGCGGAACCGTGGTTCGCCAATCCGCTCAAGCCCGACTGGCTGGTCTGCAAGTTGACCGCCGAAGGCCGCGCCATTCTTACCGATTCCGACTGAAAGCGGCCTTACTTCCCGCCCCCATCAGCTGCCGGATTGCAGGCCCTCGATGTCGACGTAGCCCCTCTCGATGGCGTCCCGCAACGCCTCGAAGGCATGGCGGGCCTCCTCGAACATCTCGCGTCGGGTCTTCAGTTCCTGAATCTCGGCGCGGTTGGGCGGGTCCCCGTCGTCGGCGACCCCCAATTGGAAGGCCGCCTCGAGATAGCGGGCCCGCAGACGCCCGATGGCCAGCGCGAAAGCCAGCACGGTCTCCTTGTTGAGGGACGGGATGCGCTGGTGGATGATCTGGCGGTTGGCTTGGCGAATTCCCTGTTCGATCTCGCCCAGGAACCGCTTCTGGTCCATCAGGTGTCGATAGTCGTCGTGGGGTTCGCTCATCACGGCATTTCCGTCCAGCTCTGGCCGCCACGCGGCGTGGCCCGTCCAGAATTGCCTATCCGGCGCGCCATGGCAACAGCTTCCCGTCCGCCGTTCGGCGCCGGCGCGCGGCGATGGAAAACGCTGGCCTTTTGCCGCCGACCTTTCCATGAATAGAGGTCCGGGCCGGACAGGCCAGGGTTTTCGAAGCGGGAGAACGCCCAGTGGCAGAGGCGGAAGGAAGGCGAGTTCTGGTCGTCGGCGGGGGAATCTCCGGTCTGGCGGCGGCGTGGTTCCTGCACCGGCGCGGCCTTGAGGTCAGCGTTGCCGAAGCGGCCGATCGGGTCGGCGGCACCATCGCCAGCGAGCGGCGGGACGGCTTCCTTTTCGAGCGGGGCCCCAACTCCACGCTCCAGAAACCCGGACGCCCGGAGGACGCCCTCGGGCGCCTGATCGACGGGGCCGCGCTGTCGCCCCTGCTCCGCGAGGCGGCGCCGCCCGCCAAGAAACGCTACATCCTGCGCGACGGCCGCCTGTGGGCCCTGCCCACCTCGCCGCCCGCCTTCGTCGCCACCCCGGCGTTCAGTCTGGCCGCCAAGCTGCGCCTGTTGTGCGAGCCCTTCATTCGCCCGGCCGACCAGGAAGAAACCATCGCCGAGTTCGTCAAACGGCGGCTCGGCCGCGAGTTCCTCACCTATGCGGTCGACCCGTTCATTTCCGGTGTCTATGCCGGCGATCCGCGCGAGCTGTCGGCGGAAGCCGCGGTACCCCGCATCCACGAACTGGAACAGAAATACGGTTCGCTGATCCGCGGCGCCATCGCGCTCGGCAAGGCCACCAGGAACGCCGGCATGCCGGCCGGCCGCCAGATTTCCTTCGACAGCGGTATGGCGACGCTGCCGACCGCGCTGGCCGCCGCCCTGCCTGCCGGCTCGGTGCGCACCGGCCGGCGGGCTGCCGCGCTGGAGCGCCAAGACGGCGGCTGGACGGTGCGCTTCGCCGAAGACGGGCAGGACCCGCGCAGCGAGACCGCCGACGTCGTGGTCCTGGCGCTGCCGGCACCGGAAACGGCCGCCCTCGTCGAGCCGTTGGCCGGCGAGGCGGCCCGGTTGCTGCGTACCATTCCCTACGCCGCCATTTTCTCGGTCGCCCTCGGCTATCGCCGCGAGGACGTGAAACACGCCCTCGACGGATTCGGCTTTCTCATTCCGCGCGTCGAGGGCGTGCGTACCCTGGGCGCCCTCTTTTCCAGCACGTTGTTCGCCGACCGCGCACCGGACGGGCACGTGCTGCTGACCGCCTTCCTGGGCGGCAGGCAGGACCCGCAGGCGCTGGAGATGGCGGACAAGGACGTCCTGACCGAGATCGAAGTCGATCTGGCAACGAGCCTGGGCATTCGGGGCAAGGCGGTAATGCGGCATGTTACCCGCTGGCCGCAGGCCATCCCGCAGTATCCCCTGGGACATCTCGATCGGATCGCCACCGTGGACGAGTTCCTCGCCCCCTTCCCCGACCTTTATCTACGCGGCAATTGGCGGGGCGGCATTTCGGTGACCGATTGCGTGCGCAACGGCGAGGCCCTGGCCGAACGTATCGCCGGCCCCGGAACCGCGCCGTGAAAGCCGTCCTTCAGCGCGTCAAGCGGGCGGGCGTCCGGGTCGACGGCGCCACCGTCGGCAGCATTGGCCGGGGACTGCTCGTCCTCCTGTGCGCGGAGCGCGGCGACGGGCCGGAAACGGCGGCCTTCCTGGCCGGCAAGACGGCCCGCCTGCGCATCTTTTCCGACCCTGCCGGCAAGTTCAACCTGTCCCTCCTCGACATCGGCGGACAGGCGCTGGTGGTCAGCCAGTTCACGCTGGCCGGCAACTGGCGCAAGGGCAACCGGCCGAGTTTTTCCGATGCCGCGCCGCCCGAGCTGGCGGAGCCCCTTTATGAAGCGTTCTGCCGCGACCTCAGGGACCTCGGCATCGCCGTCGAGACCGGACGCTTCGCCGCGCACATGGAGGTCGACCTTCTCAACGACGGGCCGGTCACCCTGTGGCTGGACAGCCGGGCCGGCTGAGCGGCGCACGAAGGCGGAAGCGACGGAGTCGCGGCGCAACGAGGCACGTTTAGGAAGATATTAATCATTGTGCTTCAATCATGACCAAGTGGCCATGAAAGCATTTCTTTCGATCCTGGGGCTGATCTGTGTGCTCGGCGGCGGTGCGCCCGCCCGCGCCGACGTCACCGGCCCGGTGTGCGTCACCAACGGCAACGTCATCATGGTCAACGGCACGCGGTGGTACGGCAAGTGCACCGGGGGAACCGAGGTTCGCCTGTTCGGCATCGTGGCGCCGGAGTTGTCGCAAATCTGCGAAGGCCCCGGCGGACAGCGCTGGCAATGCGGCAGGGCCTCGGCGGCCATGCTTCTCGAGGCCGTCAAAAACGAAAAGGTGACCTGCGAGGGAAAGTCGGCGGACCCCGAGGGGCGGCTGCTCGCCGTTTGCCGTGTCCGCGGGGAAGATCTCAACCGGAGAATGGTCCGCGAGGGGTGGGCCCTGGCCTATCCCCACCATTCAGCCAAATACGAGGAAGAAGAAAAACGCGCCGCCCAGGCCCGCAAGGGACTGTGGCAAATGCCGGGCACGCCGGCCTTCGAATGGCGAAACCAATAATATGTAACGCGCTTGGGGGATATCCGTCATGCAGAACGTGGGCGTGGTTGTCGGCGTCCTTGCCATGTTCGTGGCGCTGGCCGCCGTCTTTTTTTCCAGCCTGGCGATGAAGAAAACCGACGAAGCCTATGACACCTTCCTGCACTCCCACATCGATCCCCTGGCGGCCGAGCTGGTCGAAATCAAGGGAACGCTGAACAAGACAAAAAAGCTGGCCGAGTCCCAGCAAGACGAATTCGCCAGTCTCAAGGAGATCAAGCAGGATCTGACCGTGGCCCTGCGCGATATCGAGATACGCATCAACGCCCTGAAGGAGGCCGAGCCCGCCAAACCCGCCAAGCCGGCCAAGACGCCCATTTGGCCCGGCTGAAATCCCGGCCCGACGCCATGGCCTTTTCCCCGCCGCGGGTCTAGACTTCGAGCGGCCTGAGGGTAGCTGGGGTTTTGTCTGTCATGCCGCCTCGCGTCGTCGCCGCCGAGATCGCCAACACCGTCATCCAGGGAACCGGGGCGCTGCTCAGCGTCCTGGGCCTCGTCGTGCTCATCCAGATGGCCGTCCCCGAGGGCGGCGCCAGGGCCATCGCCAGCGTCGCGGTGTATGGCGCGACGATGATCCTCGCCTTCCTGAGTTCGACCCTCTATCACGGCATCGGCTCGTGGCACGCCCGGGCGGCCCGCGCGCTCCGAACCGCCGATCATTGCACCATCTATCTGCTGATCGCCGGCACCTACACGCCGATCGCCCTGCTGGTGCTGAAGGACGCCCTGGGCTGGAGCCTGCTGATCACCGTCTGGACCCTGGCGCTGGCCGGCATCGTGCTGCGCATCGTCTGGCCGCGCCACCTCGTCAAACTGCGGGTCGGGCTCTACCTCATCCTCGGCTGGCTGGTGGTCGCCTGGGGATGGCCGGTGGTCCAGGGCTTGGGCCCCACCGGCACCGCCCTGATGGCCGGCGGCGGCCTGGCCTATTCGCTGGGCGTGATCTTCTATCGCTGGCACCGGCTGCCGTTCAACCAGCCCATTTGGCACCTGTTCGTGGTGCTGGCCAGCGCCTGCCACTACGCAGCCATCGCGTTCTATGTGGTGCCCGCCTACGTCTCGTGAGCCCAACGAAAAGGGCTTGGCCGTTTCCAGCCAAGCCCTTCGCCGTATTGGTCGGAGCGGCGGGATTTGAACCCACGACCCCTTGACCCCCAGTCAAGTGCGCTACCAGGCTGCGCTACGCTCCGAAAAAGCCCCTTCCGCGGCGGCCGTTGCGGCCGCCCCGTCCGCGAACGGGCGCACTATACGCGGGGCGTCGGCGATCCGCAACGCTCTCCGACCGATATTTTTCGCCGCCGGCAAGGTTGCCCGCGCGCCCCTATTTGAGGACGGTCCGCAAGTGTTCGCGCAGGGATTCGAGTTCGCGAAGCAGGGCCTGGAGTTCGGCGCGCCGCCGGGGCCCGATGTCGTCGCCGCCGGCGGCCGGAACCGCCGCCGGAACGACCGGGACGTCGGCGGGTTCGTCCGCCACCGGCGCCAGCGCAACGGCGGGGAACGGGGCCGGCAGCTCGTCTCCGTCGAGGGACTTGCCGCCGTTGTGCTTCAACAGTTTCTGGACGCCGCGGATGGTATAGCCGTCCACATAGAGCAGTTGCCGGATGCGGCGCAGCAGGGCCACGTCCTCGGGCCGGTAATAGCGGCGCCCACCGCCCCGCTTGAGGGGGCGGATCTGGATGAACTTGCTTTCCCAGAATCGCAGGACGTGCTGCGGAAGGTCGAGATCGACGGCGACCTCGCTGATGGTCCGAAACGCCCCTTCGGACTTGCCCCGCCGCCGTAGTTCCGTGTTCTGGCCGGCCGCTTGCGCCATTTACCCGGCCGTCCTGGGACGCCTCTTCTCGTTGACGCGGGCCTTGAGCACCTGGGAGGGGCGGAATACGAGAACCCGCCGCGGCAGGATCGGCACCTCGTCCCCGGTCTTGGGGTTGCGCCCGACACGTTTGCCCTTCTGGCGCAGGGAAAAACTGCCGAACGAGGAGATCTTCACGGTCTCCCCTTTGGCCAATGCGTCGGCCGTGTAATTCAGAACCGCTTCCAGCAAGTCAGCGGATTCGCTGCGCGACAAGCCCACTTCCTGATAAACGGCCTCGGCCAGTTGAGCGCGCGTGATCGTCCGTCCAGCCATTCGACCCAGCCCCCTTTTTCCACGAGGAGCAAAGGGTAACGCCAGGGACGAAATCCGTCAATATCAAAGGGATGGCTGGAATGCTTAAGCTCCAATCGAAAAGGAGCGGCGCAATCGCCTACCAGCGCACGAGACTGGCGCCCCAGGTCACGCCGCCGCCCATCGCTTCCATGAGAACGATGTGGCCGGGCTTGATGCGGCCGTCGCGGACCGCCACGTCGAGGGCCAGCGGAATCGAGGCCGCCGAGGTGTTGGCATGGCGGTCGATGGTCGTCACCACCCGGCTTTTCGGCAGGCCCAGCTTCTTGGCGGTGCCGTCGATGATCCGCAGATTGGCCTGATGGGGGACCAGCCAGTCGATGTCCTTTTGCGCCAGGCCGCTGGCCGCCAGCGTTTCCTCCACTACCGAGGCCAGATTGACCACGGCGTGGCGGAAGAGCTCTTTGCCCTGCATGCGCATGTGGCCAACCGTTTGCGTCCACGACGGGCCGCCCGAGGCCCGCAGGATGTCGTAAAGGTGGCCGTTCGAATGCAGGTGGGTCGACAGGATGCCGCGGCCGGGAATGCCCTGGGCGTCGGGAAGCGCCGCCACTGCGCCGCGCAGAACCACCGCCCCGGCGCCGTCGCCGAACAACACGCAGGTGGTGCGGTCCCCCCAGTCGAGAACCCGCGACATGGTCTCGGCGCCGATGACCAAGGCCGTTCCCACCTGGCCCATGCGGACGAAATTGTCGGCCACCGCCAGGGCATAGATGAAGCCCGAGCACACGGCCTGCACATCGAAGGCGAAGCCGTTGCGGGTGTCCAGCATGGCCTGCACGCGCGTCGCCGTCGCCGGGAAGGTGTGGTCGGGCGTGGTCGTCGCCAGGATGATGAGGTCGACCTCGGCCGGCAGTACGCCGGCGGCGTCCAGGGCCCGCCTGGCGGCGTGGCAGGCCAGATCGGAGGTCAGTTCGCCCTCCGCCGCGATATGGCGCTGACGGATACCGGTGCGCTCGACGATCCACTCGTCCGAGGTGTCGACGCGCGTCGCCAACTCTTGGTTGCTCACCACCCGCTCGGGCAGATAGGAACCGCACCCGATGATCTGCGAAACCAGTGCCGTCGCCATCAGGGTATCGTCGCCGCGGTCTGGGCGGAGCCTCCGGAAATCAAGTGTTCCAAGTCCTCTTTGATGCGTTCGTTGACCCGCCCGGTAATCAGGTTGGCGGCGACGCTGATGGCGTTGGCAAACCCCAGTTCGTCGGTGCTGCCGTGGCTCTTCACGCAGATCCCGTTGAGGCCGACCAGCATGGCGCCGTTGTAGTGGCGCGGGTCCATGTGGGCGCGGAATTCGCTGAGCGCGCCCTTGGCCAGCACGGCGCCCACCTTGCTCATCGCCGAGCTGTTCAGGGCCTCCCTCAGGAAATGGCCAATCATGCGGGCGGTTCCCTCGGCCGTCTTCAGCGCCACGTTGCCGGTGAAGCCGTCGGTGACGACGACGTCCACCGTCCCCTCGCCGATGTCGTCGCCTTCGACGAAACCGTGGAATTTGATCGGCAGCGCGCTCTCGCGCAGGATGGTGCTGGCTTGGCGCAGGCTGTCGTGGCCCTTGAAGCCCTCGACGCCGACGTTGAGCAGGCCGATCGACGGCTGCATCACCCCCAGCACATTGCGGGCGAACACCTCGCCCATCACCGCGAACTGGACCAGGTTGTCGGCATCGCACTCGACGTTGGCGCCGAGGTCGAGCATGACCGAGGCACCGCGCTGGGTCGGGAAATAGGTGACGATGGCCGGCCGGTCGATGCCCGGCAGCATCTTGAAGACGAATTTCGCCATCGCCATCAGGGCGCCGGTGTTGCCGGCCGAGATGACGGCGTCGGCGCGCCCGTCGGCCACCGCGTTGATGGCCAGACGCATGCTGGTGCCGCGGCCGTTACGCAAGGCGGAAGCCGCCTTGTCCTCGTCGGCGACGGCGGCGTCCGTATGAATGATCTGGGCGCGCGACTTGGCCTTCGGAAAGCGGTCAAGCAACGGCATCAGGCGGCGCTCGTCGCCGACCAACAGGTAGTCCACGTCGGGAAGCCGACCGGCGGCGATCTCGATACCCTCGACCACCATGCGCGGCGCTTGGTCGCCGCCCATGGCGTCCAACGACAGGGTCAATCGCTTGGTCAAAAAGGGCGTCCTTGCCGGCTAAACCCGATGGTCAGACGGCCTCGGCCGTCTTCGTCACCTCACGGCCGTCATAATGACCACAGGCCTCGCAGACATGATGCGGACGCTTCACTTCGCCGCAATTCGGGCATTCCGCGTAGGCCGACGGCTTCAACGCATCGTGGGAGCGGCGCATGTCGCGACGCGATTTCGACACTTTCTTCTTTGGAACAGCCATATCTTGATTCTCTCGATGAACATGTGCCCTCGGGCGGGCGGCCAGTTATCTAAACCGAAAAGTCGTGGGGAGCAAGCCGGTTGCGCCCCCTATTTCTGTTTCTTCAAAAGATCTTCCAAGGCGGCAAAGGGGCTCTTCGCCTTTTCGACCGGCTCCGGCCCGCTGGAATAGCCCGGAAACTCCGCCCCTTCGGCCCGGGGAAACGGATCGATCTCCAGTGCCAGCTGCTCGGACACCGCTTCCCCCAAATCGATGACGCCGCCGACCAGAACCTCGGGCGGGTCCTCGTCTTCCAACGAGATGTCCTCGGCGTCCGTCTCGGTCAGCGCCTCCGCCGGACCATAGCGGCGATCGACGGCCGCCGCAATGCGGCTGTGCACCGGGGCCAGCGTCACCACGCAAGCCTGCGTCACCTCGGCGGCGAATTCTCCCTCCAGGCGCACCATGGCACCCATCTGCCGTCTGAGCCTGAGATCGGCCGACAGACGATCGACGGATACGATGCCCAACCGGCGGGCCAGATTTTCGCGTTCGGCCGGCGTAGCCTCAATGGCGAAGGCCCCCTCCTCCTTCACCGTCTCGACCGCCACCGGGCGGGAAAATTCGGGGCTGTCCTGTTTTTCCATCACGTCCCTTCCTTGCGCTCGGCGGCCACCGGCGGGAACGCCAGGTCGCCGGCCAGCAGCGTCTCTATGGCGAGACCGGTCAGGCCGGCCTCCTGGCCGCGCACGTAGCCGGCCATGGCGGCGATGTGGCGGCCGTCTTCGGCAACGACCCCGCGGAACAGGTTGCGCCGTAGGGCAGCCGCCAGGGCCTCCCCGTCACCCCGCTCCAGTGCATCCTCGTAGGCCGCGACGCGGCCGAGAAAGGCCTTGGCCATGTCCTTGACGCGGCGGCCGACCGACAGGTCTCCGACCCCCATCTCGCGCAGGTTCTCGTCCATGTCAATGAACATCAGGTCGAAAAGCTCCTGCGACAAGCGGGCAGTGGCCGGGCGGTCCCGCTTGAGGCGGCGCAGAAGCAGAAAGGCGTGCAGCGCCACCATGTCGAAACGCCCATCGACGGTGTCGGGGACGCCGAAGTCCTCGTAGAACGTCGCTTCGCGGGCGCGGGCCAATATGGCCGAATAGAGGCGGCGCGCGGGTTCCTTTTCAGGCGATTTGCGGAAAAAACCGAACACGGCGGCCATGCCCTCCCCGAGGACGGCGTGTCAGCGGCGCCGCGATCCGCGACCGGCTAGGAACACGCCTCAAAGTGGTTTATCATCCGTTCCACTGTCACCCGGCGGCTTGGCGGCCGCCGAAGGGAAAGGTTTACGGACATCAGATTGATGCAAAACTCCCGTTCAGCCCATCGGCTTCTTCGTCATCTCGTGATCGGGACCGCGCTCGTTGCGGCCGCGTGCGCGCCGCGCATCGCCACCCACGGCAACCTCCCGGACCCCGAAAAGCTCGCGGAGATCGTCCCCGGCCAAGTCGGCAAGGGCGAAGTCGCGGAAATTCTCGGGTCGCCCTCCAGCATCGCGGCTTTCAACGAGGAAACTTGGTACTACATCAGCGAACGCAAGGAAACCACCGCTTTCCTCGCGCCCGACGTGACCGATCGCAAAGTGGTCATCGTGCGCTTCGACGACAAGGGCGTCGTGTCCTCTATCGAGGCGCTGGGCCTGGAAGACGGGCGGAACGTCGAGCTGGTCGAGCGCGCTACGCCGACCGCCGGCAACGAGATGACCATTCTCGAACAGGTTCTCGGCAACATGGGCAAATTCAACAAGGCCGACACCAACAAGGGAACCAACACCGAATAGCGGCCCCCTCGCCGCGCCCACAAAGAAAAGGCCCCGGGAAGCGCTCCCCGGGGCCTTTTTTCGCCGCAGCAGGCGTTCCAGGCGTTACGCCAGGATGGCCAGCATCAGGATGGCGACGATGTTGATGATCTTGATCATCGGGTTGATGGCCGGTCCGGCGGTGTCCTTGTAGGGATCGCCGACGGTATCGCCGGTAACGGCCGCGTGGTGAGCGTCGGAACCCTTGCCCCCCAGGTTGCCGTCCTCGATGTACTTCTTGGCGTTGTCCCAGGCGCCGCCGCCCGACGTCATCGAGATGGCGACGAAGATGCCGGTGACGATGGTGCCAAGCAGCATGGCGCCGACCGCCGAGAAGGCCGCCGACTGACCCGCAACCACCACGACGACACCGTAGAGAATCGCCGGCGAGAGGATCGGCAGCAGCGACGGCACGATCATCTCCTTGATGGCGGTCTTGGTCAGCATGTCGACGCAGGTGGCGTAGTCGGGCTTCGCCGTGCCTTCCATGATGCCGGGGATTTCCTTGAACTGACGCCGGATCTCGACCACCAGCTGACCGCCGGCACGACCGACCGCCATCATGCCCATGGAACCGAACAGGAAGGGCAGCATGCCGCCGATGAACAGGCCGATCACCACGAACGGGTCCTGAAGGGTGAACGTCACCGTCAGGCTCGGGAAGTAGTGCTGAAGGTCCTGCGTATAGGCCGCGAAGAGAACCAGGGCGGCGAGGCCGGCCGAGCCGATGGCATAGCCCTTGGTGACCGCCTTGGTGGTGTTGCCCACGGCGTCGAGTGCGTCGGTAACGGTGCGCACGTCCGCAGGCAGGTCGGCCATCTCGGCGATGCCGCCGGCGTTGTCGGTGACCGGGCCGAAGGCGTCGAGCGCCACGACCATGCCAGCCAGGGCCAGCATCGTGGTCGCCGCGATCGACAGGCCATAGAGGCCGGCCGTCATGTAGGAGGCGATGATGCCGATGCAGATGACGATGACCGGCAGCGCCGTCGCTTCCATCGACACCGCCAACCCCTGGATGATGTTGGTGGCGTGACCGGTGACCGAGGCATTGGCGACGCTCTGCACCGGACGGTGGTGGGTGCCGGTGTAGTACTCGGTGATCCACACGATCAGGCCGGTGACGGCGAGACCGATGAGGGCGCAGAAGAAAAGCGTGGTCCCGGTGACGGTGGCGCCGCCCGTCAGCGTGTAGACGGTGTTGAAGCCGAGGATCCAGGCGGTGACGGCGGCAATCAGCACGGCCGAAATCAGCGCGGTCGCGATGAAGCCCTTGTAGAGCGCCCCCATGATGTTGTTGGTGGGGCCGAGACGGACGAAGCCGGTGGCGGCCACCGAGCCGATGATGCAGACGCCGCCGATGACCAGCGGATAGACCATCATCGATTCCTGGACGGCGCCGGTGAAGAAGATGGCCCCCAGCAGCATGGTGGCGACGACCGTCACCGCGTAGGTCTCGAACAGGTCGGCGGCCATGCCGGCGCAATCGCCGACGTTGTCGCCCACGTTGTCGGCGATGACGCCCGGGTTGCGGGGATCGTCCTCGGGGATGCCGGCCTCGAGCTTGCCGACCAGGTCGGCGCCGACGTCGGCTCCCTTGGTGAAGATCCCGCCGCCGAGACGGGCGAAGATGGAGATCAGCGAGGCGCCGAAGCCCAGCGCAACCAGGGCTTCCAGGATATGGCGCATCTGCGCGGCATCGGTCGGATCAAAGACGTCGCGCAGGATGACGTAATAGATCGCCACCCCGAGCAAGGCCAGGCCGACCACCAGAAGGCCGGTGATGGCGCCGGACTTGAAGGCAATTCGCATCGCCGCGTCCAGGCCCTTGGAGCGGGCGGCCTCGGCGGTGCGCACGTTGGCCCTGACCGAGACGTTCATGCCGATATAGCCGGCCAGGCCCGAACAGATGGCGCCGATAAAATAACCAATGGCGACGGTGACCCCCAACCGCCACCCCAGGAGGACGCCGATCACGGCGCCGACCATGGCAATGGTTCGATACTGACGATTCAAATAGGCCCGTGCACCTTCCTGCACGGCGGCCGCGATCTCCTGCATGCGTTCGTTGCCGGCCGGCGCGGCCAGGACTGACCGAATCGAATAAGCGCCGAAAAGCAACGCCAACGCGCCACAGGCAATCGTAAGCACGTACGCTGTTGACATATCCTATTTCCCTATTTTGTTTGCCGTTCCGCCCAAAACACGAGAAGGAAACTCGTCGTCGAAAAGCGCTAACTTTTTCTCATTGTGGAAAACAGCCCCCGCTGGCGAGCCCGCCGGGAAAATGCCAGAACGTGCCCGACTTTGCAACAGAAGGTTGCCGTTGCGTCGGCGATTCTGCTCCTATCCCACATGGCGGAAACCTTGGCAACAGGCCGGTCACAGCCGGCTTCACCGTTGCACGGTGTCGGAAACGGATTGCACGAGGACGCCGTTGATCCTGCCCGCCCCCGCCACATTGTCGGCAATCATCTGCAATCGCCGCTTAATCGCAAGGACGTCGAGTTGGCCCCCTTTTTGCACAAGGCGCGGAATGAATGCGTAAAGCTCACGCAGGAAGGCGTCGCTGAGCCGAGGCTTGATGCTGTTGAGGTAGGTCTCGTTCGCCGCCCCCAGGGTTTCGAGCTTCAACTGAATCTGGATGGCGGCGACTACCCGGTCTTCGGCGAAGACGGGAATGACCAGGGGATCCATGTCGATGAAACGCGGCGCTTCGACCGGCGCCACGAGCGCCGCCTCCTGTCCGGCACGCGGCGCAAACGGCCCCCACTCGAGCTGTTTCATGATGCCGACGGCGCCCCCGGCGATCATCAGGATGATCGCCGCCGCGATGGCAATCGTGCGAACCATGGCCCCCCGCCGCGTCCGTTCCCGTTATTGCCGTTCCCCCATTATCGGGGGGCGGCCGCCCGCTGGAAAGCAAACAATTTAAGGCGGCTAGAAATGGCGGTAGCCGGTGCTTTCCAGGACCATCGGCCGGCCCGCCGCGTCGATCACGCCGACCAATCGATCGGGATCGGCGGCCGATGTCCGCTCGACGACGCGCCCGATGCGGGTGATCGGCACGTCGAGGGCCTGGGCGATGCCGGCCAGCGCCGGTTCGGCGTCGAGCGGCGCGGCGAACAGCAGTTCGTAGTCGTCGCCGCCGCCCAGGATATCGCGCCAGCCGCCGGCGCCGGCGGCAAGGGCGGCCCGCGCCGCCGCCGACAGGGGAACGCGGGCGGACTCGATGACGGCCGCCGTTCCCGACGTCTCGCAGATGTGGCCGAGGTCGGCCAGAAGACCGTCCGACACGTCGATGGCGGCATGGGCCAGGCCGACCAGGCGGGGGCCGCAGGCGGTCCTGGGGGTCGGCCGCCGGTAGCGTTGGGCCAGGGCCTGATGGTCGGCAGCGTCGACGCCGGCCAGCCCCTTCTGCAGGGCAATGAGGCCCAGCGCGGCGTCGCCGATGGTGCCGGTGACGAACACCGCGTCGCCCGGCCGGGCGCCGGAGCGCCGAAGCTCGGTCCCGCTGGCCACGCAGCCGAAGGCGCAGATGCAAAGCGTCAGCGGCCCCGGCGTCGCCACGGTGTCGCCGCCGATCAGCGTGATGCCGAATCGCCTCTGATCGGCCGCGAGCGAGGCCGCGAAGGCTTCGAGCCACTCGACGCCGGTTTCCCGGGTGAGAGCCAGGGCCAGGGTATAGGCCATTGGCCGAGCCCCCATGGAGGCGAGGTCGGACAGGTTGACGCGCAGCGCCTTGGCCGCCACGTCGGCCGCCGTGTCGGTGGCCAGAAAATGGATGCCGGCGACCAGGGCGTCGCTGGTCACCACCAGGCTATGGCCCGGCGGCACCTCCAGCCGGGCGGCGTCGTCGGTCAGGCCGAAAGCGCCCGGCGCGTCGGCCGCCAGGGGGGCGAAGAAGCGCCGGATGATCTCGAATTCACCGGTTCCCGGTTGTCGGGTCGTCACCGCCGCCCCCCGCCTCGTCCGGCCGCAGCACCCGCCCGACGCGATCCAGCACGGCGTTCACCAGGCCCGCCTCTTTGACATCGAAGAAGGCGTGGGCGATATCGACGTATTCGGAAATGATGACGCGAAGCGGCACGTCGGCGCGGGCGAACAGCTCGTACGCCCCCACCCGCAGGATGGCCCGCAAGACCGCCTCCAGCCGATCGAGCGGCCAGTCGGCCGACAGCGCCGGCGCCACCATGCCGTCGATGTCGGCCAGTCGCGCGGTGGTGCCGCGGACCAGGTCGCCGAGGAAGGCGGCATCGGGATCGACCTGCCGTGCCGCGCCGGCGCCCTCGGCATCGGCATCGGTCCCGTCCGCCGCCCAGCGGTCGGCCGCGAAATCGCGGAGCACGGCGTCGGCCGAACGCTCCGCCATCTCCATCTCGTAGATGGCCTGCACCGCGGCCAGACGGGCCGCCGTGCGCCGGCTCATTTCCGGTTTGGCGCGACGCTCGCGGCCAGACTTGGTCATCGCATCACCAAACGGAAATGCCGCTGCAGTTCCATCATCCGCAGGCAGGCGTTCGCCGCATCGGCGCCCTTGTTCTTGCCGTCCACCCGGGCGCGCTCCCAGGCCTGGTCCCAGGTTTCGCAGGTCAGGATGCCGAAGCCGCAGGCGATGCCGCGCTGCACCGTCAGATCCATCAGCGCGCGGGAGGACTCGCGGCAGATGTGATCGTAGTGATCGGTCTCGCCGCGAATGACGCAGCCCAGCGCCACGAAACCGGCGTAGTCGTGAGAAGAGGCGTGGATCTCCATCGAGCGCAGGGCGAAATGGATGGCGGCGGGAACTTCGAAGGTGCCGGGAACCGCAATGCGTTCGTAGGCGACGCCGGCTTTCTCGAGCGCGGCGATGGCCCCCTTCGCCATTTCGTCGGCGATATCCTCGTAAAAGCGGGCTTCGACCATCAGCACGCAGGGTTGGCTCGTCATGTCATCCCCTTCCCGCCGCGATGGGGCGGCGCTCGGTCACGTTCAGGCCATAGCCCTTGAGGCCGACGATGGTGCGTTCGGTGTTGGACAAGAGAATCATGTCGCGCACGCCGAGATCGAGCAGAATTTGGGCGCCGATGCCATAGTCCCGCAAAGTCCCTCCCCGATGCTCGCCCTGCACCAGCTTGGCGTTGATGCGCTCGAGCAGGCTGGTCGGCTTGGGCTCGCGGATGAGCACGACCACCCCCCGCCCCGCCTCGCCGATCATCTCCATGGCCCGGGCCATTTCGCCGGCCTTGCCGGTGGAATTGTCGCCCAGCACGTCTTCCAGCACGTTCAGCGCATGCACCCTGACCAGCACCGGGCCGTCGCTCTCGATGTCGCCCTTGATCAGCGCGACATGCTCGGCATAGGCGGCGCGGTTGACGTAGATGATCATGCGGAACGCGCCGCCATGGGCGCTTTCCAGGGTGGTTTCGAGGGCCCTTGCGACCGTGCGGTCGTGGCGCAGGCGATAGGCGATGAGATCGGAAATGGTCCCGATCTTGAGGCCATGGTGCTGGGCGAAGGCGACGAGGTCGGCGAGGCGGGCCATGGTGCCGTCCTCGTTCATCACCTCGCAGATGACGCCGGCCGGGCTTAACCCCGCCAGCCGGCACACGTCGACCGCCGCCTCGGTGTGCCCAGTGCGCACCAGCACGCCGCCGTCGCGGGCCTCCAGCGGAAAGATGTGTCCGGGGCAGACGATGTCGTCCTTGCCCTTGGTCGGATCGATGGCGGCGGCGATGGTGCGCGCCCGGTCCGACGCGGAAATGCCGGTCGTCACCCCTTCACGCGCCTCGATCGACACCGTGAAGGCGGTCTGGTGGCGGGATTCGTTCTCGCGGGCCATCAACGGCAGGCCTAGATGCTGGATGCGCTCGCGGGTCATCGCCAGGCAGATGAGGCCGCGGCCATGCTTGGCCATGAAGTTGATGGCCTGCGGTGTCGCCATCTGGGCCGGGATGATGAGGTCGCCCTCGTTCTCGCGGCCGGGATCGTCGACCAGAATGAACATGCGCCCGTTGCGGGCATCCTCGATGAGTTCTTCGGTCGGCGACAGATAATCGCGCTCGGACACGGCTATTCCCTTTCCAGAAGGCGCGCAACATAGCGTGCCAGCATGTCGATTTCCAGGTTCACCCGGGACCCCACCTTGAGCCGGCCCAGGGTGGTGACTTCCTGGGTGTGCGGAATGACGTTGACGCCGAAGACGCCGCCTTCAACCTCGTTGACCGTCATCGACACGCCGTCGATCGCCACCGAGCCCTTTGGCGCGATGAAATGGGCCAGCTTGTCGGGAACGCGAAAGCGCAGCCGCACCGATTCGTTCTCCGGGGTCACCGCCACCACCTCGCCCACCCCGTCGACGTGGCCCGACACGATGTGGCCGCCCATCTCGTCGCCCATCCGCAGGGAACGCTCGAAATTGACCGGCGTTCCTTCGCGCCAGTCGCCCATGGTGGTGCAGGACAGGCTTTCGTCCGAGGCGCTGATGGCAAACCAGCCGTCGCCCTTGTCGATCACCGTCATGCACGCCCCCGAACAGCAGATGGAGGCGCCGATGTCGATCGCGGCGGTGTCGTAGCGGGTGGCAAACTCGAAGCGGGTGTCGCCGGTCTTGACGACCGCGCGGACCCGTCCCAGGTCGCTGATGATTCCGGTGAACATGACTTCTTCTTATTCCTTTCGACGAAACAGCTCGACAACGTCGGGCCCGAGATCGAAGCCGCCGGTGCGCTCGAACGCGGGCGCTTCGGCCAGTCCGGTTACCGCCAGTTCGGCCACCGCCGGGACGGCGTCGCCGCCCAGCACCCGGGGCGCCCGGAACCACGCCAGACGATCGGCGAGGCCGGCCCTCAGGACCGATGCCACCAACCGCCCGCCGCCTTCGACCAGCACCCGGGTGATGCCGCGTCCGGCCAGTTCGGCCAAGGCGGCCGTCAGGTCGGGCCGGCCATCGGCGCCGGACGCCACCTGTATAACGACAGCGCCCGCCTCCGTTAAGGCCTGGCGTGCCGCCGGGTCGGCTTTTTCGCAACATAGAATCCAGGTCGCCGTTTCCCGCGCCGTCGCCGCCAGCCGGCAGGCCGGCGGCAGACGCAGCCGGCTGTCGAAGACGACGCGCACCGGCGAGCGCTCATCCAGGCCGGGCAGCCGGCAGCGCAGGTCGGGATCGTCGGCAAGCGCGGTACCGACGCCGATGGCGATGGCATCGTGGTGGGCCCGAAGGCCGTGGCCGAAGGCCCTCGCCACCTCGCCGGTGATCCAGCGGCTTTCGCCGGCGGCGGTGGCGATCCGCCCGTCCAGCGTCGCCGCCACCTTGACCGTGACCAGCGGCCGGCCGGCGGTCACGCGCAGGAAGAAGCCGGCATTGATGTCGCGGGCCGCCGCCGCCCCCAGTCCCACCTCGACGGCGACGCCGGCGTCCCTGAGGCGGACCAAGCCGCGGCCGGCGACGCGCGGGTCGGGGTCCTCGACAGCAACGACCGCCCGTCCGATACCGGCGGCGATCAGGGCGTCCGCGCAGGGCGGCGTCTTGCCGACATGCGCGCAGGGTTCCAGGGTGACGTAGGCGGTGGCGCCGCGGGCCAGATCGCCGGCCCGCCCGAGGGCTTCGGTCTCGGCGTGCGGGCGTCCGCCCGGCTGGGTCCAGCCGCGGCCGACGACACGGTCGCCGAGATCGGGACGCACCAGCACGCAGCCGACTGCCGGGTTGGGCCAGACGCAGCCCAAGCCGCGCCGCGCCAACGCCAGCGCCGCCCCCATGAAAGTCCGGTCGATGTCGTCAGTCGCTTTGGTCGTCACTCAACTTTCCGACGAAATCCTCGAAGTCCTTGGCTTCTCGGAAATTGCGGTACACCGAGGCGAACCGCACGTAGGCCACCTTGTCCAGCTCGGCCAGGTGGTCCATCACCATCTCGCCGATCACCTTGGTGGGAATTTCGCTTTCGCCAAGGGTTTCAAGGCGCCGCTGGATGCTGTTCACGATGCGCTCCACCCGGTCCTCGTCGACCGGGCGCTTGCGCAGCGCGATGGTCAGCGAGCGGGTCAGCTTGTCGCGGTCGAACGGCATCTTCTCGCCGTTCTTCTTGACCACCGTAAGCTCGCGCAACTGCACCCGCTCGAAGGTGGTGAAGCGGGACCCGCAGTCAGGACAGAACCGCCGGCGCCGGATGGCGGCATTGTCCTCGCTCGGACGCGAGTCTTTGACCTGAGTGTCCGTATGACCGCAAAATGGACAGCGCATCGGTTCCTTTCTCCTCCCTGACCGGCGAGGACGGGTTCAAAATCCGGCGTAAATGGGGAAACGCCGGCACAGTTCGCCAACCTTGGCGCGCGCCGCCTGCTCGGCCTTCGTGTTGTCGTCCGGATGGGCGATCAGCCCCTCCAGCACGGTGTCGATCATTTCGCCGATCTGCCGGAACTCGGCGACGCCGAAGCCGCGCGTGGTCGCCGCCGGCGAGCCCAGGCGCAGGCCCGACGTCACCGTCGGCTTCTCGGGATCGAACGGCACCCCGTTCTTGTTGCAGGTCATGCCGGCCCGCTCCAGGCTCTTTTCGGCGACGTTGCCCTTGAGCTTCTTGGGCCTGAGATCGAGCAGCATCAGGTGGGTGTCGGTGCCGCCCGACACCACGTCGAAGCCACGCTCCATCAGCGTTGCCGCCAGCACTTTGGCGTTTTCCGCGACCGCCCGGGCGTAGGCCTTGAATTCGGGGCGAAGGGCCTCGCCGAAAGCCACCGCCTTGGCGGCGATGACGTGCATCAAGGGGCCGCCCTGGATGCCGGGGAAGATGGCCGAGTTGATCTTCTTGCCGAGGTCCAGGTCATTGGTAAGGATCATGCCGCCGCGCGGCCCGCGCAGGGTCTTGTGGGTGGTCGTAGTCACGACGTGGGCGTGCGGCAGCGGACTGGGGTGCACGCCGGCCGCCACCAGGCCGGCGAAGTGGGCCATGTCGACCATGAAGTAGGCCCCGACCTCGTCGGCAATCTTGCGGAAACGAGCGAAATCGATGATGCGCGGATAGGCCGAGCCGCCGGCAACGATCACCTTGGGCTTGTGCTGGCGGGCCAGGCGCTCGACCTCGTCGAAGTCGATCAGGGCGTCCTCACGCCGCACGCCGTACTGCACCGCGTGGAACCATTTGCCGGATTGCGCCGGCGGCGCGCCGTGGGTCAAATGGCCGCCGGCCGCCAGGCTCAGGCCCATCAGGGTGTCGCCCGGCGTCAGCAGCGCCTGATAGACGCCGGCGTTGGCCTGGCAACCGGAATGGGGCTGGACGTTGGCAAACTCGCAGCCGAACAGCTTCTTGGCCCGCGCGATGGCCAATTCCTCGGCCACGTCGACGCACTCGCAGCCGCCGTAATAGCGCTTGCCGGGATAGCCCTCGGCGTACTTGTTGGTCATCACCGAGCCCTGCGCTTCCAGCACGGCACGCGAGACGATGTTTTCTGAGGCGATAAGTTCGATCTGGTCCTGCTGGCGCGCCAGTTCGCCGCTGATGCCGGCGTACACTTCCGGATCCTTGTCCGCCAAGGACTCGCCAAAAAAACGCGCGTGGAAGTCAGAAGGATAAGTGGCCTTGGCAAGAGTCATGGGCTCGAACCTTTCGTTCAATCAAATCTTGGGGTGGGTCAGCTTGTCGACGCGGCGCGCATGGCGGCCCCCGTCGAACGGTGTTTCAAGGAAAATCCGCAGGCATTCGCGGGCGACGTCGGGCCCGATGGTGCGCCCGCCCATGCAGATGACGTTGGCGTCGTTGTGCTGCCGGGACAGACGGGCCCCATAGGCATCGTGCACCACCGCCGCCCGCACTGCCGGGTGGCGGTTGGCGGCGATGGAAACGCCGATGCCGGTCCCGCACATCAGGACGCCGCGGGCCACCCGCCCGTCGCGGATGGCGGCCGCCATGGCGTAACCGAAATCCGGGTAGTCGACCGACTCGGGGCCGCCGGTGCCCAGATCCAGCACGCCATACCCCAGGTCCCGCAGCTCCTTGGTGAGCAGCAACTTGAGGTCGTAGCCGGCGTGATCGCTGGCGATGGCTATGGTTTCGGACGGCATGTCGCGGGGCTCCCTCGAAGGCGGCGCTGGCCCCCTAGATACCACATATCGAATCGGCCTGCCAAGCCGACACAATTTATCGCGTCCAGGCCAAAAAGACGTGCTTTTCCAGGCGCTTCCGGTCAGGCCCCGGAACGGCCGCGACGGCCTTCGAATTGAACGCGCCCGGCCATCTGATGCGAATGATTATTCGTCGCATATTTGCCGGCAAGGCGGCTGTTTTCTTCGTGACTGGCCCGATACCACTTTCAGCCTTCCCAGCATTCAGTTTTTGCGTTTTTTATTCAATCATCATCAACAGACAAGACAAACCCATTTCCATTTTGGTGGTTTTTTATTGACACCCCAGTTCCTCCATGCAAACACTGCCCCATTGTTCAAAATAGAGTACAGGTTCAAGAGTGATGAGCGAAGAAAGTTCGGATCTGGTGTCACGCGACGAAATCCTGCGGATGGCCGTGGACGTGGTCGCTGCGTACTTAAGCAATAATCAATTGCCGGCCGGGCAGATTCCGGAGGTGATCAACACTGTTTTTCGTTCTCTCAGTTCCCTCGACGGAACGTCGGCCGAGGTCGTGCAGGAGCCGATGAAGCCGGCCGTGCCGATCCGCCGGTCGGTGACGCCCGACTATCTCGTCTGCCTGGAGGACGGCAAGAAGCTGAAGATGCTGAAAAGGCATCTGCGCACGACCTACAACATGACGCCCGAGGAATACCGGGCCAAATGGAACCTGCCGCCGGACTATCCGATGGTCGCGCCCAATTACGCGAAGCAGCGTTCGGATTTCGCCAAGCAGATCGGTCTTGGCCGCAAACCGGGCGAGAAGCGGCGCGGTCGCAAGCGCACCGTCCGCGTCTGATCCTGCCGCTCATCGCCGAACGGGAAGGCCGCATCGATGGATGCGGCCTTTTTCCCTGTGTCCGGGCGCCGGCGAGCCCAGAAAGGGCGGGCCCGGTTCAGATTCCGAGGTAGGCTTTCTTGACGTCCTCGTTGTCGAGCAGGTTGGCCGCGGTGTCGGTCAGCGTGATGACGCCGTTTTCCATGACATAACCCCGATGGGCGATCTTCAGGGCCTGGTTGGCATTCTGCTCGACCAGGAAGATGGTCGTTCCGCTTTCCCGGTTGATCTTGACGATGATGTCGAAGATCTGGCGGATGATCATCGGGGCCAGGCCCAGCGAGGGCTCGTCCAGCAGCAGAAGGCGCGGCCTCGCCATGATGGCGCGCGAGATGGCCAGCATCTGCTGTTCGCCACCCGACAGCGTGCCGCCCGGCTGGTGGTGGCGGTCGGCCAGGATGGGAAACAGGTCGAAGACGTATTCCAGATCCTCGCGGATGCCGTCGCGGTCCTTGCGCAGGAAGGCCCCCATGTCGAGGTTCTCGGCAACGGTGAGATCGGGGAAAATCAGGCGGCCTTCCGGCACCTGGCTGATGCCCAGTTCGACCAGCCTGTTGGCGGGGATGCCACAGATGGAGGCCCCTTCCAGCAGGATGTCGCCGCTGCGGGGCGCCACCAGCCCGCACACCGCCATCAGGGTCGTCGTCTTGCCGGCCCCGTTGGCGCCGATGAGGGTGATGATCTCGCCCCTGCCGATCTCCATGTTGACGGCATGCAGGACCGGGATCGGGCCATAGCCGGCGTCGACGTCGATCAGCTTAAGCATCGGCCTCTTCCCCGAGGTATGCCTTGATCACGCGCGGGTCCCGGCTCACCTCCTCCGGCGTGCTCTGGGCAATCTGGGTCCCGTATTCGAGGACGCAGACGCGATCGGACAGGCTCATCACCAGCTTCATGTCGTGTTCGATCAGAAGAATGGAGAGGTCGTGCTTCTCGCGCAGGCGCAGGATCAGCGCCTGAAGCTCGCGGGTCTCGCTCGGGTTCATGCCGGCCGCCGGTTCGTCCAGCAGCAGCAGGGCCGGTTCGGTGGCCATGGCGCGGGCGATCTCGAGGCGCCGCTGCGCCCCGTAGGGCAGATTGTTGGCGGTCTCGTCGACGAGCGCGGTCAATCCGACCTCCTTGAGAAGGCCATAGCTGATCTCGATTCCCTCCTGCTCCTCCTGGCGCGTCGACGGCGGCCGGAAGATAGCGCCGAAGATCGAGGACCGGGTCCGGCAATGGCGGCCGATCATGACGTTTTCCAGCACCGTCATGTGGGGAAACAGCCGGATGTTCTGGAAGGTCCTGGCCATACCCAACGCGGTAATGTGGTTCGGCTTCAGGCCATTGAGGCGTTTGCGCTGGCCCCGCG
Source organism: Shumkonia mesophila (assembly GCF_026163695.1). Classification (NCBI taxonomy): domain Bacteria; kingdom Pseudomonadati; phylum Pseudomonadota; class Alphaproteobacteria; order Rhodospirillales; family Shumkoniaceae; genus Shumkonia; species Shumkonia mesophila. The sequence goes on along the minus strand of NZ_JAOTID010000002.1, from coordinate 246,217 downwards.
CCGATAGCAGGATGTCGCCGGATGTCGGCGTGTAGAGGCCGGTGACACAGTTGAAGAAGGTGGTTTTGCCGGCGCCATTCGGCCCGATCAAGGCAACGATCTCGCCGGGCATGATGTCGAGGCTGACGGCATCGACGGCCCTCAGGCCGCCGAAGTCCATGGTCAGGTTCCTGACGTCGAGAACGGGGCCGGCCTCAGCCATGGGAACCCACCCCCCTGGCCACGGCCTCGCCGGACGGCGCCGCCTCGACGCCCCGGGTTTCGGACGGATGGAAGCGCCGTTTCAGCCGCCGGTCGCGGATCAGGCCCTGCGGGCGGAACACCATGAACACCACCATGATGGCGCCGAAGACGATCATCCGATACTCGGCGAAGGCCCTTAAGTATTCCGGCAGCAGGATCAGAATAAGGGCGCCCATAATGACGCCGACGGTCGAACCCATGCCACCCAGCACGACGATGGAAAGGATCATCGCCGATTCCAGGAAGGTGAAGCTGGCCGGATTGATGAACGACGTCTTGGCGGCGAAAACCACACCCGCCATGGCGGCCCAGGTGGCGCCCAGGGCAAAGGCCATCAGCTTGGTCTGGGTCTTGTCGATGCCCATCGCCTGGCAGGCGATCTCGTCCTCGCGCAGCGCCATCCAGGCCCGTCCGATGCGCGAATACTTGAGCCGCGTCACCACCAGGATGGTGAAGAGGACGAGGGCGAGTACCACGTAATACATATAAATGATGCGGCCCTGGAGGCCGAACTCCACCCCGAACAGATCGGGGCGCGGAATGTTCGAGATGCCGCTCGGTCCGCGGGTAAACTGGCCCCAGTTCTCGAGCACCAGGCGGATGATCTCGCCGAAGCCCAGGGTGACGATGGCCAGGTAGTCGCCGCGCAGGCGCAAGACCGGAAAACCGAGCAGGATGCCGACGAAGGCCCCGAGGAATGCCGCCATCGGCAGGACCGCCCAGAAACCAAGCCCGAAATGCAGGTTGAGCAGCGCGTACGCGTAGGCGCCGACCGCATAGAAGGCGACGAAGCCGAGGTCGAGCAGCCCGGCCAAGCCGACCACGATGTTCAGTCCCAGCCCCAGCATGATGTAGATGAGGGCCGAGATCATGATGTTGACCTGGTACATCGAGAACAGGAACGGGAAGACGGCGACGAAGATGGCGAAGGCGGCGATCAGGGAATAGCGGACGCGGCGGTCCTCGATAAGCGTCTGGAGCGCCTGGGCGCGATCGGCGGCGGCGGAAGACGCGCCCTGTTTGCTTCCTCCCATTTGGCGGCGGGTCATGAAGAACCGCCAGACGTAGGACAGCAGGAAGGCGCTGATCCCGACCAGCGCCAGGTTCTCCCAGCGCCAGACGATGGTCTTCTCGATGGTATCGACCCGGATGACCATGATCGGGAAGGTCAGGAACATGAACCAGACCGCGGTCAGCAGCGATTTTTTCAGGCCTTGCATGACGTCGTTGTGCCCTCTTCGATCGCCGCTCAGACCTTCTGGCTGTCGGCTTTGCCGAGGATGCCTGCTGGTCGGAAAATGAGGATGAGCACCAGCAGCGCGAAGGCGAAGACGTCTTCGTAATCGCTCGACACATAGCCGGTGGCGAAGCTTTCGGTCCAGCCCAGCACCAGCCCCCCCAGCATGGCCCCGGGGATGCTGCCGATGCCGCCCAGGACGGCGGCAGTGAACGCCTTAATCCCGGCGATGAAGCCGATGTAGAAATTGATCTGGCCGATATGCGAGGCGATGAGGACGCCGCCGATGGCGGCCAGCGCCGAGCCGATGACGAAGGTCAGCGAGATCACCTGGTCGACGTTGACCCCGACCAGCATGGCCATGCGTTGGTTCTGGGCGGTGGCGCGCATCGCCTTGCCCATGCGCGTGAACTTGATGAAGGCGGTCAGCCCGGCCATGACCAGGGCGGCGGTGACGACGATGATGACTTCCGACGAGGTGAGGATGCCGCCGACGAAATCGGGCAGATCGAAGTCGGGAAGCAGGTTGGGAAACGGCAGAAAGTCGGCGGTCTGGGCCAGCAGGATATAGTTCTGCAGAAAGATCGACATGCCGATCGCCGAAATCAGCGGCGACAGACGCGGCGCGCTGCGCAGCGGCTTGTAGGCGATCTTCTCGACGGTGAAGCCATAGGCCGAGGCGTAGATCACCGCGATCGGCAGCGTCAGCAGCAGGATCGCGTACCCGGGCATCCCGAGGGAGCCCAGCACCCCGGCGACGATCAGCGCCGTGAAGGCGCCGATCATGTAGATTTCGCCGTGCGCGAAATTGATGAGCTGGATGATCCCGTAAACCATGGTGTAACCCAGCGCGATCAACGCGTAGATGCTGCCCCGGGTCAAACCACCAAGGAAAATTTCGAGGAAATACTCCATCCGCCCCATCAACTCTCGGATAAAGGGTCCGTGGGAGGGTCCTTTCGGACACTCCCACGGCATCCATGCATTGTCGGCTGAAAACGCCGGATTACTTGGCCTGGGTGAACACGCCCTTGACCACGCGATAGACCTCAAAGCCGACGCCCTCGGCATCGCCGCGATTGTCGAACCGGATCTTGCCGACCGGGGTTTCGACATACTCGGTGCGCAGTGCCTTGACGACCTTGTCGTAGTCGGTCGATCCAGCCTTCTCGATGGCGTTCAAAAGCGCCAGCGCGGCCGAATAGGCCTCGTAATAGAAGGCGCCGGGTTCGGCGTTGAATTCCTTCTTGTGCGCGTCGAGCGCCACCTTATAGAGCGCGTTGGCCGAAATGTCCCTGGGACCGGTGGCATAGACGCCCTCGGCGAACTCGCCGGCCACCTTGATGAAGGTGGGGTCCTTGACGCCGTCATCGGAAATGAACGGGATGTCGAGGCTGCGCTTGCGCATGGTCATGACGATCTTGGAGGCTTCGGGATGATAGCCGCCGAAGATGACGGCATCGGCACCCGACTGCTTGACCTTTTGCACGACCGCCGAATAGTCGACAGCGCCGGGGGTCACGCCCTCGAACAGCACCGTCTTGGCCTTGCCGGAGTCGTTGACGAACTTCTGGCTCCACTCGGCGAAGCCCTTGCCGTAGTCCCCCTTGTCGTGGATGACGGCGATCTGCTTGGCCCCCAGCTTCTCGACGGCGAAGGAAGCCGCCATTTTGCCCTGGGCGTCGTCCCGGGCGATGGTCCGGAAGAAGTTCGGGTAGTCGCCGGTCAGCGTGAGATCCGGATTGGTCGCCGACGGCGACATGAGGACGATCTTCGAATCCTTATAGATCGGCAGCGCCGCCTTGGTCGCCCCCGAGCAGATATGGCCGAGAGCCACCGTCACCTTCTCGGAAACCAGTTTGAAGGCGGCGTTGGTCGCCAATTCCGGCTTGCACTGTTCATCCTGCGGGACGACCTTGATTTTGCCGCCCAGCAGGCCGCCCTTGGCATTGTATTGTTCGACCACCAGCTTGGCCGCGTTGACGGTAGGCAATCCATAGGACGCCAAGTCGCCGCTGTGCGCACCCGGCACGCCGAAGATGATATCCGCCGCCTGCGCCGATCCCGCTCCCATCAAGGCAACGGCGGCCGCAACGGCGAACGCCGAAGTGATTTTTGTCGTCATCTGTCAACCTCCATCCGATCATCCGCAAAGCCGACAGGCCTCCCCGCTCTGGCAAAAGGCGTCCGGCTTCCCTGTCTCAAGCCCTCACCGACCCCATCATGCCGGAACTGGAATATCCACTCGCGCCACGAAAAAGAAGGGGTCGGTTGAATTCGCAACAAACGCCACACTTGTCAATATGGAAACGTCGTTTCGGACGGTATCGCCGACCGTTGCAAGCCCAGGGATTGCAAGCGATTCGCAGCATCGAAGCCTTTCCATGGCGAGGGTCCCCGTCCCTTTGGCACATGGCCCCGCCAGGAGTGGCTTTCAACGGCTGTCCTTTCCCCCTCCCCTCTCGGCCAGACGCTTGGCGATGACGTATTCCAGCTTGCGCATCGCCAGGCGCTTCAACGTGTCGGCGCCGGCCTTGGCGTCGCCGACCATGGAGACCTCGATGCCACTCTCCGGATCGATGGCGTTGACCTTGACGACCTGGCCCACTCGAACGAACTCGAAGAGGACCTGCTGCAGTCTGACCCGTCCCTGCTCCGCCATCGCCGCCTGCCCGTTCTGTCGCCGCCATTCTGCCGGGACTCTCGTTCCCGGCACAAGGGGGGCGTGGGGCGGGGAAGGCCGGACCGCCTATTCACATTTCAAATGAGGATTTTGCTTGACTAGTACATTTGTTCTGTAGTTCTTTGCCGCCCGCCCACGTCATGGGTCGCGGTAATTTGATGGGGCAGCTTGCACCGCGTCACCAAACGCTAAAGCGCCACGGGGAGATCTTCGTGGGCCCCTTGAAACAGCACAGGTAAGGAAGGCCCTCATCATGACCATCGAAACGCAGCATCCCGAGACTCTGGTTCTGCACGCCGGCTTCCGTTGCGACGAGGCGACGAAGGCGGTGGCGGTGCCGATCTACCAGACGACGTCGTATCAGTTCGACAGCACCGAGCATGCCGAGAACCTGTTCGCGCTGAAGGAACGCGGCAACATCTATACCCGCATCATGAACCCCACCCTCGACGTGCTGGCAACGCGCGTCGCGGCACTGGAAGGCGGCGTGGCGGCGCTCGCCGTCGCCTCGGGCCAGGCGGCTTCCACCTTGGCGGTGCTCAACCTGTGCCGGGCCGGCGACAATTTCGTCAGTTCGACAGATCTCTACGGCGGCACCTGGAACCTGTTCAACAATACGCTGCGCGACCTCGGCATCGAGGTTCGCTTCGTCGATCCCTCGGACCCCGAGAACTTCCGGCGCGCCACCGACGCCAAGACCCGCTGCTATTACGCCGAGACGCTGCCCAATCCGAAACTCCACGTCTTCCCTATCAAGGAAGTGGCCGACATTGGACGTGCGCTCGGCGTGCCGCTGATCATGGACAATACCGCCTGCCCGATCATCTGCCGGCCGCTCGACCATGGCGCCGCCGTGGTGGTGTATTCGACCACCAAGTACATCGGCGGCCACGGCACCTCGATCGGCGGCCTGATCGTCGACGGCGGCAACTTCGACTGGGCGGCGCACAAGGAACGCTTCCCCACCTTGAACGAGCCCGACCCCAGCTATCACGGCGCGGTGTGGACCGAGGCGGTCAAGCCGATGGGTCCGGTCGCCTATATCGTCCGCACCCGGGCCGTTCTGCTGCGCGATCTCGGTGCCGCGATGAGCCCGTTCAACGGCTTCCAGTTCATCCAGGGGCTGGAAACCCTGCCGCTGCGCATGCGCGCCCATTGCGAGAACGCCGCCAAGGTGGCCGATTTCCTCAAGACCCACGCCAAGGTGACGCATGTCATCTTCCCCGGCCTGCAAAGCGGCGAGGTTAAGCGGCGGGCCGATGCCTATCTCAAACGCGGCTATGGTGCCCTGGTCGGCTTCGAGCTTAAGGGCGGCCGCGACGCCGGGCGGCGTTTCATCGACGCCTTGAAGATGTTCTATCACGTCGCCAACATCGGCGACGCCCGCAGCCTGGCGATCCATCCGGCTACCACCACCCACTCCCAGCTCTCCGAAAAGGAGCAGACGGCAACCGGCGTGTCGCCCGGCTACGTAAGATTGTCTATTGGCATCGAGCATATTGACGATATTCTGGCCGACCTCAGGCAGGCATTGGAGTCGGCTTAACAGCATCATGTCGGATGGACAATCGGTAGCCCGGGGGCGTTTCCCGGCAACCCGTATGCGCCGCAACCGTCGCGCCCCGTGGGCGCGGCGGTTGGTGGCTGAAAATTCGCTTTCCGTTGCCGACCTCATCTGGCCGGTCTTTGTCGTCGAGGGCAAGGGCCAGCGCCAGCCGGTGCCGTCGATGCCGGGCGTCGACCGGCTGTCGATCGACCAGTTGGTCGAGGAGGTCGGACGGGCCAAGGCATTGGGCATCCCGGCCATCGCCGTGTTTCCCTATGTCGAGGCGGCCCTCAAGACCCCCGACGCCCGCGAGGCGGTCAATCCCGACAACCTGGTCTGCCGGGCGGCGCGTGCCGTCAAGGCGGCGCACCCCGACATCGGCGTCATTTGCGACGCCGCGCTGGACCCCTTCAACGCCGACGGCCACGACGGCATCGTCAGGGACGGCGTCATCCTCAACGACGAGACGCTCGAAGTGCTGTGCCGCCAATCGGTGGTGCAGGCCGAGGCCGGCTGCGACGTCATCGCGCCATCCGACATGATGGACGGCCGCATCGGCGCCATCCGCAAGGCCCTCGACGACGCCGGCCGGACCGACGTCCTGATCATGAGCTACGCGGCAAAATATGCCTCGGCCTTCTACGGTCCGTTCCGCGACGCCATCGGCTCGAAGGGTGCGCTCAAGGGCGACAAAAAGACCTACCAGATGGACCCCGCCAACTCCGACGAGGCGCTGCGCGAGGTCGCCATGGACATCGACGAGGGCGCCGACATGGTCATGGTCAAGCCCGGCCTGCCCTATCTCGACGTCGTACGCCGGGTCAAGGACGCCTTCGGCATGCCGACTTTCGTCTATAACGTCAGCGGCGAATACGCCATGCTCAAGGCGGCGGCCGGCCAGGGCTGGCTCGACAACGACAGGGTCGTGCTGGAAACCCTGCTCGCCTTCAAACGGGCCGGGGCCGACGGCATCCTCACCTACCTGGCTGTGGAAGCGGCGGAGTTGCTGGCCCGCACCTGAGCGGCTGGCGTCACACCTTTTCGGCCAAGCCGTAGTAGTCGCCCCGGAAGTGCAGGAGCGGCACGCCGTTCGCCGCCGTATTCAGCGTTTCTACCTTCCCCAGGATCAGGAAATGGTCGCCGGCATCGTGGACGGCGGCCCGCGAACACTCGATGATCGTGAGGCCCCCCTCCAGCAGCGGGCAGCCCTGCCGGCTCAGCCGATAGTCGATGGTCCGGAACTTGTCCAGCGAACGCCGGGCGAAATGGACGGACAGCGCTTTCTGCCTCTCGCCAAGCACGTGAATCGCAAAATGCGAACCGCGCGTGAACGCCTCGATACAGGTCGTCGCCTTGTCGAGGCAAATGGCGATCAGGGGTGGTCGCAGCGATACCGAGGTGAAGGCGCTGGCGGTCACGCCGGCAAGGCCACCGTCCGGCCGCACCCCGGTCACCACCGTCACACCGCTGGCGAACCGGCTCAGCGCGTCGCGAAAATCCCTGTCCGTCACATCCACGATTTCGATCCTTGGCATCGGAATTGCTTGTCACCTAAATACTCGGCCCGCCGGTTTCAACGGCGCGGGTTTGAGCGAAAACAGTTCTGAATCAGGGGCAGATGATTTATTCTCCCTGGCGCGCATGTGGGGGTTACCGTCCGTAAAAGACAATGGTGCACGCGTAAAACGCCGTGCGGCATCGTCAAGCAAGAAGATCGCCGGAGACGAACCGGCGGTGACTTTCTGAGGGTCCTGGATGTTTTTCATCATCGGATTTGTGGTCGTCGTCGGCAGCGTCATCGGAGGGTATGTCGGGGGCGACGGCCACCTCAGCGTTCTGTGGATGCCCTTCGAATTCCTGATCATTTTCGGCGCCGGCTTCGGCGCCTTCCTCATCGCCAATCCGAAAAACGTTCTCTCCGGCGCTGCGAAATCCATGGGCGCCCTGCTGCGCGGGTCCAAATACAACAAGGCCAGCTATCTCGAACTGCTGGGCGTGCTTTACGCGCTCTTCCGCCTGGCCAAGACGAAGGGCGACCTGGCGCTTGAAAATCATGTGGAGCGGCCCGAGGAAAGCCCTCTGTTCCAGGCCTTCCCCCGTTTCTCCAAGGAACATCACGCGCTGGTCTTCCTGTGCGACTACCTTCGCCTTCTCACCCTGGGAACCAGCAATTCCCACGAGATGGAAGCCGTGATGGACGAGGAACTGGAGACCCACCACAAGGAAATGCACGCCATCTCCAACGCGGTCGCCGTGCTGGGCGACGCCCTGCCGGCGCTCGGCATCGTCGCCGCCGTTCTCGGGGTCATCCACACCATGGGGTCGATCACCGAACCGCCGGAGGTCCTGGGCCATCTGATCGGCGGCGCCCTGGTCGGCACGTTCAGCGGCATTCTGATGTCCTATGGCCTGGTCTCGCCGATGAGCCGCTCGCTCGAGCAGACCTTCGATGCCGAATCCCAATACCTGCATTGCATCAAGGTCGGCCTGATCGCCCACATGCAGGGATACGCCCCCCAGGTTTCCATCGAGTTCAGTCGGAAGATCCTGCTTTCCCACGTCCGGCCGACGTTCGCCGAAGTGGAAGAGATGCTCCAGAACCTTCCCACCTACTCGTAAGAGGCACCTGCCATGACCGTCAAAACCGGCTCGGTCATCATCAAGAAGGTCAAGAAAGGCGGGCACGCCGCCGCCCATGGCGGCGCCTGGAAGGTGGCCTACGCCGACTTCGTGACGGCAATGATGGCGTTCTTCCTGCTGCTGTGGCTGCTGAGCGCGGTGTCGCAGGAGCAACTGGAAGGGATCTCCAACTATTTCGCCCCGCAGGCTGCCTCGGCGACGACCAGCGGCAGCGGCCAGGTATTGGGCGGCCAGAGCATCGCCGAGCCCGGGGCGCTGGGCAACCCGATCAAAACGCCGCCGCTCGTCGCCATGGACCTGCCCACCCCCAGCGCCGGCCAGGGCAGCACCGACGCCGCCAAGCCGAACGACGAAGCCATGGACGCCGAAACCGCCGAAGAGGTGGTAAAGCGCAAGGAGGAAGAGCAGTTCGAGCAGGCGGAGGAAACCCTGCGCCAGGCCATCCAGGGCATTCCCTCGCTCAAGGAACTTTCCGAAAGCCTGGTGGTTGACGATACCGCCGAAGGCATGCGAATTCAGATCGTCGATCAGGAAGGTCTGGCCATGTTTCCGCGCGGCACCGCCGAGATGTATGACCATACCCAAAAGATGCTGGCGCTGGTGGCCAAGGTGATCGAGAAGATGCCGCAGAAGATCGCCATCGCCGGCCATACGGATTCGACCAAGTTCCGGGGCGAGGCCGGCTATTCGAACTGGGAGCTGTCGGCCGACCGCGCCAACGCCAGCCGCCGCGCCCTGATCGACATGGGAGTGCCGGAAGGACGCATTTCGCGGGTCGTCGGCAAGGCCGCCGAGGAACCGCTGGTCAAGGGCGACCCCGCCAACCCGCGCAACCGCCGCATCACCATCGTCCTGATGCGCGGCACCGGAGACGGACAGGCTGCCAATCTGCCGTAGCCGCCGCGACGGATGGCGGCCAGGGCGGGGGCGGCGGCGTCGGACGAAGCAGACGGACAGGGCCTATGAAGCACGACTCGTTTCTCGGAACCCGGTTCTTCTTCGCCACGGGGCTGATGCCGTGTCCCTACCTGCCGGGTCGTCTGGAACGGCGGATCGTCACCGAATTGGCGGGCCGCGATGCCACCGCCCTCCATGATCAGTTGTCGCTGGCCGGCTTCCGCCGCAGCCACGACATCGCCTACGCGCCGGCCTGCCCGAACTGCAACGAATGCAAGGCCGTCCGGGTGGTCGCCGGCGACTACCGGCCCAACCGCTCGATGCGCCGGGTGCTCAACGCCAATGCCGATCTCGGCGCCCGCGACGTCAAGCCGATCGCCACCGACGAACAGTTCGCGCTGTTCGCCGCCTATCAGGCCACCCGCCACGCCGATGGCGAAATGGCGCGGATGGACGCCGCCGACTACCGCGCCCTGGTCGAAGACAGCCCGGTCGACACCCGCCTCGTCGAATTCCGCAACGCCGGCAATACCCTTTTCGGCTGCTGCCTGATCGACCGGCTGGGCGATGGCCTGTCCGCCGTCTACAGTTTCTTCGACCCCCTCCTCGATCGGCGAAGCCTGGGCTCGCTGATGATTCTGTGGACCATCCGGGAAACCCGATCTTTGGGCCTTCCCTACACCTATCTCGGCTTCTGGGTCGCGGGATCGTCGAAGATGTCCTACAAGGCGCGCTTCCAGCCCCTGGAAGTCTACACCCCCGTCGGATGGCAACTCCTGCCGAAGGAGCCGCCGGCATCGGCCGCCGGCGCCTGAACCGCAGCCGTCGGCCGCCGGCGCCATCCTTGCCGCGCTTCATCCTCTTGCAATTGCCGGCGCCGAAAGCTTAGTTGATCGCTGACATGGGGGCGGCGGGGCGGTTCTCCTCCGCGGACCGGAAAAGCAGACAGACAGGGGAGCACGATTTTCATGGAACGACGCAAATTCCTGGCCACGGCGGCGGCCGGCGCCGCCGGCGCGGCAATGGCCGCATCCTTTCCGGCGCCCGGGCTCGCCCAGGGCAAGCGCAACCTCAGGATGGTGATGACGTGGCCGAAAAACTCGCCCGCGTTGGGCACCGGTGCCGAGCGGCTGGCCAAGCGCATCCAGGAACTCAGCGAGGGCAAGCTGACCGTGAAGCTCTACGCCGGCGGCGAACTGGTGCCGCCGCTCGAGGTGTTCGACGCCGTCTCCAGCGGCGCCGCCGACTGCTATCATTCGGCGTCCTACTACTTCCAGGGCAAGTCAAAAGCCCTCAATTTCTTCACCACGGTGCCGTTCGGCCTGACCGCGTCCGAGATGGCCGCGTGGCTGTACTACGGCGGCGGCCAGGAACTGTGGGACGAACTGGCCGGCCAGTTCAACCTGAAGCCCTTCCCGGTCGGCAACACCGGCGTCCAGATGGGCGGCTGGTTCGCCAAGGAGATCAACACGCTGGACGACCTCAAGGGCCTGAAGTACCGGATGCCCGGCCTGGGCGGCGAGGTCTTCCGGCGCTTGGGCGTCGCCGTCAGCAACCTGCCGCCCCAGGAAATCCTGCCGGCGTTGCAGTCGGGCGCCATCGACGGCACCGAATGGGTCGGTCCCTACATCGATCTCGCCTTCGGCTTCCATAAGGTGGCCAAGTACTACTACCACCCCGGCATCCACGAGCCGGGCTCGAACCTCGACTTTTCGGTCAACCTGGATGTCTGGAAAAGCCTGACGCCGACCCAGCAGGAAATCATTCGCACCGCCACCGCCGCCGAAACCCAGTTGATGATCGCCGAATTCGATGCCCGCAACTCCGACGCGCTCGACACCCTGGTCAACAAGCACGGCGTCCAGCTTCGCCAGTTCTCCGACGACATCGTCAACGCCATCGGCACCGCCGCCGGGCAGGTGATGGCCGAGATGGCGGCCGCGGACGACATCACCAAAAGGGTCTACGCCAGCTATATCGACTTCCGCAAAAAGGCGATGCGCTGGTCGCGCTATGGCGAGAAGGCGTTCCTCGACGCCCGAATGCTGCCGTTCAAGTACGGCGACTGACGCGGGCTACCTCTGTGGCGACGCCCCGTGCCGAAGGTCGCGGGGCGTCGGCCGCAAGGCCGCTTGCCCCTATACATGCCATGGCCGATCGGCCATAGTGCGGCCCGTTTTTCCACATGCCCGTGAGGGAGGCCCTGCGTGCGGTTGCTGGCGGCGCTGGCGCGAAGTATCGACGCGTTCAACAGAGCGATGGGACGGACGGTTTCGTGGATCGTCGTGCCGATGGTGCTGATCCAGGTGGCCATCGTGCTGATGCGCTATGTCTTCGGGATCGGCTCGATCATGCTGCAGGAATCGGTGATCTATATGCACGCCGTCCTGTTCATGGCGACCGTCGGCTATACGCTGCTGCACGACGAGCACGTGCGCATCGACATCTTCTACCGCGAGACATCGCCGCGCCGGAAGGCCCTGGTCGATCTGGTCGGCACCCTTATCTTTCTGATCCCCGTTTGCGCCCTCATCTGGTGGGTGTCCCTGCCCTACGTCAGGGCCTCGTGGCGGGTGCTGGAAGGGTCCAAGGAAACCAGCGGCATTCCGGGTGTGTTCCTGCTCAAGAGCCTGCTTTTGCTATTCACCGTCCTGCTGGCCGCGCAGGGCGTCTCGATGGCCATCCGCTCGGTCGCCACCCTGGCCGGCCTGCCATGGCCGGCACCCCGCCCGACGGACGACCGGTTATGATGGCCGCCGAGACCTTTTCGCTGCTGATGTTCGGTTCGGCCTGCATCTTCCTGCTGGCCGGCTTCCCGGTCGCCTTCACGCTGGCCGGCAACGCCCTGCTGTTCGCCGGCATCGGCATGCTGGTCGCCGATTTCGACGCCACCTTCCTCAGCGCCTACCCGCAGCGCATCTTCGGCATCATGACCAACGACGTGCTGATTGCCGTGCCGCTGTTCATCGTCATGGGGGTCATGCTGGAGCGTTCCAAGGTGGCCGAGGAGCTCTTGGACACCATGGCCATGCTGTTCGGCCGCCTGCGCGGCGGCCTCGGCATTTCGGTCTCGGTGGTGGGCGCCCTGATGGCTGCCTCCACCGGCATCGTCGGGGCCACCGTCGTCACCATGGGCCTGCTGGCGCTGCCCACCATGCTGCGCCGCGGCTATGACCCCGCGCTGGCCTGCGGCTCCATCTGCGCGGCGGGCACCCTGGGCCAGATCATCCCGCCCTCCATCGTTCTGGTATTGCTGGGCGACGTGATTTCGGCGGCCTACCAGACGGCCCAGCTCAACCAGGGCATCTTCGCCCCCGAATCGGTCTCGGTGGCCGATCTTTTCGCCGGCGGCCTGATCCCGGGCCTTCTCCTCGTCGGCGTCTACATCCTCTACCAGATCCTCATGGCCTGGCTGCGCCCCGAAACCTCGCCGGCGGTGCCGCGCGACGAGGGCGGTCCCGTGGGTGGCGCCTTCGTGGTCATGGTGCTCAACGCCCTGATTCCCCCCATCGTGCTGATCGTCGCCGTCCTGGGCTCGATCCTGGGCGGCATCGCGACCCCGACCGAAGCCGCCGCCGTCGGCGCCGTCGGTTCGCTGCTGCTGGCCGGCCAGCGGCTGAACAGCGGCCGCGGGGCGGCCGTCCTCGTCGGCGCCTTCAGCCTGATCGGCGTCCTGGTGCTGACCTCCTTCGTCGATCTCCGCCTGGCCCGCGACACCATCCCCGTCGCCGGTCTGGCCGGCATCGCGGTGGCGGCACTTTTGTGCGCCGGCGTCGTCTGGGGCACGACGGTCGCCCTGATGCGGGCGCACGAAAGCGGCATCCTCGGCGACGTCGCCCGCTCGACGGCCCGCATCACCTCGATGGTCTTCGTCATCGTCATCGGCGCCCAGCTGTTCTCGCTGGTCTTCCGCGGCTTCGGCGGCGACGACGTGGTTCACGAACTGCTGAGCGGCCTGCCCGGCGGCGCCTTCGGTGCCATGGTCGTGGTCATGACGATGATGTTCTTCCTGGGCTTCTTCCTCGATTTCATCGAGATCACCTTCGTGGTGGTGCCGATCGTCGCCCCGGTGCTGCTGACCATGGGACTCGACCCGGTATGGCTGGGCATCATGATGGCCCTCAACCTGCAAACGTCGTTCCTGACGCCGCCCTTCGGCTTCTCGCTGTTCTACCTGCGCGGCGTGGCGCCGGCCTCGGTGACGACCATGCACATCTACAAGGGCGTCATCCCCTTCGTTCTCATGCAGATCGTCTGCCTGGGCCTGGTGGCCTGGTTCCCGGCATTGGCGACCTGGCTGCCGAAGGTCGTGTTCGGTTGAGGGTGGGCACTACGCTCGTACTCGCCGGTACTCGGCATCGAGGATCAATGCCTTGCGCGGGCCGTCTACCTGCCAGACCACGCCCCACCGGTCTTCGCCGCTGACCGCGAAATCTCCCCGGTAGAGATCGTCGCCGCATCGATGCTCGACCGACCACCCGCCGCTGGAAAGATCGAGGGTGTGAAAAAACCGGCCGTCTTCGAAATGGACGTTGGCGACGGCCGCTGCGGGGAACGCGTACACGTAGGCGCGGCTCGCCTCCCCTTGGAAGCCGCTCAGCCGCAGGATGCCTTGCTCACGATAGCGGAGGCCCTGTCCTTCTCGGTCGAAAAGGGCGTCTCCGACGAAGGACCCGCGGTCGTCGCGACGCCGATCGCCGATGAACCGCTGAACCCGCCACGGGCCGGCCAGATAGGCGTGCAGGCCGGCGATCGGAAACCGCCGAGCCACTCTAGTGGCGGCGGCTCCGCACCGCTTTCCAGGCCAACGGGATGACCACGGCCGCCAGAGCCATCTTCGTGGCCTCGCCAAGGAGGAAGGGCGTCAGCCCCCACGCCAGGATCGGCTTGCTCCAGCCGAACAGGACGCCCAGCCACAGCACGCCCGGAAGGAAAAGAATGACGTTGCCAATGACCAAGGCCGCGGCGGTGGTGAAAAGGCCGCGATCCCAGCCCCGTTCGGCCAGATAGCCACAGGCCGTCGCCGCCAGCAGATAGCCGACCAGATATCCCCCGGTCGGTCCCACCATGTAGGCGAGCCCAATGCCCTTTTCCGGGGTGCCGGCAAAGACCGGCAGGCCTAGCGCCCCTTGGGCCAGATAAAGCGCCACGGTCGCCACCCCGAGGCGCGGCCCATAGGCCATGCCGATGACGAGCACGGCAAAGGTCTGCATGGTCATGGGAACCGGCCAGAACGGCACCAGGATCTTGGCCGAGGCGGTCAGCAACAGGCTGCCGACGACGGCGAGAATGGCGGCGCGCAGCCAGCCGGCCCCGGCGGCGGACCATACGGCGGAAATCAGGGTCGGTTGAACGGTCGTCGGACCACGCATGGTTTTCTCCTCAATCCTGTCTGGATCGCCGAACAGGCGGCCCCGCCTTCCTATCAGGCAACCGGCCCCCCTGTAAACCGGTTGGAACGGGGGAAACCTCCCGGCGGCAGCCGGCCGGCCTGGGCGCGCTTGCCGTGCCAGGGGGCCAAGTTGGTTTCCGTGCGGGTGCGGGTTCCGGCCGGCCAGGTCAGCCCGTCGGCGAATTTGAACGCGATGGCGTCGGCGATGAGGCCGCCCTTGCCATAGCGTTGCAGGATGACGCCACGCCCGCGGGTCATGACCGGCACCTCGTCCAGCCCGAAGATCAGGAGCTTGCGGTTGTTGCCGACGACGGCGATTGAATCGGCCCCTTCGCCGATCGGCGCGCACAGCGCCGCCTCCTCGCCGTCCGCCAGGTTGAGGATCTGCTTGCCGGCCCGCGTCTGGGCGATGACGGCATCCTCCTCGACCACGAAGCCGCGCCCGGATTCGCCGGCCACCAGCAGGCGCCCGCCCGGCCGGTGGACCATGAGGCCGACCACGTCATGGCCGGCGTCGAGGTCGATCATCAGGCGCAGCGGCTCGCCGTTGCCGCGCCCGCCCGGCAGCTTGTCGCAGCCGACGGTGTAGAAGCGGCCGTTGGTGGCGAACACCAGCAGCTTGTCGGTGGTCTGGGCCCGCAGTATGAACTTGCCGCGGTCGCCTTCCTTGTAGCGGACCTCGGAAAGGTCCTCCATGTGGCCCTTGATCGCGCGAATCCAGCCCTTCTCCGAACAGATGACGGTGATCGGCTCGCGCTCGATCATCGCCTCCAGCGGCACGACGATGGCGGAGGGCGCGTCGCCGATGTCGGTGCGCCGCTTGCCCAGCGCGGTGTCGGGCCCGAACTGTTTTCGAATGTCGAGCATTTCGGCGCCGATCACCTTGCGCATCCGCTGCGGCTTGGCCAGCAGGTCCTGAAGGTCGGCCTTCTCCGCCGTCAACTCGGCGTTCTCGGTGCGGATGGCCTGCTCCTCCAGCCGGCGCAAGTGGCGCAGGCGCATGTTGAGGATGGCTTCCGCCTGGGTGTCGGTCAGCTTGAAGGCCCGGATCAACTCGGCCTTCGGCTCGTCCTCCTCGCGGATGATGCGGATGACCTCGTCGAGGTTGAGATAGGCGATCAGCAGGCCGCCCAGGATCTCCAACCGGCGCTCGATCTTGTCCAGGCGGAACTCGGTACGCCGCACCAGCACCTGTTGGCGGTGCTCCAGGAAGGCGGCGAGCACCTCCTTGAGGTTCATGACCCGCGGCGTGTTGTCGGCGCCCAGCACGTTCATGTTGAGGCCGAAGCGCACCTCGAGGTCGGTCAGGCGGAACAGATGCTCCATCAGGTGCTCGGCCTCGACGGTGCGGCTTTTCGGTTCCAGCACGATGCGCACGTCGTCGGTCGATTCG
Source organism: Shumkonia mesophila (assembly GCF_026163695.1). NCBI lineage: Bacteria > Pseudomonadati > Pseudomonadota > Alphaproteobacteria > Rhodospirillales > Shumkoniaceae > Shumkonia > Shumkonia mesophila. The sequence goes on along the minus strand of NZ_JAOTID010000002.1, from coordinate 230,186 downwards.
TCGCGGATGTCGGCCAGCATCGGCAGCTTGCGGGCGGCCAGCAGTTCGGCGACCCGTTCGATGATGCGCGCCTTGGGCACCTGGTAGGGGATCTCGGTGATGACGATCTGGTACTGGCCGTGGCCCAGGGATTCGCTCTCCCAGCGGGCCCGCAGGCGGAAGCTGCCGCGCCCCGTTCGATAGGCCTCGAGGATGGCGCCCGGCGCCTCGGCCAGGATGCCGCCGGTCGGAAAGTCCGGGCCGCGCACCACCCCGACCAGTTCCTCGACGGTGGCCGACGGCGTCTTGTTGAGGAGGATCAGCGCGTCGCACAGCTCGCCGACGTTGTGGGGCGGAATGTTGGTCGCCATGCCGACCGCGATGCCGGCGGCCCCGTTGGCCAGCAGGTTGGGGAAGCGCGCCGGCAGAACGACCGGCTCCTCGTCCTCGCCGTCATAGGTGTCGCGGAAGTCGACGGCGTTCTCGTCGATGCCTTCGAGCAACGCCTGGGCCACCGCGGTCATCCGCGCCTCGGTGTAGCGCATGGCCGCCGCGTTATCGCCGTCGATGTTGCCGAAGTTGCCCTGGCCGTCGACCAGCGGGTAGCGGACGGCGAATTCCTGGGCCAGGCGCACCAGCGTCTCATAGACCGCGACGTCGCCGTGCGGATGGTACTTGCCGATGACGTCGCCCACCACGCGGGCGCACTTCTTGTAGCCCGAGGTGGGGTCGAGCTTGAGCTGGCGCATGGCGTAAAGCAGCCGCCGATGCACCGGCTTCAGGCCGTCGCGCACGTCGGGCAGCGAGCGCGACATGATGGTGGAAAGGGCATAGGACAGGTAGCGTTCGCCGAGGGCCTCGGCGAGCGGCGTATCGCGGATTTCCCCGGTCGGGGCGGCGTCTTTCATGGTCGGTTCGAAACCTGTGGTCTGTCGCAGCGAGATTGAAACGGGATACTACATGTAGCGCGCAGGCGCATCAAAGCATCAATTCATGGCGCGCCCGCGCCGTGGCGCAGGCGCTCTTCCAGCCGGCGGCGAGCCGCCGGCATGGGGACGCCCATGGGGGCGAAAAGGTGGCGTTCGAGGAAATGGCCGGTGAGGCGAAGGCCGTCGAGCAGGGCCCCGGGCCCCGCCCCGTTGCCGCCGCCAGCCAGGAAGGCCGGCAGCGCCAGCAGCCGGCCCTTGTAAGGCTCGCCGGCGGCCAGCGACACCGCCCGGCCCGATTTCGGCGACACGTAGGCGAGCTGGTCGTTGCGTCCGGTGGCGGCGCATTCGGAAAGATCGAGGCCGAAGCCCAGCTGGGTCAGCAGGCCCAGCTCCCAGCGCACATAGGCGACCGGCCAGACGTCGTTCTCGATGGCGCCCAGCAGGGCCAGCAGGCCGTCGTAGACCGAGGGAAAGGGCTCGCGCTCGGGCAGCGCCGCCTCGGCGATGGCGCAGGCCGAGGAAAGGGCGGCCAGACGGGCAGCGTCGTCGAGCACGGCGGCTGCGAAGGCGTGGGTCATCTCGCAGGTGAGCGTGCCCAGGTGCTCGGCCAGCCGGGCCCGCCAGTGGGCTTCGACGCGGTTGCCGGGCTGCAGGATGCCGCGCGCCGCCTTGCCCGCCCCGCCGCGCACCAGCCCGGCGTGGCGGCCATAGGCGCGGGTCAGCAGGGTGACGATCGCCGACGTCTCGCCATGCTTGCGGGCGGAAAGAACGATGCCCTCGTCGGTCCACTCCATGGCCCTACTCTAGCCGATCCCGGGAATGCCGCGAGGAGGAAATGTCAGGCGTTGAAATCGAGTCCCCAGTCCCGGTAGCGCTCGGGATCGTCGCCCCACGATTCGCGCACCTTGACGAACAGGAACAGATGGACCCGGCGCTCGAAAATCGCCGCCAGTTCGATGCGGGCCGCCTCGCCCAGCGCCCGGATGCGCCGGCCGCCCTTGCCCAGCACGATGGCCCGCTGGCTTTCGCGCTCGACAAAAACCACCTGATCGATCTTGACGCTGCCGTCGCGCCGTTCTTCCCACGATTCGGTCTCGACGGTGGCGGCGTAGGGCAGTTCCTCGTGAAGCTGGCGGTACAGTTGCTCGCGGGTGATCTCGGCGGCCAGCAGCCGCTGCGGCATGTCGGAAATCTGATCCTCGGGGAAATGCCAGGGCCCTTCCGCCATGCGCGCGGCCAGATGGGCCACCAGGTCGCCGACGCCATCGCCGGTCAACGCCGAGACCATGAAGGTGTCGGTGAACGCGCCGCTGGCGTTGAGCTCGGAGGCGAGGGCCAGCAGCGCCGGCTTTTTGGCCAGGTCGACCTTGTTGAGCACCAGAACGGCCGGCCGGCCGGCCGTTTTCAGGCGCTCGACGATGGCCCGGGTGTTGGCGTCCAGCCCCTTGGCGGCATCGACCAGCAGCAGTACCGAGTCGGCGTCCTCGGCGCCGCCCCAGGCGGCCGCCACCATGGCGCGGTCCAGCCGGCGCCGCGGCTGGAAGATGCCGGGGGTATCGATGAAGACGATCTGGGACGTCCCCTCGATGTGGATGCCGAGCACGCGCGTGCGCGTCGTCTGCACCTTGGGCGACACGATGGACACCTTGGCGCCGACAATCTGGTTGATCAGCGTCGACTTGCCGACATTGGGTGCCCCCAGCACGGCGACGAAGCCGCAGCGGGTCGGATGATCAGCCGCCATATCGCACCTCCAGCCGGGCCAGCAGGGCCCCGGCCGCCGCCTGTTCGGCCGTCCGCTTGGACGGCCCATTGGCCACCTCGGGCGGGTGGCCCTCAATGGACACCTCGACCTCGAAGAGCGGCGCGTGCGGCGGCCCCTCGCGACCGACCTCGCGATAGAGCGGCAAGTCGAGGCCACGCCCCTGGGCCCATTCCTGGAGCGCCGTCTTGGCGTCCTTGGGCGGTGTCAGGTCCTCCTCGATCAGAACCGCCCAATGGCGGCCGATGAACGCCGCCGCCGCCTCGAACCCGCCGTCCAGGAAAATCGCCGCGATGACCGCCTCGCAGACGTCGGCCAGGATGGCCGGATTGTCGCGCCCGCCGGCCTCCTCCTCGCCACGCGACAGCCGGATGTGGCGCCCCAGGCCGAGGTTGACGGCGACGCGGGCCAGCGTTTCCTTGCGCACCAGTTCGGCATGCCGGCGGGCCAGGTGGCCCTCGCTCTCGCCGGCGAAACGGTCGAACAGCAGGCGGGCGACCACCAGGCCCAGCACCCGGTCGCCCAGGAATTCCAGCCGCTCGTACGACGCCGGCCGGCCGCTTTGCCCCTGCGCCGCGCTGGAATGGCAGAGCGCTTCGCGCACCAGTTCCGGCCGGTTGAAACGGTGACCGAGGATCTTGCCCAAAGGGTCGGAGACGGTGCTCATCCGTCTCAGTCGATGCCGCTGAACAGGCGATCGAAGCGGATCGCGGTCGGCCAGGTCCATATCTTCCACACGCTGCCCTCGATCGAGAAGAACAGGAATTCGGCGCGGCCGACCAGGTTCTCCTTGGGAACGAAGCCGACATCCGGGAAGCGGCTGTCCAGCGAACTGTCCCGGTTGTCGCCCATGGCAAAGAAGTGGCCCTCGGGCACGGTATAGACCCGGGTATCGTCGCCCTGGCCGAAATCGCCCTGCGCCTCGATGATCGGGTGTTGCTTGCCGTTGGGCAGGGTTTCGATATAGCGCGGGTCGCGCATCACGTTGCCGCTGGTCAGGTAGCGCATGTGGTCGGCCACCCGCTCGCGCTTCACCGGCTGTTCGTTGATGTGAAGCACGCCGTCCTTGACCTGGATGCGGTCGCCGGGCAGGCCGATGATCCGCTTGATGTAGTCGGTGCGGTTGTCGGCCGGCAACTTGAAGACCACGACGTCGCCGCGCTCCGGCTGGGTGTAGAGGATGCGGCCCGGAATCAGCGGCAGGCTGAACGGCAGCGAGTGGCGGCTGTAGCCATACGAGAACTTGGAAACGAACAGATAGTCGCCGACCAGCAGCGTCGGGATCATCGACCCCGAGGGAATACTGAAGGGCTCATACGCGAAGGTGCGGATGAAAATGGCGATGAGAACGGCGTAGAAGACGGTCTTCACCGTCTCCTTCCAGCCCTGTGTCTTATTGCGACTCATTAAAATGTCCGTTTAACGTATTGATTTTACTGTCATGAAGGGTCAGGCTGGCGCATCAACGCTCGATCAAGCCAGTCCGCGCCCGCGGTGTCAAGGACCTTCCCCGGCGGCAGCATCCGGCGCCGGCACCGCCGAGATGATGACGATGGCGTGGGCCATCGGGTTCTCGTCGGTCAGCGAAACGTCGATCCGGGCGACCATGCCGGAGGGCGTCAGTTCGTCGAGACGCCGGCGGGCGCCGCCGTGCAGCGTAAGGTAGGGCTGCCCGCTGGGGTGATTGGCGACTGCGATGTCGCGGGCGAAAACGCCCCGGCGATAGCCGGTGCCCAGGGCCTTGGCGCAGGCCTCCTTGGCGGCGAAGCATTGGGCAAAGACATGGGCCGACTTGCGCGGCCGGCCGGCCGCCCTGGCCCGCTCGGTATCGGTGAACAGGCGCAAGGTGAAGCGCTCGCCAAAACGCGCGAGCGCGCGTTCGACGCGCCGGATGTCGCAAAGATCGGTACCGAGGCCCAGGATCATCGGCCGGCCCGTCCCTCGTCCATCAGCGCGCGCATGCCGCGAATGCTTTCGGCAAGGCCGACGAAGATGGCCTCGCCCACCAGGAAGTGGCCGATGTTCAGCTCGACGATGGCCGGGATGGCGGCGATCGGCTTCACCGTCTCGTAGGTCAGTCCGTGGCCGGCATGGCATTCCAGCCCGACCTTCTCGGCGTGGGCGGCGGCCTCGCGGATGCGTTCCAGCTCGCGCTCACGCCGGCCGTCCTCGGCGTCGCAATAGGCGCCGGTGTGCAGTTCGACGACGGGGGCCCCCAAGGAAACGGCCGCGTCGAGCTGCCGCAAATCGGGCTCGACGAACAGCGAAACGCGGATGCCGGCCCTGCCGAGCGCGGCGACGAACGGCTTCAGGTGGTTGTGGCCGCGCGCCGCGTCGAGTCCGCCTTCGGTGGTTCGCTCCTCGCGTTTCTCGGGCACGATGCAGGCGGCGTGCGGGCGATGGTGCAGGGCGATCGCCAGCATTTCCTCGGTCGCCGCCATCTCGAGGTTGAGCGGTACCGGAATGGCCTGGCGGATCTTCGAGATGTCGGCATCGGAGATGTGCCGGCGGTCCTCGCGCAGATGCGCGGTGATGCCGTCGGCCCCGGCCTCGACCGCCAGCATGGCGGCGCGCAGCGGGTCGGGAAAGTGCCCCCCGCGGGCGTTGCGGATGGTCGCGACGTGATCGATGTTAACGCCGAGTCTCAGGCGTCGGTGCATCCGATTCCTCCTGTGCCTTCTTCATTCTGCGGAAACGCCGGCGGTGCTGATAGGCGGCCACCGCCGGCTTGAGCGGCAGGTAGAACACGAACCAGACGACGATCGCCGTGGGAATGCTGCCGATGAACATCGGCCACAGCACCGGCCCTGCAATGTCGAACAGATAATGCATGTCCATGCGCAACAAGGAGCCGGTGATCCTGGCGAACAGATGCACGAAGTTCACCGCCTCGGCCGGTATCGGGCTGCGGACGTTCAGCATCCAGTGACCGAGTTCGTAAATCCAGATCCAGATGAACGGAAAGGTCCACGGATTGCCGACCGCCGTGCCGAGAGCGGCGGCGACCAAGCTGCCACGGACGATCCAGGCCAGCAGGAACGACAGCACGAAATGCAGGCCGATGAACGGGGTGAACGAAATGGCGGCGCCGCAGGCCAGTCCGGCGGCGATGTAATGCGGCGTTCCCGGAATGCGCGCGATGCGGTGGAACAGATACGAGGTCGAGCGCCGCCATCCGGCGCTGGGCCACATCACCTCCCGGAACCGCCGGGCCCAGGACATCTTTCTGCGCCTTAGGAACATGGCGCGAATATAGGCGTTTCAGGCCGTCCCGCCATCAGGAAAACGCGTGGCGCCCCGCCCCGCCGGGATGGACCGGCGAGCCCCCGTCAACCGCGGGCCCGCTCGACGTCGTTGATCACCGGCGAGGCGCGGAGCGCCGCGATGATGTTGGTCAGATGCTTGAGATCCTTGACTTCGATGTCCATCAGCATCTCGAAGAAATCGGGCGAGCGGTTGACGATCCGGAGGTTGTTGATGTTGCCGTCGTTCTTGGCGATCAGGTTGGACACCGTGCCGAGACTGCCCGGCGTGTTGAGCAGGGTGAGCGTGATGCGCCCGACGTGGCTTTCCACCTCGCCCTGGGTGTCCCACGACACGTCGAGCCAGCGTTCCGGCTGGTCGCTCAGCCCCTCGAGCTCGCGGCAATCGATGGTATGGATGGTGACTCCGCGGCCGGTGGCGATGATGCCGACGATACGATCCCCCGGCAGCGGATGGCAGCATCCGGCGAAGTGGACGGCCATGCCGGGAATGAGGCCGACGATCGGCACCGCCGGGTCCCTGCCCTTGGCGCGATTGCGGGCGCGGCCGATCGGCACCACCTTTTCCGAACCCAGGCGCTTCTCGCGCACCCCCGGGTAGACCGTCTCGACCACCTCGCGCCCGGCCAGGTTGCCGGCGCCCACGCCGGCGCAGATATCGTCCGGCGTGTTCGCCTTGAAGACCTTGAGCACGCCTTCCAGCGCCTTGTCGGCAAACTCGTAGCCCGCGTCGCGGAAGGCTTTCTGCAGGATGGCGCGGCCGAGCTGGACGTACTGCTCGCGCTCCTTGGAGCGGATGAACCGGCGGATGCGGGCCCGGGCCCGGCCGGTGACCACGAAGCGCTCCCATTCCGGCGACGGCGTCTGCGCCTTCGAGGTCAGGACCTCGACCTGGTCGCCGTTGCGCAACTCGACCTTGAGCGGCCGGATGCGGCCGTTGATCTTGGCGCCGACGCAGGTATCGCCGACCTGGGAATGGACGGCATAGGCGAAGTCGACCGGAGTCGAGCCGCGCGGCAGGCTGATGAGGTCGCCCTTGGGCGTGAAGCAGAACACCTGATCCTGGAACATCTCGAGCTTGGTGTTTTCCAGGAACTCCTCGGGGCCGGAGGCCTGGTCCAGGATGTCCAAGAGCTCGCGCAGCCAGCGGTACTGCGGCCCTTCGGTGCTGCCGGCCCCCTGCTTGTAGTTCCAGTGGGCGGCGACGCCGCGCTCTGCCACCTCGTGCATCTCGTGGGTGCGGATCTGGATCTCGATGCGCTCGCCCTTGGGGCCGAACACGCCGGTATGCACCGAGCGATAGCCGTTGGGCTTGGGCGTGCTGACGTAATCCTTGAAGCGGCCGGGAACCACCGGATAGGCGTTGTGGATGACGCCCAGCGTCCGGTAGACGTCGTCCAGAGAATCGACCAGCAGGCGGAACGCCATGATGTCGGAGAGCTGCTCGAAATTGATGTTGTTGCGCTGCATCTTGCGCCAGATCGAATAGGGCTTCTTCTCGCGCCCCGACACGCTGGCCTTGACACCGCCCTCGGCCAGCAGCGATTCTAACTGTTTGACGATGATCGGGATCGCCCCGCCGCTCTGTTCGCGCAGGAAATCGAGGCGGGCCATAATCGAGTTGCGGGCGTCGGGGTTGAGCTCGGCGAAGGCCAGGTCCTCGAGCTCGCTCTTGAGCTCCTGCATGCCGATGCGCTCGGCCAGCGGCGTATAGATCTCCATCGTCTCGCGGGCGATGCGCTGGCGCTTTTCCGGATTGGAGATGTAGTGGAGGGTGCGCATGTTGTGCAGCCGGTCGGCCAGCTTGACCAGAAGGACGCGGATGTCCTTCGACATGGCCAGCACCAGCTTGCGGAAGTTTTCCGCCTGCTTGGCGTGGTCGGACGGCATCTCGATGCGCGTCAGCTTGGTGACGCCGTCAACCAGGCGCGCCACGTCGGGACCGAAATGCTTGGTGATGTCGTCGATCGTCGCCGACGTGTCTTCGATGGTGTCGTGCAGCAGGGCTGTGATGATCGAGGCGGTGTCCAGCCGGTAGTCGGTCAGGATGCCGGCCGCTTCGATGGGGTGCGAGAAATAGGGATCGCCCGAGGCGCGCTTCTGCGAGCCGTGCGCCTTCATGGCGAACACGTAGGCCCGGTTCAGGGCGTCTTCATCGGCGTCGGGATCGTAGGCGAGCACGCGTTCGACAAGTTCGAATTGCCGAATCATTCAGCGCCTCGCCACATCACATCTCTGGGAAGCCGGCTGCCCCCGCCGGTCCACGGACGGGGAAAGGCCGTGCGATCGCACGTCCGCCCCCCGCCGGAGTCACATCACACCTCGTCGGAGTCGCTATCCGCCCCCAGCGCCGGGTCTGCGGCCAAATCGGCCTCGTCGACGTCCTCGTAGAGGGCCTCGCCCGACTCTTCGCCTTCGGCTTCGAGTTCGTCGTCGCCGTCCTCGGCCACGACCCTGCTCGGGGTTTCGGCAACGGAAATGCCAAGTTCCTGCTGGATCGCCAGCAGGTCCATCTCGTCCTCTTCCGGCTCGTCGGACTCGACGTGCTTCTGAAGGCCCTTGACCAGGGAATCCGTGAGGTTGTCGATGTCGATGGTTTCGTCGGCGATCTCGCGCAAGGCGACCACCGGATTCTTGTCGTTGTCGCGATCGACCGTCAGCGGCGCTCCCGCCGCGATGTCGCGGGCCCGCTGGGCCGCCACCATGACGAGGTCGAAGCGGTTCGGAATCTTGATGACGCAGTCTTCGACGGTAACCCGGGCCATGTAAACAGGTCTCCGCAGCCAATAGGATGAGGGGGATTTCGCCCATATATATTTGGACCGCGGCCAATAGGCAAGGCCGCATCGTTGGGAATCGGCAACCGGCCCCTGCGGCCGGCCGCCGGCCGTTCAGGGCACCGGCTCGATGAACTGGTCGTCCGGCAAGGCGGCGATCAGGTCGAAGACGGTGTCGCCGATGACCGGATGGCGCCATTCCGGCGCGATCTCGGAAAGCGGCATCAGCACGAAGGCCCGCTGGTGCATGCGGGGATGGGGCAACACCACCGCCGCGTCCGGGGCGGTGATCCGCCCGTCGAAATCGAGGATGTCGAGATCCAGCGGCCGGGGCGCGTTGGGGTGGGAGCGCCGGCGCCCGAATTCGAGCTCGATCTGATGGAGGCACTCGAGCAGGGGTTCCGGCTCGAGGCCGGCCGCCTCGACGGCGACGACGCCGTTGATGAACCACGGCTGATCGGACGGGGGAACCGGGGCGCTGCGGTACCACCGCGAGCGCCGGGTGATCGTCACGCCGGAGTCCTCCAGAAGCTTGAGCGCGTTATGACAGTTCTGGCGCGGGGTCGCCCCCTGCGGGCCCGGAATGTTCGATCCGACGCCGATTAGAATCATCGCCATCCTCGCCGATTCGTGCTTGCGGCGGTGCCGCCCGGGGCCTACCTAGTAGGTCAGGAACAGCTCGTTCCCGGCCCCCGTTGGCCGTATCGTCCGCCGTTGTCGATTTGACTTATGTTTCAGATTAGACTTTTAATTTAACTAGTTAATTAATAAAGGATTTCCAATGAATTTTTATCCGCACGAACGGCTCGGTCTATTTATCGACGGGTCCAACCTTTACGCGGCCGCCCGGGCCCTCGGCTTCGATATCGACTACCGGCGGCTGCTCGAACTGTTCGCCACCGAGGCCACCCTTATCCGCGCCTTCTACTATACCGCCCTCCTCGAGGACCAGGACTATTCGCCGATCCGCCCGCTGGTCGACTGGCTGGACTACAACGGCTACACTATGGTCACCAAGCCGACCAAGGAATTCACCGACGCCGTCACCGGGCGGCGCAAGATCAAGGGCAACATGGACATCGAACTGGCGGTCGACGTCATGGAGATGTCCGAACATCTGGATCATGTGGTGCTGTTTTCCGGCGACGGCGACTTCCGCCGGCTGGTCGAGGCCATCCAGCGCCGGGGCGTGCGGGTGACGGTGGTCAGCACCATCCGCTCGCAGCCGCCCATGGTGGCCGACGAGTTGCGCCGCCAAGCCGACTTCTTCCTGGAACTGCAGGAGCTGCAGCCCCGCATCGAGCGCCTGGGCAACCACCGGGGCGGCGAGTTGCCCGCGAGCGACGGCCCCGGCTCCTACGTCGAACCCGCCTGACCGGCAGCCGCCACCATGCCGACCGTCCATCCATTTGGCTCGCGCCCGCCGTCCGGCTGTCCGCTGTGCCCGCGGCTGGCCGATTTCCGGGACAACAACCGGGCCGCCTTTCCCGACTGGCACAACGACCCGGTCGTGCCGTTCGGCCCCGCCCAGCCGGCAGAGGTACGCCTGCTCATCGTCGGCCTGGCGCCGGGATTGCGCGGCGCCAACCGCACCGGCCGGCCGTTCACCGGCGACTACGCCGGCGATCTGTTGTACGCCACCCTGAAAAAATACGGCCTGGCCGCCGGCATCTACGAGGCCAGGCCCGACGACGGGCTTCGCCTGATCGGCTGCGAGATCACCAACGCGGTGCGCTGCGTGCCGCCGGAAAACAAGCCGACGCCGGCCGAGATCGCCACCTGCCGGCCGTTCCTCGAGGCGCAGATCGCCTCGCTCCCCGCCCTGCGCGCCATCCTGGCCTTGGGCACCATCGCCCATGGCAGCGTGCTCGCCGCGCTCGGGCAGCGCAAGTCGGCGTGGCCGTTCGCCCACGGCGCGCTCCACCGCCTGCCCGGCGGCCCCGTGCTGGCCGACAGCTACCATTGCTCGCGCTACAACACCAACACCGGCCGGCTGACCGAGGCGATGTTCCACGCGGTGTTCGATCAGGTCCGGCCGATCCTCGCCGACTGACACTTCGGGTTTGCCCCGCCCGCCCTTCGCCTGCTATATCCCCCGGCAAACCACCGTTGGGAGGAACCACCTTGGAAATCGTCTGTCTCGACCTCGAAGGGGTCCTGGTGCCGGAGGTCTGGATCAACGTGGCCGAGAAGACCGGCATCCCGGCCCTGCGCGCCACCACCCGCGACGTCCCGGACTACAACGTCCTGATGCGCCAGCGCCTCAAGATCTTGGACGAGCATGGCCTGCGCATCGGCGACATCCAGGCGGTGATCGCCGAGATGGGACCGATGGACGGCGCCCGGGCCTTCCTGGACAAACTGCGCGAGACCTTCCAGGTGGTGATCCTGTCCGACACCTTCTACGAATTCGCCAAGCCGCTGATGCGCCAGCTGGGCTGGCCGACGCTGTTCTGCCACAACCTGGAAGTGGACGGCGACGGCCGGGTGGTCAACTACCATCTGCGCATGCAGGACCAGAAGCGCCATTCGGTCGAGGCCTTCCGCAAGCTGAACTTCACGGTCTTCGCCGCCGGCGATTCCTACAACGACACCTCGATGCTGGCCGCCGCCCACGCCGGCATCCTGTTCCGCGCCCCGGACAACGTCATCCGCGAGTTCCCGCAGTTCCCGGTGGTGCGCGAGTACGACGAACTGGCCGCCCAGATCGAGGCGGCGCGACGGCGCTTCCAGGCCGTGCCGGCCTGACCGCGCAACGCCGGGTCGGCCGGCCGCCCCTTCACAGGACGGGGCGGCGCTCCCACCTAAGCGGAAACCGCCGCCCGAGGAGCTGACCCATGATCGACTTGTACGCCTGGCCGACCCCCAACGGTTTCAAGATCTCCATCCTGCTCGAAGAGACCGGGCTGCCCTACCGGGTGATCCCGGTCGACATCGGCAAGGGTGACCAGTTCAATCCCGATTTCCTGAAGATCAGCCCCAACAACAAGATGCCGGCCATCGTCGATGCCGACGGTCCCGGCGGGCGCCCCTACCCGCTGTTCGAATCGGGCGCCATCCTGATGTACCTGGCCGAAAAGACCGGCCGCTTCATGCCCGCCGACGTCGCCGGCCGCTACCGGGTCATCGAATGGCTGATGTTCCAGATGGGCGGCATCGGGCCGATGCTGGGTCAGGCCCACCATTTCCGCCGGTACGCGCCCGAGAAGATTCCATACGCCGTCGACCGCTACACCAACGAGGCCAAACGCCTTTACGGCGTGCTCGACCGCCGGCTGGGCGAGGTCGAGTACATGGCCGGCAGCGATTACTCCATCGCCGACATGGCGACCTTCCCGTGGCTGCGCAAACCCGAAGGCCAGGGCCAGAACATCGACGACTTCCCCAACGTCAAGCGCTGGTTTGCCGCCATCGACGCGCGGCCGGCGGTGCAGAAGGGGCTGCAGTTGTTGAAGGAACACCAGTCGTCGGGGCCGATGGATGCCAAGCAGCGCGAAATCATGTTCGGCGCCACCCAGTACCAGCGCCGCTGAGCGGCCCAGGCCGTGGCGCTGACCCTCTATGAGCTGGCCGCGGGTGAGCGCCGCTTCAGCCCCTATTGCTGGCGCATCCGCATGGCGCTCTCGGCCAAGGGGCTGGCGGCCACGCGCGTTCCCATCCGCTTCTCCGACAAGGCCCAACTGGCCTTCAGCGGCCAGGATCGCGTGCCGGTGCTGGTCGACGGCGATACCGTGGTCTCCGACAGCTGGCGCATCGCCTGCCACCTGGAGGATGCCTATCCCGACCGGCCGCCCTTGTTCGGCAACGCCATCGCGCGGGGAAGCTGCCGGCTGATCAACCAGTGGGCCGACCGCGTGCAGCTGGCCGGCATCTTCCCCCTGATCGTCCACGACATCTTCCGCCACATCGACCCCGAGGACCGCGCCTATTTCCGGGCCAGCCGCGAAAAGCGCCTCGGCCGGCCGCTCGAAGCGGTGCAGGCCGGGCGCGACGAGCGCGTCGAAGGCTTCCGGGCCAGCCTGGCGCCCCTGCGCGCCACTTTGGCCGAACAGCCGTTCATCGCCGGCGAGGCGCCGGCCTACGCCGACTTCATCGTCTTCGGCGGCTTCCAATGGGCCCGCAGCGTCAGCGATTTTCCGCTGCTGGAGCGGCCCGACCCCGTGTATGGTTGGCTCGATTCCATGCTGGGCCTGTTTGACGGCCTGGCCCGCCAATCGCCGGGATACACGTGGTGACCGACCGTCCAGCCGAACCGTCCTCCGCCCTCGACAAGCCGCCAGCGGAAGCCTTTCCCCCTTTCAACCGCACGTTCGTGGTCGCCGCCACCACCTCGGTACAGGCCGCCATGTCGCTGGCCGTCCTCATGCTGGCGGCCATCGCCCCGGCCGTGGCCACCTCGCTCGGCATTCCCGCCTCGCAGATCGGCTTTCAGATCAGCATCGTCTATGGCAGCGCCAGCATCGTCTCGGTCATCGTCGGCGGCATGGTGCGCCGGTGGGGTGCCTGCCGGACCAGCCAGGCCAGCCTGTTCATGGGCCTGGCCGGCTGCGCGCTGGCTACCGTTCCCAACGTCGCGGCGGTGGCCGTGGCCTCGGTTTTCTTCGGCATCGGCTACGCCATGACCAACCCGTCGGCCTCCCACCTGCTCGCCCGCTTCGCCGGGCAGCGCTATCGCAACGTCATCTTTTCGATCAAGCAGACCGGGGTGCCGATCGGCGGCGCCGTCGCCGGGCTGGTGGCGCCGCCCTTGGCCGTCCATGTCGGCTGGCGGGCGGTGCCGGTGGCGGTCGGCGTCGTCCTGCTCGCCCTCATGGTGGCCCTGCAAGCCCGCCGCGCACTGTGGGACGACGACCGCGATGCGGGTTGGCGCCTGCGCGGCGGCCTGCTCGACGGCCTGGCGGTGATCTGGCGAAACCACCCCATCCGTTGGCTGGTGGCATCGTCGTTCTTCTACACCATCACCCAGCTCAGCCTCGTCGCCTTCCTGGTCACCCTGCTGGTCGAGGACGTCCATATGACCCTGGTCGAGGCCGGGCTGGTCCTTTCGCTGGTCCAGGTGGCCAGCGTCTTCGGCCGCCTGATGTGGGGATGGGTGGCCGACCGCGTCGGCGACGGCGCCGCCGTGCTGGCCGTCATCGGCGTCATCGCCGGGCTGGCGGCGGCGCTGGTCACCCAGGTCTCGCCCGACTGGCCGGGGTTCGGCTTAAGGGCGCTGTTCGTGGTCTTCGGCATCGCCTCGATCGGCTGGAACGGCGTCTTCCTGGCCGAGTTGGCCCGCCTGAGCCCGGTCGGCCGCATCGGGCCGACGACGGGGGCCTCGCTGGCCGTCACCTTTGCCGGTGTCATGGTCGGTCCGTCGCTGTTCTCGGTCATCCACGAGGCCATCGGCAGCTACGCCACCACCTTCGGGCTGCTTGCCGCCGCATCGCTGGCCGGCACCGGCCTGGCCCTGCTCAGCCGCGCCGTGGCGCGCCGCGGGCCGGCGGCCGAAACCGCCGTTCCCCGCTGACTCGGCCTCCTCCTTGGACTCTCTTTTTGGACTCTTGGACTCTTATCCTGGACTCTTGCGTTGGACTCCCGGATCGGGGCCCGTTTTTGGACTCTTGTCTTGGACTCTCGATTTGGACTCTCCCTGAAACCCTGGAAGTCGTGCGGCCAGCACCAAACGGACTGTCCAACGGCTGGCTTGACAGTTAATAATTGGTTAACTAGCTTGTCCTCCCAAGATGGTTGGAGAAACGGATCAGCTAGCGGAGGAACCGCCGCTGACCAGCAAGGAATTGCTGGCGCGTACCGGCATTTCGCGGGCAACCCTGAACAATTACGTGGCGCTGGGCCTTCTGCCCAAGCCCGATGTCCGCAACCCGGGAACTGGGAAGACTCCTCGCCTTGGCTATTTTCCGGCCTCGGTGCTGGCCACCATCGACCAGGTCAACGGGCTCAAAAAAAGGGGCCACACGATGGCAGAAATCGTTTCGATGGTGGGGGTGGGTCACCGCCCCTCCGAGGAAGTGAAGGAGCAGCCGGTCGGCGCTCCCGAACCGCCCGTTCCCCCGGCCGGCACCGCGCCGCGCAACGGCGTCGAAGCCCTGGCGCCCCGGCCGGCGGCGCCGACGCCGGTGGCGTCGTCCCCCTCGCCCGCCGCCCATCCGTCCAGGGGCGGCGACATGGCGGTGACGCTCGATCAGATCAAGGCGCCGGCCTACATGGTCAACTACCGCTTCGAGGTGGAATGGGCCAATCCGTCGGCCCAGGACAGGATCTTCGGCCGCCGCCTCGACGACGCCAGCGCCATTACCGAGCGCAACCTCTTTCGCCTGTTTCTCCAGGGCGACCGGGTGCCCGGCTTCGCCGGCTGCGAGGAGCTGCTGCGCTTCCACCTGTCCATCGCCAAGAACCGGGTCGCCAAGACCGCGCTGTTCGGCACCGACTTGGCCGCCCGCGGCACGCCGGTGGGGCCGCTGTTCGCCCTTTACGACGACGTCGAGCCCATCAACCGCCAGCCCCTGCTGCACACCGAGGTGAACCTCGCCCGTCCGGGCGAGGTCGAGGCCTGGCACACCCTTTACGCCAGCTTCTACCGCGAGGGCATCTTCTTCACCTACGCGGCGGCCGACAACGTCAGCGATTCGCTGGTCGCCCTGCTGGCCCGGCGCGACATCGTCATCCGCGATCTTCTGAAGAAGCGCCGCCCCTATCTGACCGAGTTGGCCGTGCTGGTGGCCGACCTCCAGGATTCGGTCAAGATCTGCACCGAACTGCCGCCCGAGGAATACTTCGAACTGATCAACGAGGTGTGGGGCGCCACCGAGCCCAAGCTGCGCCGGTACTACGCCACCCACGGCAAACATGCCGGCGACGGCATGGTCTGCTATTTTTTCCCGCAGCCGGACTGCAGTTATGCGCTGAACGCGCTGCGCTGCGCCCAGGAGATGAAGGAAACCATCCGCGACATCAGCCGCCGCTGGCAGAACCGCAAGCACTGGATCAACGAACTGCGCCTCAACATCGGCATCCACGAGGGGCAGGAATGGTTCGGCACCTACCAGACGCCGACCCACCTCGAGTTCACCGTGCTGGGCGACACCATCAACACGGCCGGACGCCTTTCCGATTTCGCGCGCCGCGGTGCCATCTGGGCGACCAAGAACCTGCTGGGCAAGCTCACCGCCGAGGATCGCAACCACGTGCGCTTCGGCATCCGGCGCACCACCGACGGCGGCGAGGAGATCCTGGTGCCGTCCACCTATGCGCGGGTGGCCAACCTGGTCGACCTCGCCAATCCCAAATACGAGAAACTCAACGACATCGCCACCCTGCCGGTCACCGAGATCCTCGACGTGGAGCTGGAGCCCGAGAAGGCGTGACGCCGGCTAGCCGTGGTCGCGCATGACGCGGGCCTTCTGGCGGTTCCACTCGCGCTCCTTGATGCTGGCCCGCTTGTCGTAGCTGTGCTTGCCCTTGGCCAGCGCCAGTTCGACCTTGGCCATGCCGCGCAGGTTGAAAAAGATCGACAGCGGCACCAGGGTCATGCCTTCCCGCTGCACGGCGCCGATCAGCCTGGCGATCTCGCGCCGGTGCATCAGCAGCTTGCGGGTGCGCCGGGGCTCGTGGTTGAAGTGGCTGGCCGACTTGTATTCGGGGATGAAGGCGTTGAACAGGTGCAGCTCGCCCTCCACCTCGCCGGCATAAGCCTCGTTGATGCTGCCCTGGCCGAGGCGCAGCGCCTTGACCTCGGTCCCCTCCAGCATGATTCCCGCTTCGAAGGTATCCTCGATGAAATATTCGTGGCGCGCCCTGCGGTTGCTGGCCACGATATTTCCGGAAACTCCTTTTTTCTTTTTTTGCGCCATCGACAACCGGCACGAACGGCCCGCTTACAGCAGGCCGGCCGCCGCCATGGCCTCCTTGACGCGCTGCTTGCTGGTCTCGGCGATCTCGCACAGCGGCAGGCGGGCTTCCGCCGTGCACTTGCCAAGCAGGCTCGCCGCGTACTTCACCGGGCCGGGGCTGGTTTCGCAGAACATGGCGTCGTGCAGCGGCATCAGCCGTTCCTGAAGGTCCATCACCTTGGCCATGTCGCCGGCCCGCCAGGCGCGGTGCATGTCGGCGCACAGGCGCGGCGCAATGTTGGCGGTCACCGAAATGCAGCCATGCCCGCCGCCGGCCATCAGCTGGATGGCGGTGGCGTCCTCGCCCGACAGGATGCAGAAATCCTTGCCGCAGGCGATGCGGGTGCGCATGGGGCGCGCCAGGTCGTTGGTGGCGTCCTTGACGCCGGCGATACGCGGCAGCTTGGCCAGCCTGGCCATGGTCGCCACCGACATGTCGACGATGCTGCGCCCCGGAATGTTGTAGATGATGATCGGCAGATCGACGGCGTCGTGGATCGCCTTGTAGTGCTGATACAGCCCTTCCTGGGTCGGCTTGTTGTAATAGGGCGTCACCACCAGGGCGGCGGCGGCCCCAACCTTCTTGGCGTGCTGGGTGAGCGCGATGGCTTCGCGCGTCGAATTAGAGCCGGCGCCGGCCATCACCGGAACGCGCCCCTTGGCCACCTCGATGCAAAGCTCCACCACCCGCATGTGCTCTTGGTGGCTCAACGTCGGCGATTCGCCCGTCGTTCCCACCGGAACCAGGCCGTCCGTTCCCTCCTGGATCTGCCATTCCACGAAGTCGCGGAAGGCCTTCTCGTCCAGTTCGCCGCTGCGAAACGGCGTGATGAGGGCAACCAGGGAACCCTTGAACATTTAATCCTCTCCTGCGCGTCCGTCGCTTGTTCCGGCGAACATAACGCCATCGTCCGGGACCGGCAAGCGGCGGTGCGCAATAGGGACTTGTCACAGCTTGCCGCCGGCCCCCACCCTGCGTAGAGTGCGTGCCCATGCGACCCCTCCTCTCTACGGCGCGGTGTCCGACCGCCCCCACTCCGCGGCCAGGCCTTCGCGCCTTTCGGCTGGCCGCCTTCCTCGGCGCTGTCGTCATCGCCGTCGCCGCCGGCCTTGCCGCCGCGTCGGCGGCCCCTCTTTCCGACTCCGACTTCAAGGCGGCCCGGGCCGCCTTTGCGGCGATCGAGAAGAACCAGTGGAAGACGGCCCATCAGCACGCCGCCGCGGCCGGCGATCCGCTGGTCGCCAAGATCGTCCGCTGGTTCGACTACACGCGCCCGGAAACCGACGCCGACTTCGCCTCGATCGTCGCCTTCCTCGAAAGCGAGGCCCAGTGGCCCTCGCGGGCCGATTTGCGCCGGCGGGCCGAGGAAAAACTGCCCGGCGCCATGTCGCACAAGGACGTCCTGGCGTGGTTCGAGCGCTACCCGCCGGTCAGCACCGACGGCCTGATCCGGCACGCCACCGCCCTGATGGCCATCGGCAGGGACGAGGGCGCCCACGCCGCCGTGCGCAAGGCCTGGATCGAGGGCGATTTCGGCAAGAGCCAGGAGCAAAACTTCTTCCGGCGGTTTCGCGGGCTCCTGACCCCGGCCGACCACCGGGCACGGCTCGAGCGCCTGCTGTGGGAGGACCGCCAGTGGTCGGCCCAGCACATGCTGTTCCGGGTGGACGCCGACGCCCGCGCCCTGGCCGAGGCGCGCCTTGCCCTCATGGCCGGCAAGGGCGGTATCGACCGCCTGCTCGACCGCGTCCCCGCCAAGCTCAAGAACGATCCCGGCCTGACTTACGAGCGTCTGCGCTGGCGACGCAAGAAAGGGCGCTACGAAGCGGCCCGCGAACTCCTCAAGGGCCTGCCGCCCGATCCCCTGTATCCCCGCAAGTGGTGGATCGAACGCGACATCCTGGCCCGCCGGGCGCTGGACGACGGCTCCATCACCGACGCCTACCGGATCGCCAAGGAGCACGGCCTCAAGCCGACCGAAGCCAACGCCCGCGAATATGCCGACGCCGAATGGATGGCCGGCTGGATCGCACTGCGGCTGCTCGGCGATCACGCCGTCGCCCTGGATCATTTCGTGGCCATGTACCAGGTGGTTCAGTATCCGATCAGCCGGGCGCGCGGCGCCTATTGGGCGGGCCGGGCCGCCGAGGCGATGGGGATGCTGAGGGTCGCCAACCTGTGGTACGCCGCGGCGGCACACCTGCCGACCACCTTCTACGGCCAGTTGGCCCTGGCCAAGCTGGCGCCGGAAAGTCCGCTCAAGTTTCCCGCGGACCCGCAGCCGACCGCCGAGGAAGCCGCCGCCTTCAAGAAGCATGAACTGGCGCGGGCCATCGAGATCCTGGGCCAGGTCGGCGAGACGGTGCGCCTCAGACCCTTCCTGCTGACCCTGGCCGCGGTCTCGGATCAACCGGGCTGGCGGGCCTTGACGGCCGATCTCGCCCATATCGCCGGCCGGCCGGACCTCGGCGTGCTGACCGCCAAGAACGCCGACCGCAACGGCCAGACCCTGCTCAAGGCGGGATATCCGACCGTCGAATTGCCGGTCGCCGCCGGGTCGAACGGCCGCCGGGTCGAGCCGGCGCTGGCGCTGGCCGTCATCCGCCAGGAGAGCGCCTTCTGGCCGGAAGCGATCAGTTCGGCCGGCGCCCGCGGCCTGATGCAGCTGATGCCCGCCACCGCCAAGCACGTGGCCAAGATCGTCGACGTCGCCTACGCGAACGAGCGCCTGACCGGCGATCCTCCCTACAATCTCAAGCTGGGCACCGCCTATCTGGCCCAGATGGTCGACGATTTCGGGGGCTCCTACGTGCTGGCGCTGGCCGCCTACAACGCCGGCCCGTCGCGCGCCCGTCAATGGATTCGCGAGCTGGGCAATCCCGGCCAGTCGTGGGCGGACACCGTCGACTGGATCGAGTCCATTCCCTTCGGGGAGACCCGCAACTATATACAAAGGGTGCTGGAAAACCTGCAGGTGTATCGGGGCCGGTTGACCAACACGCCGCTGCCGTTGGGGTTGGAACTGGATCTCGCGCGCTCGTCCGGGCGCCAAGCCGGTTGACCGGATAACCGGAAGGGCGCATAAGGTGCGGTCCCTTCCACGGGGCGGCGATGCGTAATACCGAAGGGCTATTTATGTCTGAACCGCGACTGCGCGACGAGATCGATGCCTGCGTCTTCGGCGCCTATGGCACCCTGTTTGACGTCGGCTCGGCGATCGGGCGCTACAGGGACGTGCTGGGCAACAAGGTGGCGCCGCTGATTTCCGCTTGGCGCGCCAAGCAGGTCTCCTCCGCCTGGCTGCGCAGCCTGATGGGCGACTACGTCGATTTCTGGCACGTCACCGGCAACAGCCTGGACTCGGCCATGGCGGCGCTCGGCATCAAGGGCGACCTGCTGCGCTCGCGGCTGATGGAAATGTGGCTGCGGGTCGATGCCTTCCCCGACGTCAAGGATACGCTCGCCGGCCTCAAACAGGCCGGCATCAAGACCGCCATCCTGTCGGACGGCTCGACCACCATGTTGACTGCGGCGGTACGCAGCGCCGGCCTTCACGACCTTCTGCATCACGTCATCTCGGCGGACGTCGCCCAGATCTTCAAGCCGCATCCCAATGCCTATCAGGTGGGGGTCGACCGCTTGAAGATCCCGGCCGATCGCATCCTTTTCCTGGCTTCCAACGCGTGGGACGCCGCCGCCGCCACCCGCTTCGGGTACCGTACCGTGTGGGTCAACCGCACCGGCGAGCGGGCCGACGACCTTCCGGCCAAGCCCGAACGCGAGATTTCCAGCCTCGACCAACTGCCGGCCCTGCTCGGCCTGTAACGAGCCTCCCCCGTGCCCACCCCTGACGGCAAGGGGGGTGCGGAGGACGTCTCTGGACAGAGAGAATAGCGCCGCGCCAAACCGGCCTCGCGGCGAGGCCGGATACGGGGCGTCTTCCGTCGCCGTTTACTGCGAGTTGGAGCTTTTCTTTTCGCCGTTGGGGCCGAGGGCGGCCGGCGTGGTGGGCAACTTCGAGCCGTTGCCCGCCGAATTGTCGCGGACCAGCGCGATGCGCTCGTTCGTTTCCTTCTTCTCGGGCATCCGTTTGCAATGCCCTTCGAGGAAGGCGCCCTTCTCGATGGCCAGGTTCTCGTGAAGGATATCGCCGACGACGTGCGCGGTCTTGGCGAGGCTGACCGTCGTCGCCTTGATCTGGCCGTGGATGGTGCCGTAGATCTCGACCATTTCGGCGATGATCTCGCCGGTGATCTGGGCGGTGCCGCCAACCAGCAGATGACGGCTGTGGATGTCGCCTTCGACGGTGCCGTCCACCTGGATCTCGCCTTCGCTCGTCAGGTCGCCGACAATCTTCATGTCGGTACTGATGATGGACGGGACAGCCGGCTTGGCCGCCGTGGCGCCGCCGTCCACTTCCCTCTTACTCTTTGAAAACATAGCGACCTGCCTTGATGAACTTCATGGGGTCTCTGGGTCTTCCCTTGAAAGTGATCTCATAGTGCAGATGGGACCCGGTGCTCCGCCCGGAATTGCCCATCAGGCCGATCCGATCGCGGAACTTGACCTCCTGTCCCTTCTTGACGAGCGTCCGCTCGAGGTGCCCATAGCGGGTGCGGATGCCGGCTCCGTGGTCGATCTCGACCACCCGGCCATAGTTTCCCTTCCACCCCGCGAACACCACGATGCCGGGCGCCGTCGCATGGACGGCCGTCTTGTGGACCCCACCCAGGTCAAGGCCGTAATGCATGGCCCACCGCTTGTTGATGGGATCGAGCCGCTTTCCGAAAGGACTGGTTATCTGGAAATGATCCATGGGCAGCGCCAACGGCAGCTTGCCCAGGATGGTCTGCAACCCCTCCAGTTGATCGAGCTGCACGTCGAGGTTGGTCAGTCCGACCTGCAGCAGATCGCCCGGTTCCGCGTCCGCCCTGACGTCGCCGGCATTGATGAACGGCCCGCCCTGGTTGGCCGTCAGCGAGGCGTCCTCGTTCATCAACTGTTGGACGTCGAGCCCGGCCAGTTCAACGACCTTGGCGAATTCCTCGACCGTGGCGACGGTGCGCTCGGTCAGCCGCTGCACCACGTCCTTCTGGGTCGACTGCAGCGCCGCCATACGGCTTTCCAGCCCCTCGATCTGGCGGCGCATACGCGCGCCCTCGAACAGGGCATGGTTGCGTTCCGCCAACACCGACTGCAGTTCCTGCTCGATCGTCGTGAGGTTGTCCTTGAGGGTGAAGTTGCGGTTGGCCAGCCCCTTCATGTCACGCTCGAGCTCGCCCAGGCGCCCCTTCAGGTTCTCGCGGGCCGACAACACGCTCTCGCGTTCGGTTTCGGTGGAGCGAAGCTGGTTTTCCATCGAGTTCAGATTGCGCTGCAAGGCGGTATTCTGTTCGGCCAGAGACAGCATCATCTCGTGATACTGCTCCAGGTCGCCGCTCATGGCGGTGAACTTTTTCTGATACTCGGCCACCTCGCCCAGCAGGCTGCGATAGGCGAGGCGCACGTTGGCGATCTGCTTGTCTTTGGCGGCAAGGACGTCGTCATGAAAAACGTAGCTGGCGGTGCTGAAGGCGACCCATGCGCCGGCCGCGATCACCACCGCCGATACCGCCATCTGGACCCGGTGGGAGAACCGGACGTGGGCGACGCGACCGTCGGTGCGAATGAAGAACTGCCGCTCGGGGAAAAGCTGCCGGACGAGAAGCCGCAGTTTCTCGCGGCGCGTCCTTCCCCGATGTGCTGGCTCCATAACACCCCCCAAAAGAGCCAGATTTCGCGCCCTACTTTTTCACGGAGGACGCGTCGGCCCCGGGTTGACGACCCTTTTCCGCCGCCTTCGTTGATCGTGCGGTGGAGATTGACGGTAGCTTTTCGCACTCCCCCTGGCAAGCCTCTATTGTCGCGCCGCGGTAGCAGAGCCTCCGCTACACACGCGCGCGCCCTCGTTTTCGCGTGCGCCGCCCCGGCGGAACCGGCTATATCAGAAGGACAAATCGCCCCCGCGTGCGGGAGAAGGATGAAACGTGTGAAGGCTTCGGGAATGAAAGCGGACCGCCCGCCGATGGATCTCAGGGATCCGGCCGTCCTGGCCGCCACCGGGTTCGGCGTCGGCCTGCTGCCGGCCGCTCCGGGTACCTGGGGTTCGCTGGCCGCCCTGCCCTTCGCGTGGATGCTCCAGACGTGGGTGGGGCCGTGGGGGCTGGCCGCCGCCGTCACTGTCGTCTTCGTCCTTGGCCTGTGGAGCGTCGGGCGGGTGGCCGGCGGTCCGGCCGGCGACGATCCCGGCGCCGTGGTCATCGACGAGGTGGCCGGCCAGTGGCTGACCCTGCTTTTCGTGCCGCCCCACCCCATACTCTACCTCGCCGGCTTCCTGCTGTTCCGTCTGGCCGACATCCTCAAGCCTTGGCCGGTCAGTTGGGCGGATCGCGCCGTCAAGGGGGCGCTCGGCGTCATGCTCGACGACATCCTGGCCGCCCTTTACGCCGGGGCGGCGCTTTTCGTCCTGGCCTGGTGGGCGGGAGCCTAGCGGCCATGTTTCCGCCCCCCCTTCTTCGTCTCGCCGAGGCCGTGCTGGCCGCCTGCCGGGCCCACGGGCTTAGGCTCGCCACCGCCGAATCCTGCACCGGCGGGCTGATCGCCGGCGCCCTGACCGCCGTTGCCGGCTCGTCCGACGTGGTGGAGCGCGGCTTCGTCACCTATACCAACGAATCCAAAAGCGCCATGCTGGGCGTGCCCGCCCCCCTCATCGCCGCGCACGGCGCGGTCAGCGAACCGGTGGCGCGGGCCATGGCCGAAGGAACGCTCGCCCATTCCCCCGCCGACCTTGCCGTCGCCGTCACCGGCATCGCCGGTCCCGCCGGCGGCACCCCGGAAAAGCCGGTCGGCCTGGTCCATCTGGCGGCGGCCCGCCGCGGCGGCCCCACGTGGCACGAGCGTTACATTTTCGCGGGCGACCGCGCCGCCGTGCGCGAGCAGACGGTGGAAATCGCCCTTCGCATGGTCGAACGCCTGGCCAAGGAGCCATCATGAAACTGTGGCAGAGCGCCATGATCGGTCTCGCCCGCAACGAGGCGCTGACCCGCTTCATGCAGGAAAGGGCGCCGACCTCGGGCCTGACGGCGCGATTCGTGGCCGGCCCCGAGGTGGCCGATTTCATGGCGGCGGCCCAGCGGCTGCGGGGACACGGCTTTTCCACCTCGGCCTTCTTCCTGGGCGAATACGTGGCCGACCCCGAAAAGATCGCCGCCAACGTGGCGGGCATCCGGGCCGTCGTCGCGGCCATCGGCGACGACGTGGACCTGCACGTGTCGGTCGATCCCTCGCAGATCGGCTATGCCCTCGACGACGCCCTGGGCGAGGCCAACGCTCTTTCCATCGCCGAGGCGCTGGCCGGCCGCCCGGCGGCGGGACGCAAGACCCTGATGCTCGATATGGAAGACGAAAGTTACGTGCCGCGCACGCTGGCCCTCCACGGTGCCCTCGGCGGCCGGGGCCTGCCCGCCGCCGTCACCATCCAGGCCTATTTGCGCCGGTCGGCCGCCGACATCGAACAACTGCTCGCCGCCGGCGCCACCGTGCGCCTCGTCAAGGGCGCCTTCGTCGGCAGCCCGCAAACCGCCTTCGCGGCGCGGCCCGACATCGACGCCAGCTACCGGGCGCTGGCCGGCCGCATGCTGTCGGAAGACGCCCGTGCCGCCGGCATGCGGCCGGTGTTCGGCACCCATGACGAGGCGATCATCGCCGAACTGCGCAAGCTGGCCCGCCGGAACGGCTGGCGGCCGGGGGAGTACGAGTTCGAGATGCTGTTCGGGGTCCGCCCGGTGCTGCAACAGTCTTTGGTCGACGGGGGCGAGGCGGTGCGCCTCTACCTGCCATTCGGCCGCGACTGGTGGCCCTACGCCATCCGCCGGGTCGGCGAAAGCCCGCGCAACGCCTGGCTGGTCGCCAGGGCCCTAGTCTCCCGAAGCTGACTGGACGGTGTGGTTGTCGGGCGCGGGCAGGCGGGCGTAAAGCTGGGCCGCCCGTTTCTCGAAGGCCGACACCATGCGGCGCACAGCCTCGTGGAAGACGGAACCGATAAGCCGTTCCATCAGGCGCGAGTGGAACTCGAAATCGACCGAGAAATCGACGATGCACCCCCCTTCGGCCGGCTCGAAGATCCAGTGGTTGCGCAGGTGCTTGAAGGGGCCGCGGAAGTGCGAGACGTCGATGCGGTGCGGCTTGTCCACGTCGACCCGCGAGACGTAGCGTTCGCGGAACATCTTGAAGCCGATCACCATCTCGGCCATGAAGCC
Source organism: Shumkonia mesophila (assembly GCF_026163695.1). NCBI lineage: Bacteria > Pseudomonadati > Pseudomonadota > Alphaproteobacteria > Rhodospirillales > Shumkoniaceae > Shumkonia > Shumkonia mesophila. The sequence continues at coordinate 205,286 of NZ_JAOTID010000002.1, read as the reverse complement.
GTCGACGCGGCGGCCCGACACCCGGGTGGCCACGCACCAGGGAAGAAATTCCGGATAACGCTCGACGTCGGCCACCAGGTCGAAAAGCTGTTCGGGGGTGTGCGGCAACAGCCGCCGTTCGGCATGCCGGGGCATCGGCTGGGCTACCTCGCAGCGGCGAGCTTCTCCCGCCGCGCCGCGCGCAACGCTTCGAAATCCTTGTCGGCGTGATAGGACGAACGGGTAAGCGGCGAACTGGCCACCACCAGAAAACCCTTGCCGAGGCCAAGCTGCTTCATCTCGGCGAACTCGTCGGGCGTCACGAAACGGTCGATGCCGGCATGCTTGGGGGTTGGCTGCAAATACTGGCCGATGGTCAGGAAGTCGACCTCGGCCGAGCGCAGGTCGTCCATCACCTGCAGGATCTCGGTGCGGCTTTCGCCCAGCCCGACCATGATCCCCGACTTGGTGAAGCCGGCCGGCGCCAGTTCCTTGGCCTTGCTCAGGATCTTCAGCGAATGGAAATAGCGCGCTCCCGGGCGGATGGTCGGGTAGAGGCGCGGCACCGTTTCGAGGTTGTGGTTGAAGACGTCGGGCCCCGCCGCGATCACCGCCTCCAGCGCCCCCGGCTTGTCGCGGAAGTCGGGGGTCAGCACCTCGATGGTGGTTTCGGGCGAAGTGGCGCGGATGCGCTCGATGCAGCGCACGAACTGATGGGCACCGCCGTCGGGAAGGTCGTCGCGGTCGACCGAGGTGATGACGACGTGCTTGAGGCCCATGGTCTTGACCGTGACCGCCAGGTTCTCGGGCTCCAGGGGATCGACCCCCTTGGGCTTGCCGGTCTTGACGTTGCAAAACGCGCAAGCCCGCGTGCAGGTGTCGCCCAGGATCATCACCGTGGCGTGCTTGCGCGACCAGCACTCGCCGATGTTGGGACAGCCCGCCTCCTCGCACACCGTATGCAGCGAATGCTCGCGGAGCAGGTTCTTGGTGTCGGTGTAGGTGCGCGACACCGGCGCCTTGACCCGGATCCATGCCGGCTTGCGTGGGCTGGCGTTGTCGGGCCGGTTGCGCTTTTCGGGATGCCTGAGGACGGTTTCGGTCATGATGTCCTAGAAGTGGATGGCTCTGCCGTACGCGTCAAGCACGGACTCGTGCATCATCTCGGAAAGGGTTGGATGGGGGAAGACCGCATGCATCAGCTCGGCCTCGGTGGTTTCCAGCGTCTTGGCGACGCCGTAGCCCTGGATCAGCTCGGTCACCTCGGCCCCGATCATGTGGGCGCCCAGCAACTCGCCGGTCTTGGCGTCGAACACCGTCTTGACCAGTCCCTCGGGCTCGCCCAGGGCAATCGCCTTGCCGTTGCCGATGAAGGGGAAGCGGCCGACCTTGACCTGGTATCCCTTCTCCTTGGCCTTGGCCTCGGTCAGCCCGATGCTGGCCACCTGCGGCCGGCAATAGGTGCAGCCGGGAATGCGCGTGATGTCGAGCGGATGGAGGCCGGGAACGCCGGCGATCCTCTCGACGCAGATGACGCCCTCGTGGCTGGCCTTGTGCGCCAGCCACGGCGGGCCGGCCACATCGCCGATGGCATAGACGCCGGGCTCGCCGGTGCGGCACCACTCGTCGATCGCCACGTGGCCGCGGTCGACCTTGACCTTGGTGCCTTCCAGCCCGAGGTCCTCGACGTTGCCGGTGATGCCGACCGCCGAAATCACCCGATCCACCGTCAGATCGAAGGGCTTGCCGCCCTCCGGCGCAATGGTGGCGGTCACCGAGTTGGCGCCCTTCTTCAGCGCCTTGACCATGGCCGAGGTGTGGATCTTCATGCCCTGCTTCTCGAAGGCCTTGCGGGCGAAGGCGGAAATCTCCTCGTCCTCGACCGGCAGCACGCGGGGCAGCACCTCGACCACCGTCACCTCGGCGCCCAGCGTGCGATAGAAGCTGGCGAACTCGATGCCGATGGCGCCCGAGCCGACGACCAGCAGCGACTTCGGCATGACGTCGGGGACCATCGCTTCCTTGTAGGTCCACACCAGTTTGCCGTCGGGCTCCAGGCCCGGCAGGCTGCGGGCCCTGGCACCGGTGGCCAGGATGATGTGCTTGGCCGTAAGCGTGGCAACCGCCTTGCCGTCCTTGGAAACCGCGACCTTGCCGCCGCCGGCCAGCTTGGCGGCGCCGTCGAACACCGTCACCTTGTTCTTCTTGAGCAGGAAGCCGACGCCCTGGTTCAACTGCCTGGCGACGCCGCGCGAACGCTTGACGATGGCCGGCAGGTCGAAGCCGATGCCGCCGGCCTTGAGCCCATAGGCGGCCGCGTGCTGCATTTCGTAATAGATGTCGGCCGAGCGCAGCAGCGCCTTGGTCGGGATGCAGCCCCAGTTGAGGCAGATGCCGCCCAGGTGCTCGCGTTCGACCACCGCCGTCTTCAGTTTCAGTTGCGCGGCGCGGATGGCGGCCACATAGCCGCCCGGCCCGCCGCCGATGACGATGACGTCGAAAGAGGTGTCAGCCATCCTTCACAATCCCTTCCTTGTTCGAGGCGCCCGTCCGTGTCGGCGCGACCGGCCGCTAGATCCGATCGAGATCGGCCACGGTGCGCTCGCTCTTGACGTTGCCGGTGTTCAGCGTGGTCTTGGGTTCCAGCAGCAGGACATGGCATTCCTCCTCGGCCACCGGGCAATGCTCGACACCCTTGGGCACGACAAGAAACTCGCCTTCCGTCAGATGCACGTCACGGTCCCTGAACCGGATGGTCATGTGGCCCTTGATCACCAGGAACAGCTCGTCCTCCGCCTCGTGGGCATGCCAGACGAACTCCCCCTGGATTTTGACCAGCTTGACGTAGGCGTCATTGACCTCGCCGGCGATCTTCGGGCTCCACCGCTCGGCGAAGCCAGCGAACTTGCTGGCGAGGTTGACCTTGTCCACGGAAACGTCCTTTCCGTTACAGCAGCATGGTCAGAGGGTCGTCGATCATCCGCTTGAAGGCGACCAGGAACTCGGCGCCGATGGCCCCGTCGACCGAGCGATGGTCGACCGACAGCGTCACCGTCATGACGGTGGCCACCGCCAGGGCGCCGTCCTTGACTACCGGGCGCGGCTCGCCCGCCCCCACCGCCAGGATGCACGACTGCGGCGGGTTGATGATGGCCGAGAACGACTTGATGCCCAGCATCCCCATGTTGGAGATGGTGAAGCCGCCGCCCTGGTAGTCCTCGGGCACCAGCTTGCCGTCGCGGGCGCGCTGGCCCAGGTCCTTCATTTCGCGCGAGATCTGGACCAGTCCCTTGGTGTCGGCCTTGCGCACCACCGGGGTGATCAGGCCGTTGGGCGTGGCCACCGCCACCGACACGTCGACCTCGTCGTAGCGCAGCACCGCCTGGTCGGTCCACGTGGCGTTGGCGGCCGGCACCTGGCGCAACGCCAGGGCGACGGCCCGCACCACGAAATCGTTGACCGACAGCTTGTAGGCGCCCTCGCCTTCCGGCGCCTTGGCGTTGAGCTGCTTGCGCAGGGCGAGCAGCGCGTCGATCTCGCAGTCCACGGTCAGGTAGAAATGCGGGATGGTCTGCTTGGATTCGCTCAAGCGCCTGGCGATGACCTTGCGCATCGAGCTGTTGGGCACCTCGGTGTAGGGTGCGGCGATCTGCGGGGCCGGAGCCGGGGCCGATGGAGCCTTGGCGGCCGCCGCCGGAGCCGGTGCCGCCATCGGCGCGCCGCCGGCCAGGGCCTTCTCGACGTCGGCCTTGACGATGCGCCCCTGCGGACCGCTGCCCGCGACCTGGGCAAGATCGAGGCCCGCCTGCTCGGCCATGCGCCGGGCCAGCGGGCTGGCGAGCACGCGATCGCCGGCCGGTGCCGGTTGCGGCTTGGCGGCCGGAGCCGCCGCCGGCTGGGCGGGCGCCGGCGCGGGTGCGGCGGGCTTCGCGGCCGCCGGGGCCGGAGCCGCCGGCTTCTCGGGCGCCTTGGCGGGCGAGGTCGCCGCCTCGATGGCCGAGGCGTCCTCGCCTTCCTCCAGCAGCACGGCGATGGGCGCATTGACCGCCACGCCTTCGCTGCCTTCCGGCACCAGGATCTTGCCGATCGTGCCTTCGTCGACGGCTTCCATTTCCATGGTCGCCTTGTCGGTCTCGATCTCGGCGATGACGTCGCCGCTGGCGACCGCGTCGCCTTCCTTCTTGAGCCACTTGGCCAGCTTGCCGTCGGTCATGGTCGGCGACAGCGCCGGCATCAGGATCTGAATGGCCATGGCTGAACCCTCCCTCGACCTACTTGTAGCAGACGGACTTGGCCGCCGCGGTGATGGTTTCGACTTGCGGCAGCGCCAGCTTCTCCAGGTTGGCGGCATACGGCATCGGCACGTCGGCGCCGGCCACCCGCACCACCGGCGCGTCGAGATAATCGAAGGCGTGCTCCATCATCAGCGCCGCGATCTCGGAGCCGATGCCCGCCGTCGGCCAGCCCTCTTCGATGCTGACGATGCGGTTGGTCTTCTTGACCGAGGCGACGATGGTGTCGATATCGAGTGGCCGCAGGCTGCGCAGGTTGATCACCTCGGCGTCGATGCCTTCTCCGGCCAGGACTTCGGCCGCCTTCAGCGTGGTCTCGACCATCAGCGAGAAGGTCACGAGCGTCACGTCCGTGCCCGGCCGTTCGATCTTGGCCCGCCCGATCGGCAGCACAAAATCGGGATCGGTCGGCACCTCGAAGGTGCGCCCGTAGAGGATCTCGTTTTCGAGGAAGATCACCGGGTTGGGGTCGCGGATGGCCGCCTTGAGCAGGCCCTTGGCGTCGGCTCCCGAATAGGGCGCCACCACCTTGAGGCCAGGAACGTGGGCGAACCATGAACCGAAGCACTGCGAATGCTGGGCGGCGACGCGGGCGGCGGCGCCGTTGGGGCCGCGGAAGACGATGGGACAGCCCATCTGGCCGCCCGACATGTAAAGGGTCTTGGCCGCCGAGTTGATGATCTGGTCCATCGCCTGCATGGCGAAGTTGAAGGTCATGAACTCGACGATCGGCTTCAATCCCGAGAAGGCGGCGCCGACGCCGAGGCCGGCGAAGCCGTGCTCGGTGATCGGCGTGTCGATGACCCGCCGGTCGCCGAATTCCTCGAGCAGGCCCTGGCTGATCTTGTAGGCGCCCTGGTACTGGGCGACTTCCTCGCCCATCAGGAAGACGCTCTCGTCGCGCCGCATCTCCTCGGCCATGGCGTCGCGCAGGGCGTCGCGCACGGTCATCGCCCGGGTTTCGCCGGCATAGTCGGGCTCGGCCGCCGCCTTGGGCGTGGCCGGCGCCGCCGGGATGCCGGTGGGGGCCGGAGTCTTGGGCGCCGGCGCGTCGGCCTTGGGCGCCGGAGCCTCGGCCTTGGCCGTGGCGGGCGCCTCGTCGATCGCCGAAGCCTCTTCGCCCTCGCCCAGGATCACCGCGATGGGCGTGTTGACCGCCACGCCCTCGCTGCCCTCGGGCACCAGAATCTTGCCCAGCGTACCTTCGTCGACGGCTTCCATTTCCATGGTCGCCTTGTCGGTTTCGATCTCGGCGAGAACGTCGCCGCTGGCGACGGTGTCGCCTTCCTTCTTCAGCCACTTGGCCAGTTTGCCGTCGGTCATGGTGGGCGACAGCGCCGGCATCAATACTTGGGTCGGCATGGCGTTTCCCTTACCTCAAATCCCCTGGTCGGCGTCCGTCAGGCGTTTACCAGCACGTCGGTGAACAGCTCGGACGGTTCCGGTTCCGGACTCTGCTGGGCGAACTCGGCGGCCTTGGTGATGATCGACTTGACGTCGCGGTCGATTTCCTTGAGCGCGTCCTCGTCGGCCAGCTTGTTCTCGAGCAGGAAGGTGCGCAGGTTGTCGATGGGATCGCTTTCCTTGCGCATCTTGCTGACTTCTTCCTTGGTGCGGTACTTGGCGGGGTCGGACATCGAATGGCCGCGATAGCGGTAGGTCTTCATCTCCAGGATGATCGGCCCCTTGCCGGCACGGCAGTGGGCGACGGCCTTCTCGCCGGCCTTGCGCACCTCGATGACGTCCATGCCGTTGACCTGAACGCCGGGAATGCCGTAGGCGTCGCCGCGGCGGGACAGTTCGACGCTGGCCGAGGCGCGGGCCACCGCGGTGCCCATGCCATAGAGGTTGTTCTCGATGACGTAGACCACCGGCAGCTTCCACAGGCTGGCCATATTGAAGGATTCGTAGACCTGGCCCTGGTTGACCGCGCCGTCGCCGAAATAGGTAAAGCAGACGCCGCCGTCGCCCTTGTACTTGTGGCCGAAGCCCAGCCCGGTGCCGATCGGCACCTGGGCGCCGACGATGCCATGGCCGCCGAAGAAGTTGACCTTGCGGCTGAACATGTGCATCGAGCCGCCCTTGCCCTTGGAGTAGCCCCCGACGCGCCCGGCCAGTTCGGCCATCACGCCCCCGGGGTCCATACCGCAGGCCAGCATGTGGCCGTGGTCGCGATAGCTGGTAACCAGGGTGTCGACCTCGGCGGCCGACGCGTGCAGGCCGACCACCACGGCCTCCTGGCCGATATAGAGGTGGCAGAAGCCGCCGATCAGGCCCATGCCGTACAGCTGGCCGGCCTTTTCCTCGAACCGCCGGATGAGGAGCATCTGCCGGTAGTCGCGCAGCAGGTCCGCGGTCGAGAACGGCGCCTTATCGTCGCCGCCCTTCTTGCGTGGAGTGGTCTTCCTCTTGGCCGGTGCCTTGGCGGCGCCGGTTGCGTTTTTGGGTGCAGTCGCCATGAGTCCCCCGCTGCCTGACTGTCAAATGGGGAAGTTGATTGCTGAGAAAAATAAGGCAGGCAGCCCCACAAAACAAGCCATTGGATCGCATAAAAAATAGGCTCGTAATTGATTGTTACGTAAGTATAAAATTTGAATTAACTTAAAAATTGTTAACATGATTTTCGCCGTTTTCGTGCCGGTTTTCGCTCTCGCCCCCGTCGAAACCCCAGAAAAATACTATATGATCCGCAAGGTCATCGCGCGGGAACGGGAAGGCATGGCACCACCGGAAGACGCCACCGGGACGGAGGACGACGGAACCGCCGGGCGGCGGCTGCTCGACGTCGTCGCCGGCCTCGTCGCCGAACTGCATCCCGGAACGGCGGGCCCGGCCCCGTCGCTCGACAGTTCCTTCGACCGCGAATTGGCCCTGGACAGCCTGAGCCGGGTGGAGCTGGTCGCCCGCGTCGAGGCGGCCTTCTCGGTCGCCCTGCCGGAGACCGTGCTGGGCAGCGCCGAAACGCCGCGCGAGTTGCTGCGCGCCGTCGCGGCGGCCCAGGCGGCGCCCGGCCGGCGGGCCGGCCCGCCGCCGGCAGCGACGCCGGCGGCTCCGGCTGCCCAGCCCGTGGGCTCGCTGCCGCACCGGGCCGAGACCCTGATCGAGGCGCTGGCCCATCACGCCGCCGCCAATGCCGGCCGGACGCACATCCGCTTCTATGCCGACGAGGGGGACGGCGAGGTGCTGACCTACGGCGGCCTTCACGGCGGCGCCGCCCGCGTCGCCGCCGGCTTGCGGGCCGGCGGCCTTGGCCCCGGCGAGGCGGTGATCCTGATGCTGCCGACCGGCCCCGACTATTTCCTCGCCTTCTTCGGCGTCCTGATGGCCGGCGGCATTCCGGTGCCGATCTATCCGCCGGCCCGTCCGACCCAGATCGAGGAGCACGTGCGCCGGCACGCCGGCCTCGCCCGCAATTGCCGGGCCGCGGCCATGATCACCGACGACGAGGCCAGGCGGCTGGGCCGGCTGCTGCGCTCCCAGGTCGAGGGCCTGCGTCACGTCGTCACCGTCGCCGAGTTGACGGCGGCTGCCGTCACGGCGGATGCCGGCGCCCTGCCGGCGGTGGCGGCCGGCGACATCGCCTTCCTTCAGTACACCTCGGGCAGCACCGGCACGCCCAAGGGGGTGACGCTCACCCACGCCAACCTGCTGGCCAACGTGCGGGCCATGGGCAAGGCCCTGGAGGTCGGCCCCGGCGACGTCTGCGTCAGCTGGCTGCCGCTCTATCACGACATGGGGCTGATCGGCGCCTGGCTGGGCAGCCTCTATCACGGCATTCCGCTCGTCCTCATGGCGCCGCTTTCCTTTCTCGGGCGTCCGGCCCGCTGGCTGCACGCCATCCACCGCTATCGCGGCACCATTTCGGCCGCCCCCAACTTCGCCTACGAGATGGCGCTGCGCCGCATTCCCGAGCGCGACCTCGAAGGCCTCGACCTCGCCTCGTGGCGCATCGCCGCCAACGGGGCGGAGCCGGTCAGTCCCGACACCGTGCGCCGGTTCGGTGAGCGCTTCGCCGCCTTCGGCTTTGGGCGCCAAGCCATGATGCCGATGTTCGGGCTGGCCGAGAACTGCGTCGGCCTCGCCTTCTCGCCGCTCGACCGCGGCCCCCTGATCGACCGCGTGCTGCGCGAGCCGCTGGCGACGGCGGGACGCGCCGAACCGGCAACCGCCGACGATCCCAAGGCCATCGAATTCGTCGCCTGCGGCCGGCCCATCCCCGGCCACGAGATGCGGGTGGTCGACGAGGCGGGCCGCGAAGCGCCCGACCGCCGCGAAGGCCGCCTGCAATTCCGCGGGCCGTCGGCCACCAGCGGCTATTACCGCAATCCCGAGGCCACAAAGGCGCTGTTTTCGGCCGACGGCTGGCTGGAGACCGGCGATCGCGCCTACATCGCCGATGGCGACGTCTACGTCACCGGCCGCATCAAGGACATCATCATCCGCGCCGGGCGCAACATCCACCCGGCCGAGATCGAGGACGCGGTGGGCGAGCACCCGCAGGTGCGCAAGGGCGCCGTCGCCGTGTTCGGCGGCCGCGCCGCCGACACCGGCACCGAACGCCTGATCGTGCTGGCCGAAACCCGACGCCGGGAACCGGATGCCCTGGCCGCGCTGCGCGCCGACATCAACGGCCTGATCGCCGACCTCATCGGGGCGCCGCCCGACGAGGTGGTGCTGGCCCCGCCCAACACGGTGCCCAAGACCTCCAGCGGCAAGATCCGCCGCGCCGCCAGCCGCGAGCTTTACGAGAAGGGGCTGATCGGCCGCTCCCGTCCGGCGGTGTGGCGCCAGACCGCCCGCATCGCCCTTTCCGGCGTCGGCCCGACCCTGCGCCGCGCCCGGCGGCGGCTGGGCGAATGGGGCTACGCCGCTTGGTTCTGGCTGGTCCTGGCGGTCGTGGTCGGGCCGGCGGTGTGGCTTCTGGTGGCCGGGCTGCCCTCCGCCCGCCTGCGCTGGCGGGCGGCCCGCGCCGGGGCCCGGCTGCTTTTCGGCCTCACCGGCCTTCGGCCCCGCCTGATCGGTGCCGAAACGTTGCCGCCGGCCGAGGTACCGTTCGTTCTGGTCTCCAACCACATGAGCTATCTCGACGGCTGCGTGCTGACCGCCGCCCTGCCCCGCCCGGTCGCCTTCGTCGCCAAGGCCGAACTGGCCCCGCAATTCGTGGCCGGCACCTTCCTCAAGCGCCTCGGCGCCGTTTTCGTCGAACGCTTCGACGCCCGCCAGAGCGCCGCCGACGCCGCCCGCATCGCCGCCGGCGCCGACGGCCGGCCGCCGCTCTATTTCCCCGAAGGCACGCTGACCCGCGGCCCCGGGTTGCTGCCCTTCCATCTGGGGGCTTTCGTGGCGGCGGCCGGCGCCAGCCTGCCGGTGGTGCCGCTGGCCCTGCGCGGCACCCGCTCGGTGCTGCGCGACGGCTCGTGGTTCCCGCGCCGCGGGCGCATCAGCATCACCATCGGCCAGTCGGTTTCGCCCGCCGAGACGGCAGTTGGCGGCGATGCCTGGAAAACGGCGCTGGCGCTGCGCGACGAGGTGCGCCGGCGGGTGCTGGAATTGAGCGGCGAGCCCGACCTGATCGGCGAGCGCTCGCCCCTCAGGGATGCGGGCGGGAAGCTCCCTTAGCGGGGTCCTGGGCCGGCGCCTTCGTGGATTTCGGGAAGATGACGATGTCGGTGGCGTGGCCGTAGTTGAGCATCAGGCGCGCCCGCTCGTCGAGCAGGTCGGGATCGAGGTTTTCCGGATAGAGCAGGCTGACCCGGTGTTCGAGAATCTTGCGCTGGGCGGCGATTTGGTCGAGATCGGCCTGCGCCGTCGCCACCCGCTGCTTGAGGGCGATCCACGCCAGCAGCCCGCGGTCCCCCTGCACGGCGTGATAGGCGAAGTACGCCACCGCGCAGATGCCGAGGATCGGGCCGACGACATGCCTGGCGCGAGACCGGATTTCGACGATAAGCCCCATGGAACCGCGGAATCCCTCCTGCTCGTCGTCCTCGTTTCCACAAGGTCGATTCCCTCGCCTTCACGGTAAGCCGGAAAAAGTTAACGGATCGTTACCGGCAGCACCAGTGTGACGCGAGCGATGAATTAGCCGGTGAAATCGCCGGCCGGCGGCGGTAAAAGGCGTCGGATCGACAGACAAGGAATCGGCCTTCATGCGCATCGTCACCGTCGCCGCCGCCCAACTGGGCCCCATCCAGCGGGCCGAGCCCCGCCAGGCCGTCGTCCTCCGCCTGATGGCGCTGATGGAGGAAGCCCACGCGCGGGGCGCCGACCTCATCGTCTATCCCGAGCTGGCGCTGACCACCTTCTTCCCCCGCTATTACACCACCGACGCCGCCGAGATCGACGGCTGGTACGAGGCCGAGATGCCCGGCCCGGCCACCCGCCCGCTGTTCGAACTGGCCCGCCGCTACCGCATGGCGATGTACCTGGGCTATGCCGAGCGCTCCCCCGAAGACCGGCGCTTCAACACCGCCATCCTCACCGACCGCGAGGGGGCCATCGTCGGCAAGTACCGCAAAGTCCACCTGCCCGGCCACGGCGCCTTCGATCCCGAGCGCAACTTCCAGCACCTGGAGAAGTACTACTTCGAGCCCGGCGACCTCGGCTTTCCGGTATGGCGCAACTTGGGCGGCATCATGGGCATGTGCATCTGCAACGACCGCCGCTGGCCGGAGACCTTCCGCGTCATGGGCCTTCAAGGAGTCGAGATGGTGCTGCTCGGCTACAACACCCCGTCGACCAATTCCCAGAAGCCCGAGGAAGGGCCGGAAAAGCGGCTGTTCCACAGCAACCTGGTGTTGCAGGCCGGGGCCTATCAGAACAGCACCTGGGTGGTGGCGGTGGCCAAGGCGGGGCTGGAGGACGGCCATCCGCTGATCGGCGGCAGCGTCATCGTCAACCCGGACGGAGAAGTGGTGGCCCGCGCCGCCACCGAGGCCGACGAGCTTCTGATCCACGCCTGCGACCTCGACGACACCGTCTTCGGCAAGCAAACCATCTTCGATTTCGCGCGCCACCGCCGCGTCGAGCACTATGGCCGCATCACGGCGCAGACGGGGGTGGTTCTGCCACCGGAATCCGCAACCTGAACGGCCTAATTTCGGGGACACCATAGCCCAATTTCGGGGACACCATACTTAATTCATGAGAGAGGTTTCATCGCTGCCCAGAGCGAAGAAGGGTGAATTAAGTATGGTGTCCCCGAAATTCTACGAAATTCCCGAAATTCCCTATCGGCCGGCCGCGGGAAAGCGCACCTCGACCCTGAGCCCCGGATGGTTGTCCAGCGCGACCACGGCGGCGCCGTGCAGTTCGGCGATCACCTTGACCAGGGCCAGGCCGAGCCCCGTCCCGGGGGTGGTGCGGCTTTGCTGGGCGCGATAGAGGCGGCGGAAGATGCGGTCGCGGTCGTCGGCCGGAACGCCGGGGCCGTTGTCGCCGACGGCCAATAAGATGCCCTCCCTCCCGCCGGCCAGGGAAACGCCGATGCGGGTGCCCGACGGCGTGTGGCGGATGGCGTTTTCCACCAGGTTGGCCATCATCTGGGTCAACAGGTCGCGGTCGCCCCGGCAGAGCAGTCCGTCGCCGATGGCGCCCGTCAGCGTCTGGCCGTTGTCCTCGGCCACCGTTTCGTAGGCCTCGACGATGGTTTCGGCCAAACCCGACAGATCGACGTCTGCGAAGCGCCGCTGCCGGGCGCCCGCCTCGACCTCGGCGATGCTGAGCAGGGCGGCGAAGGTATGCAGGATGGCGTCGGTTTCGGCGATGGCGGTGTCCAGCACCTCGCACTCCTCCTCGCCCTGATCTTTCCGGTTGCGCGCCTTCTCGAGACGCTGGCGCAGGCGCCCGAGCGGCGTGCGCAGGTCGTGGGCGATGTCGTTGGTGACCTGCCGCAGATTGCCCATCAGCACCTCGATGCGGTCCAGCATGCGGTTGATGTTGACGGCCAGGTCGTCCAACTCGTCGCTGACGCCGCGGATGGGCACCCGCCTGGACAGGTTGCCCCGGATGATGTCGTGGGTCGTGCGGTTGATCGCCTCCACCCGGCGCATCGCCCCGCGCCCGACGACGGCGCCGCCGACCAGCGCCAGAAGCAGCGTCAGCCCCAGCGTCCAGTTCAGCGTCTGAAACAGCAGCCTTTGCACCTCGCCGATCCGGCGCAGACTGGCGCCCACCATCAGGAACCCGTCGGCGAAACGGATGCCGAGGCCGAGGATGGTTTCCACCCGTCCCGTACCGCGGCCGGCGGCCGGCACCCGAACCTCGAGCTCGCGCCAGCCGGCGAACGGCGCGATGGACGGCCAGTTTCCGGCCAAGACGGTCCCCGCCTGGTCCTGAAACAGATAAGCGCCGTCGGCCCGCCCCGCCGGGCCGGTGCGCGCCGCGACCATGTACGCCAAATGGGCAGGCCCCTTCTCGCGGTAGGCATCCTCCAGCAGGCGCGCTTCCTGTCCGACACTGGCCCGGACCTGCTGTTCCATCTCGCGCGAGATCAGGCCGTAGGCCATCCCGAACAGGAAGACGACGGACGCCGCGAACAGGCCGGCATAGGCGGCGGCAATACGAAAGGAGGTGCTGCGGAGATATTTAGGCAGGCGCATCGAGGCTGTACCCGGCGCCGCGCACCGTGTGGATGAGATCCTTCTCGAAGGGTTTGTCGATCTTGGTGCGCAGCCGACTGATGTGGGTTTCGACGACGCTGGTCTTGGGGTCGAAATGGAAATCCCAAACCCGCTCCAGCAGCATCGTGCGGGTCACCACCCGGCCGGCGTTGCGCATCAGGTACTCCAACAGCACGAATTCCCGCGGCTGCAGGTCGATGGCCCGGCCGCCGCGGCTGACCGTCCGGCGCACCAGGTCCATTTCCAGGTCGGCCACCCGCAACGCCGTCTGCTCGGCGGCCAGGGGCGGCCGGCGGGCCAGCGCGTGAACGCGCGCCAGCAGCTCGGAAAAGGCGAACGGCTTGGCCAGGTAGTCGTCGCCGCCGGCTTCCAGGCCCTCGACGCGGTCGTTGACGCTGCCCATGGTAGTAAGGAAAAGGACCGGGGTCTTCACGCCGGCCCCGCGCACCGCCTTGACGATGGACAAGCCGTCCACCCCGGGAAGGCGGCGGTCGACCACCATGACGTCGTAGGCTTCGCCGACCGCCAGCGACAACCCCTCGCTGCCGTCGGCGGCGCGGTCGACGACGTGGCCATGCTCGGCCAGGCCGGCCGCCACATACTCCAGCGTCGCGGCGTCGTCTTCGATGACCAGGATCTTCATGGACATCGGGCCCCCTCTCTGCAAACGACATCGGAAAGGCCGCCTGCCCCCCCTTGCCCCACAGAAACGATGGGAACTGACGCCGCCTCCGGCAAGGGGCGGCAAGCCCCTCCTTTCATCGACAGCGAAATGGGAAGGGCGGCCTTGGCGCCGCCCTTCCATTCCGTCATCGCCAAGCGGTCCTTACGACGGGTTGTCGGACGGGCCCGGCTGGGGCACCTCCGCGAGGTCGCCGCTCGACGAGTCCGCGTCGGCGGCGGCCACCCGGCTCACATTGCGGACAGCCCCGGTATTGGCGTCGATCTCGACGGTCGCGACCTCGTCCGCCGACCGGGTGTCCACCCGGTAGACGTTCAGTCCGGAACTGTCGTAGTGATCGAAGGTGAGATAGGCGGTGGTGCCGCCGGTCGCCTCCTCGGCGATGCGCGCGGCGTCCGCCGTCGTCACCTTGCTGTTCACCCAGTCCAGGTATGCGTAGTTGTTGTCGCTGTCCCAAGCGAAGGCGCTGCCGGCGCCGCCCAGCAGGATGGCGCTGGCGAAGGCTGCCGTAAGAATTCGGGAAGCAGGCATAGTGATCTCCTCTCTCTTCTGTAATTGCCGGGCCGCTTCGGCGTCCCGGTGTGCAGCAGAAGATGGGGACCCCGCCTTGCCGTATCCTTGCCGCGCCATTACAAGTTCGTAAGACTCGTCCAGACGCAAAAAGGGCGGCCCGGAGGCCGCCCTTTCCGTTTTTTCGATGTCGCCGGCGTCTAGCGCAGGATCGACTTGCCGGCGTAGCGGGCGACCGGACCCAGCTCCTCTTCGATGCGGATGAGCTGGTTGTACTTGGCCAGGCGGTCGGAGCGCGACAGCGAGCCGGTCTTGATCTGTCCGGCGTTCACCGCCACCGCGACGTCGGCAAGGGTGGTGTCCTCGGTTTCGCCCGAGCGGTGCGAAATGACGTTGGTGTAGCCGGCCTTGTGAGCCATCTCGACCGTCTCCAGGGTCTCGGAGAGCGAACCGATCTGGTTGAGCTTGATGAGGATCGAGTTGGCGACGCCCTTCTTGATGCCGTCGGCCAGGCGCTTTGCATTGGTGACGAACAGGTCGTCGCCGACCAGTTGCACCTTCTTGCCCAACATTTCGGTCAGCACCTTCCAGCCGGCCCAGTCGTCCTCGGCCATGCCGTCCTCGATCGAGACGATCGGGTACTTGGAAACCAGCTTGCCGTAGTACTTGGCCATACCCTCGGCATCCAGCGTCTTGCCCTCGCCGGCCAGCACGTACTTGCCCTTCTTGTAGAACTCGGATGAAGCCGGATCGAGGGCCAGCACCACGTCGTCGCCCGGCTTGTAGCCGGCCTTCTCGATGGCCTTGGTGATGAAGGAAAGCGCCTCTTCCGAGCTTTTCAGGCCGGGGGCGAAGCCGCCCTCGTCGCCGACGTTGGTGTTGTGGCCGGCATCCTTGAGGCCCTTTTTCAGGGCCTGGAACACCTCGGCGCCCATGCGCACGGCGTCCGCGATGGTGCCGGCGCCCACCGGCATGATCATGAATTCCTGAATGTCGATGGGGTTGTCGGCATGCGCGCCGCCGTTGACGATGTTCATCATCGGCACCGGCAGCAGACGGGCCTGCGTGCCGCCGATGTAGCGATAGAGCGGCAGCCCGCATTCCTCGGCCGCCGCCTTGGCGACCGCCAGGCTGACGCCCAAGATGGCGTTGGCGCCGAGCCGACCCTTGTTGGCGGTGCCGTCGAGGTCGATCATCGTCTGGTCGATCAGAAGCTGCTCCTCGGCGTCCATGCCGGACAGCGCCTCGTAGATTTCGCCGTTGACCGACTGGCAGGCCTTGAGCACGCCCTTGCCGCCGAATTTCGTCTTGTCGCCGTCGCGCAACTCGACCGCCTCGTGAACGCCGGTCGAGGCGCCCGACGGCACGGCGGCGCGCCCGATGGTGCCGGTTTCCAGCGTCACCTCGACCTCGATGGTCGGGGTACCGCGCGAATCCAGGATCTGGCGGGGTTGAATGTCGATGATGGCTGTCATGGCTTTTCTCTCTTTCTTCCTTCGCCTCTAGACGGTAAGCGGCCGGGATTTGGCCAGCCGGTCCATCGCGAGCAGGGTTTCAAGCAGGTCGGGAAGGTCGTGCAATGGAATCATGTTGGGCCCGTCGCTCGGCGCCGCGTCCGGGTCGGGATGGGTTTCGATGAAGACGGCGGCCACGCCCACCGCCACCGCCGCGCGGGCCAGCACGGGCGCGAACTCGCGCTGGCCGCCCGAGGTCGCGCCCTGGCCGCCCGGCTGCTGCACCGAATGGGTGGCGTCGAACACCACCGGGCAGCCGGTCCGGGCCATGATGGGCAACGCGCGCATGTCGGTCACGAGCGTGTTGTAGCCGAAGCTGGCGCCGCGTTCGGTGAGAAGAATGTTGCGGTTTCCGGCGCCCTCCAGCTTGGCCACCACCTGGGCCATGTCCCAGGGCGCCAGGAACTGCCCCTTCTTGACGTTGACGGCGCGCCCGGTGGCGGCGGCGGCCACCAGCAGGTCGGTCTGCCGGCAAAGAAATGCCGGGATTTGCAGCACGTCCACCACCTCGGCCACCGGGGCGCACTGCGCCGCCTCGTGGACGTCGGTGACGACCGGGCAGCCGAAGCGCTCGCGGATCTCGGCGAAGACCGCCAGCGCCGCCTCCATGCCGATGCCGCGCGGACTGTTGACGCTGGTGCGGTTGGCCTTGTCGAACGAGCTTTTGTAGATCAGTCCGACGCCCAGCTTGGCCGCCATCGCCACCAGGGCGCCGGCCACCTCGATGGCGTGGGCGCGGCTTTCCATGGCGCACGGACCGGCCAGCAGCGTCAGCGGCAGGTCGTTGCCGACGGTGACGGGGCCGATGGACACATGGCGCGGTTCGGGCATCGGGCAGTTGGCCTAGACCAGGCGCGCCTGCTGGACGGCGGCGCCGATGAACGACTTGAACAGCGGATGCGGGTCGAACGGGCGCGACTTCAGCTCGGGATGGAACTGCACGCCGATGAACCACGGATGGTCGGGGATCTCCACCACCTCGGGCAGCACGCCGTCCGGCGACTTGCCGGAAAACACCATGCCCGCCTCGGCCAGCACCTTCTCGTAGGTGGGATTCACCTCGTAGCGGTGGCGGTGGCGCTCGCTGATGACGTCGGTGCCATAGACCTCGCGCACCTTGCTGCCGGGCGCCAGGTGCGCGGCATAGGCGCCAAGGCGCATGGTGCCGCCGAGATCGCTTTCGGACGAGCGCCGCTGCACCACGCCGTCGCGCACCCATTCGGTCATCAGGCCGACCAGCTCGTCCTTGCAGGGGCCGAACTCGGTAGAGCCGGCGGTGGCGATGCCGCACTTGTTGCGGGCCGTCTCGACGACCGCCATCTGCATGCCGAAGCAGATGCCGAAATAGGGCACGTTGCGTTCGCGGGCGAATCGCGCCGCGGCGATCTTGCCGGCGGCCCCCCGCTCGCCAAAGCCGCCGGGCACCAGGATGCCGTTGACCTTTTCCAGATGGGCGACAGCGTCCTCGCGCTCGAAGATCTCGGAATCGATCCAGTCGAGGTTGACCCGCACGTTGTTGGCGATGCCGCCGTGGGTCAGCGCCTCGCCCAGCGACTTATAGGCGTCGAGCAGGTTGGTGTACTTGCCGACCACGGCGATGGTCACCTCGCCCTCCGGCCGGGTCACGCGTTCGACCACGTTCTCCCAGCGCGACAGGTCGGGTGCCGGGGCCTCCATGCCGAAATGCCGGAGCACCTGGTCGTCCAGCCCCTCCTGATGATAGGTGATCGGCACCCGATAGATGGTGTCGACGTCGAGCGCCGGAATCACCGCCTCGCGCCGGACGTTGCAGAACAGCGCGATCTTCTTGCGCTCGCCCTCGGGGATCGGCCGGTCGGCCCGGCACAGCAGCACGTCGGGCTGGATGCCGGCGCCTTGCAGTTCCTTCACCGAATGCTGGGTCGGCTTGGTCTTGAGTTCGTGCGCCGCCGGGATATAGGGCAGCAGCGTGACGTGGACGAACATGCTGCGCTCGGAGCCCAGCTCGTTGCCCAGCTGACGGATCGCCTCGATGAACGGCAGCCCCTCGATGTCGCCGATGGTGCCGCCGATCTCGCACAGCACGAAATCCTCGTCCGTGATGTCGCTGAGAACGAAGTCCTTGATGGCGTCGGTGATGTGCGGAATGACCTGGATGGTGGCGCCCAGATAGTCGCCGCGGCGCTCCCTGGCGATGACGTCGGAATAGATGCGCCCGGTGGTGACGTTGTCGCTCTGACGGGTGGAGACGCCGGTGAAGCGCTCGTAGTGGCCGAGGTCGAGATCGGTTTCGGCGCCGTCGTCGGTGACGTAGACCTCGCCATGCTGATACGGGCTCATGGTGCCGGGATCGACGTTGATGTAGGGATCGAGCTTGCGCTGCCTGACCTTGAAGCCGCGGCACTGCAGCAGCGAGCCCAAAGCCGCCGATGCCAGACCCTTGCCCAAGGAGGAAACCACGCCGCCCGTAATAAAGATGAACCGCGTCATGGGATGAAAATCTACCCTAAAAAATTGTCCGCCACAAAGAGAAGAGGCGGCTGCTGCCGCCTCCACCGTTGGTTTATCGTGTGTTCACCGCCCGGCCCCTATTTCGCCAGGGGCGCCGCGGGTTCCGCCGGCTTGGCGGGTTGCTCGGGCGCCGCCGGCGCCGTTGCCGCAGGAGGCGCATCGAGGATCGAGCCCTTCTCGCGGCCCGCCGTCGACATCAGGGCCAGCACCAGGCTGGTCACCATGAAACCGGCCGCCAGGACGCCCGTCACCCGGGTCAGCAGGTTGGCGGTGGCCCGGCCTGTCATGAAACCGCCCATGCCGCCGCCCATGCCGAGCGCGCCGCCTTCGCTGCGTTGCAGCAATACGGCGCCGACCAGCGCGATGGCGATAAGCAGGTGAATGACGAGAATGACCGTTAGCATGACATCTTCCAATTCTGGCCGCCGGGCCGGGGCACGCCGGCGCGCCCGGAAACCGCTGCCGCGTTTTTTAATCGCTTGCGCCGCGGATGGCTAGAGGCAACCTTGGGCCACCGCCCAAAAATCGTCGGCCTTGAGGCTGGCGCCGCCGATGAGGCCGCCGTCGACGTCCGGCTGCGCCATCAGTTCCTTGGCGTTCTTCGGGTTCATCGAGCCGCCATAGAGGATGCGCACCGCCTGGCCCGCCTTCTCGCCCAGCGCCTTCACCAGCTCGGCGCGAATGAGGGCATGAACCTCCTGGGCCTGTTCGGGAGTCGCCGTCCGTCCGGTGCCGATCGCCCATACCGGTTCGTAGGCGACGACGGTATTCCTGGCGTTGGCCCCCTTGGGCAGGGAACCTTTCACCTGCCGGCGGTTGACCGCCAGGGTCTGGCGCTTGTCGCGCTGTTCCAGGGTTTCGCCGACGCAGACGATGGCGGTCAGCCCGGCGGCGATCGCCGCCTCGGCCTTGGCCTTGACGTCGGCATCCTTCTCGCCGTGGTTGGTCCGCCGCTCGGAGTGGCCGACGATGACGAACTCGCAGCCGAGGTCCTTGAGCATCGGAGCGCTGATGTCGCCGGTGTGGGCGCCCTTCTCGGCGGCGTGGCAGTCCTGGGCGCCCAGCTTGACGCCCGAGCCCTTGATCGCCTTGCCCACCCCGCGGATCAGGGTGAACGGCGGGCACACCAGCAGGTCGAAGGGCAGATCGTCCTTGCCGGCCGCCTTCAGGTGCTTGGCAACCGCCTTGGCCAGTTCCTTGCCGTCCTTCTTGAAGCCGTTCATCTTCCAGTTGCCGGCAATCAGATAACGCCGTCCTTTGGCCATGATCCCCTTCTCCGATCTCTGTCGCTCCGGCGACTCTTTAGCACAGCCGCGTCCCCGGCCTCCAGGGGCTTCCTCGCCGGCGGCAGTTCGGGGCAACGGCGCCGGGCTTGGGAAATTCCAATGTTGCGGCCAATCCCAGCCGCTTCTATGATGCCGCGCGTTCCTTGGAAAAAGCGCGCTAAGATCGGAATTCCAACCACTTACCGGACCCGACAAGGCAAACACGGTCCCCGAGAGTCCACCCATGCTCGAGACGATCCGCAAGTATTCCTCCTCCATCGTGATCAAGGTGCTGTTCGCCCTGCTGATCCTCAGCTTCCTGACCTGGGGTGTCGGCGATTTCATCAGCAGCCGATCCAACATCAAGGTGGTCGCCGAGGTGGGTGGCGTCGACATCTCGCCGGCCCAGGTCAACCGGGAATACCTGCGCGAGGTCGGCCGCCTGGAGCGCATGTTCGGCACCAAGCTGGACCGCGACCAGGCCCGGGCGCTGGGCCTGGCCGACATGACCATCGGGCGGATCGTCAACGAAACCCTTTATAACCTCGGCTCCCGGGCCCTGGGCGTCATCGCCAGCGACGCGGCGATCCGCACCGCCATCGAAAGGGACCGCAGCTTCGCCGACCAGACCGGGAAATTCAGCCGTTCGCAGTTTCAGCAGGTCCTGATGGCCAACGGCTATTCCGAGCAGGGCTACATCGCCCTGCTGCGCGAGGAACTGATGCGCGCCCAACTGGCCGGGACCGTCGAAGCCGGCGTCGTGCCGCCGAAGTCGCTGGTGGACGCCATCTACCGTCACCGCGCCGAGAAGCGCGTCGCCCAGACCCTGTTCGTCGCCGACGCCGCCATGACCGACATTGCCGAGCCGACCGCCGAGCAGCTGGCCGCCTTCCATGGCGAGCGGGCCGAACAGTTCACCGCCCCGGAATACCGCCGCCTGGCCGTCATCGACTTCCGCGCCAAGGACCTGGAGGGCGAGGTTTCGGTCGACGAGCAGGAAATCGGCGACCTCTATGCCCAGCGCCAGGAGGAATTCAACCGGCCCGAGACGCGCCACCTTCGCCAGATCGTCGTTCCCGACGAGGCCAAGGCCAAGGAAGTCCGCCAGCTTCTGGGCGAGGGGCGCGATTTCATGACGGTGGCCAAGGAAGCCGCCGGCCTGGACAAGGAAACGGTCGACTTGGGCGAGGTCAGCCGCTCGATGCTCCTCCAGGAGCTGGCCGAGGCCGCCTTCTCGCTGGCCGACGGCGCGATCAGCCAGCCGATCGAGAGCCCCCTCGGCTGGCACGTCCTCCAGGTGGTGTCGATCACGCCGGCCCACCGCGCCACCATCGACGACGCCCGCCCGGCGCTGATCGCCGAACTTAAGCGCGAAAAATCGGTCGACGCGCTGTTCAACCTGGCGAACAAGCTGGAAGACACCCTGGGCGGCGGCGCCACCCTGGAAGAGGCGGCGAAGAACCTGAACCTGCGTCTGCGCACCATCGAGGCCGTCGACGCCACCGGCAAGGACCCCGCGGGACAGCCCGTCGGCGACCTGCCGGCCGGCGGCCGGTTCCTGGAGACCGCCTTCGAAACCCCGGAAAACCAGGACAGCCTGGTGACCGAGGCGGGGTCGGACGCCTATTTCGTCGTCCATGTCGACAAGGTGACGCCGAGCGCGCTGCGGCCGCTGGACGAGGTCCGCGACCAGGTGGCCGCCGCCTGGAAGGCCAGCCAACGGGAAGCCAAGGCCAAGGCGACCGCCGACGCGCTGGTTGCCCGGCTGACGGGCGGCGAGGACATCGGCAAGATCGCCGGCGAACTCAAGGTCGAGGCCAGGACCACCGAGCCGTTCACCCGCCAGCCGGGGAACGCCGCGACGGCCCTGCCCCGCCCGGTGGTGACCGAGCTGTTCAAGGCCAAGGTGGGCGGCGCCGCCGCCGGCCGCGGCGACGACGGCTATGTCGTC
The DNA here is from genome assembly GCF_026163695.1 of Shumkonia mesophila. Lineage (NCBI taxonomy): Bacteria > Pseudomonadati > Pseudomonadota > Alphaproteobacteria > Rhodospirillales > Shumkoniaceae > Shumkonia > Shumkonia mesophila. The sequence continues at coordinate 183,982 of NZ_JAOTID010000002.1, read as the reverse complement.
GCCCGCCTCCAGGAAATCCTGCCGGCCGATCCGGCCACCGACGGCAACGGCGTCCAGGCGGTGGAACGCGCCCTGGCCGGCGCCCTGCGCGGCGACGTCCAGAACGCTTTCGCCTCGACCTTGCGCCAGGAGTTCTCGGTCAAGATCAATCGTCAGGCTCTTGAAGAGTCCCTGTAACCCCCAGCCTCCCGTGTCGGTCATGATTCCTCGTCCTGATTTCGATGGTTTCGCGCAAGCCTACGCCGAGGGGCGGCCCCAGGTGGTGTGGACGACGCTGGTCGCCGACCTGGAGACCCCGGTATCGGCCTTCCTCAAGCTGGCGGAGGGCCGGGCGAACAGCTTCCTGCTGGAATCGGTCGAGGGCGGCGCCATTCGCGGCCGCTACTCCTTCATCGGGCTGAAGCCCGATCTCATCTGGCGCTGCTTCGGCAACCGCGCCGAAATCAACTGCCGGGCCCGTTTCGACGCCGACGCCTTCTCGCCCTGTCCGGATGGCGCCATCGCCTCGTTGCGCGCCGTCGTCGAGGAATCGCGCATCGATCTGCCGCCCGGGCTGCCGCCGATGGCGGCCGGCCTGGTCGGCTATATGTCCTATGACATGGTGCGGCTGGTGGAGCGGCTGCCGGAAGCCAATCCCGACGTGCTGAAGGTTCCCGACGGCGTGTTCCTGCGCCCGACGGTGATCGCTGTCTTCGACAGCATCGAGGACGTGGTCACCGTGGTCACGCCGGTCCGGCCGGCCCCCGGCGTCGGCGCCGAGGCCGCCTACGACCAGGCGCGCGAGCGGCTGGGCGACGTGGTGGCCGACTTCGGGCGCGGACTGCCCTACCGGCGCGAGGCCGGCGGCGACGTCGCCGAAACCCCCGCCCCGACGTCGAACATGCCGCGCGAGCAGTTCCACGCCATGGTGCGCAAGGGCAAGGAATACATCCTGGCCGGCGACATCTTCCAGGTGGTGCTCTCGCAGCGCTTCGAGGTGCCGTTCAAGCTGCCGCCGTTCTCCCTCTACCGGGCGCTACGTCGCCTCAACCCCTCGCCGTTCCTTTACTTCCTCGATTTCGGCGGCTTCTCGGTGGTCGGATCGAGCCCCGAGATCCTGGTCAGGATGCGCGACGGCACCGTCACCATCCGCCCCATCGCCGGCACCCGCCGGCGCGGCAAGGACCGCGAGGAGGACAAGGCGCTGGCCGAGGATCTCCTGGCCGATCCCAAGGAACTGGCCGAGCACCTGATGCTGCTCGACCTCGGGCGCAACGACGTCGGGCGGGTCGCCAAGGTGGGCACGGTGCGGGTCACCGAGAAGATGATGATCGAGCGCTACTCGCACGTCATGCACATCGTGTCCAACGTCGAGGGGCGGCTCGATCCCCGCTTCGACGCCATGGACGCCCTGTTCGCCGGCTTCCCGGCCGGCACCGTTTCCGGCGCGCCGAAGGTGCGGGCCATGGAGATCATCGACGAGCTGGAGCCCGACCGCCGTGGCGTCTACGCCGGCTGCATCGGCTATTTCGGCGCCACCGGCGAGATGGACACCTGCATCGCGCTCCGCACCGCCGTGGTCAAGGATGGCCGCATGTATGTCCAGGCCGGCGGCGGCATCGTGGCCGACAGCGACCCCGAGGCGGAATTCCAGGAGAGCTGCAACAAGGCCCGCGCCCTGGTGCGGGCCGCCGAGGAGGCGGTGCGTTTCGCCGCCAAAACCGGCTGACCCCGGTTTCGGGGGAGGTGGGGGGCTTTTCCGGCCGTTCACCGCCCGACGATTGTAATTTGGGATTCCAATTGGCGTCCAAGTGGTGTTAGATTCGCGATGGCCATAACGTCGCGTTGGCTGCGGCACAATACGGAACGCGGGTTCCGTTAGAATTCGACCCCTGAAACAAAGAATGGCCGGATCCTGATGACGACCCCCAATTTCGAGAGTGCGACAGCGCTCGTCGTCGCTCCGTCGCGTGCCGTCACGGTTGAAGCCGAAACCGCCCTCAAGGAATTGGGCTTCGCCCACGTCTGGCAAGCCGGGTCGCTGGCCCAGGGCCATAAGCTTCTCCGCGAGACGGCGTTCGATCTCCTGGTCCTCGACAGCGTTTGGCCCGACGGCAATGTGAACGATCTGTTGACCGCCATCCGCCACGGCGAGGCCGGCGGCAATCCGTTCCTTGGCATCGTCATCTTCGGCGCCGACCGGAACGGGTCCGACGTCGGCTTCATCATGCGCCACGGCGCCGACGACTTCGTGACGTTGCCGCTCGCCGCCGTCAACCTGCTGAAAAGCCTGGAACAGTTGACCAAGGCGCGGCTGCCCTTCGTCGTCACCAGCGACTACGTCGGTCCCGACCGGCGGGCTGGCGAGGGCCGCAAGTCGTTGATCCCGCTGATCGAGGTCCCCAATTCCCTGCGCGACAAGGCAGCCGGAACCTACGAGGCCAACGCCATGGCGCGGGCCGTTGCCAAGACGATGAACGAGATCAACATCGAGAAACTGCAGCGGCATGTCGAAAAGGTGGGCATCCTGATCAACCGCGTCGGCCCGGACATGATGGTCGACGGCGTCGACGAGAAGGTGCGCACCTTCCTCGAAGAACTGATGTTCGTCGCCGACGACATCGCCCGCCGGGTGAAAGGTACCCACTTCGATGCCATCGTGGCGTCCTGCGGCCGGCTGGTTTCGGTCGCCAAGATCGTCCATAAGCGGACCGGCGTTCCCTCGACGAAGGAACTCAACCAGTTGCTGGACGCCGCCCAGGCAGTCATGAAGGGGTTTGCCGCCGCGGCCCTTGGCGGCTGATCGGAAGGACAGACGTGGATTTCACCACCATCCTCGGCCTCATCATCGGCATCACCGTCGTGACGCTGGCGATCATGACCGGTTCGGATCTGCATATCTTCGTCAATCTGCCCAGTATCCTCATCGTCATCGGCGGAACCATGGCGGCGACCCTCATCAAGTTTCCGATGGTCAGCGTGCTGATCGCCTTCACGGTCGGCATTCGCGCCGCCTTCATCAACGAAGCCGACAATCCGCGCGAACTGATCGACCTCGCCATCAAGCTCACCAAGCAGGCCCGTAAATCCGGCCTGGCCAAGCTGGAGAAACTGCGCATCGCCAACTCCTTCTTCAAGAAGGGCATCCAGCTGTGCGCCGACGGCCGCGATATCGACTTCATCCGCAAGATGCTGACCAAGGAAATGGACCTGGCCATCCAGCGCCAGGAGGTGGGCGCCAAGGTGTTCATGGCGATCGGCGATTCGGCACCCGCCTTCGGCATGTTCGGGACCCTGGTCGGCCTGATCCAGATGCTGAGCCAGATGTCCGATCCCTCCTCCATCGGCGCCGCGATGGCGGTGGCCCTTTTGACCACCCTCTACGGCGTGCTGATCGCCCATCTGGTGGCCCTGCCCATCGCCGAGAAGCTGATGGCCAAGATCGAGCAGGAGCGCGACAACCGCCTGCTGATCATGGAAAGCGTCGCCCAGATCCATGAGAAGCAGAACCCGACAATCCTGGTCGAAATTCTCGAGGCCTACCTGCCCGAGAAGCAGCGGCACCGCCAGCAGGAACAGGAAGCCCGTTCCGGCGCTCCCAGCCGGCGGGCGACGGACCTCAGCAAATGAGCGACCCCAAGCCCCGGCAGCGCATCACAAAGGGCTCTCCGGGCTGGATGGTCACCTTCGCCGACATGATGTCGCTGCTGCTGTGCCTGTTCATCCTCATCCTGTCGTTCGCCAAGGTCGACAGCAACCAGTTCCGCAAGAACGCCGGCCCCATCAACCAGGCCTTCGGCGTCTCCAAGACGCCGACCGACTTCACGGCGCCGCCGACGCCCAACATCATCACGTTGAACCCCTTCAAGACCGACCCGCGCCGGGCCGAGGAAAACCGCGTCCTGGTGCAGATCAAGAAGGTGATGGCCAAGGAAATCCTGCTGTCCATCATCGATCTCGAGGTGAAGGACAACCTGGTCATCATCCGCTTCCCCGGCAGCGCCGCCTTCGCGTCGGGCACCGCCGATCTGGCGCCGGAATTCATGCCGTCGCTGGGCCGCATCGGCGAGGTCCTGAAGAGCGCCAACGGCCGCATCTTCATCTCCGGGCACACCGACGACGTGCCGATTTCGACCGAGCGGTTCCGCTCCAACTGGGATCTTTCGGCGGCGCGCGCGGTATCGGTCGCCCACTACCTGCTGGCCGACCAGATCGATGCAAAACGCGTCATCGTCCAGGGTGCCGCCGACAGCCAGCCGCTGCTTCCCAACGATTCGCCGGAGAACCGGGCGCGCAACCGCCGCGTCGAGATCGCGCTGGAAATCCCCGTCGACAAGCAGTAGCTCAGCCGTTGCTTCGCCCGGCCTTCCGCCACCACCGCTCGTCGGCCAGGACCACCGAGGTATCGACCTGGCGGGCGGGGATCGACCAATAGGTCTTGAGCAGGCGGTCCTTGGTTTCGCGGTCCACCGGCTTAAATCCGTGCCGCCTGTAGAAATCGATGGCCCACGTGGCGGCCGCCCAGGTGCCGATCAGGGTCGGCCGCTCGGTCGTCGCATAGAGGGCCTTCATCAGGCGGCCGCCGATGCCTTGCCGCCGGGCGCGGGTGCGCACATAGGCGTGGCGCACCAGGGTGACGTCCTTGACGTTCTGCAATCCCATGACGCCAAGCAGCCTTCCCTCGGCCTCGCAGCCCCAGAAGACGACGCCGTCTTCGATCTCGTGGCGCAGTTCGGCCTCCGGCATGTAGGGATCGTGCCAGCGGTCGGCGGGAATGACGCCGCGATAGGCCTCCGCCGCGTCGTTGATGATCTCGACGATGGCGGGAACGTCGGCCTCGCCGCAGCGGCGGACGGCGGCATCGATTTCGGCGAAGTCAGTCACGGTGGGAAAACCTCCACAGCAGGCGGTGCGAATAGGTTTCGCCGGGGCGCAGGACGGTCGACGGGAACTGCGGCCTGTTGGGCGAATCCGGGAAATGCTGGGTTTCCAGGCACAGGCCGGCGGACGGACCGTAATGGGCGCCGCCCTTGCCGGCGAGGTCGCCCAGCTTGAACGCGCTGTATACCTGCACGCCGGGGGCGGTGGTCAGGACCTCCATCGTCCGCCCCGAACCGGGATCGGTCAGCACCGCCGCCTCGCGCAGTTCCCCCGCCTTGCCGTTGAGCACGAAATTGTTGTCGTAGCCGCCCTGCTTCGCGGTCTTGGCGGCGTCGCGACCGATCGTCTTTTCCTGGCGGAAGTCGTAGGGCGTGCCGGCGACCGGGGCGATCTCGCCGGTCGGAATGTCGGCGGCGTCGGCCGGCGTGTAGGCGTCGGCGTTCAGACGCAGCCGGTGGCCAAGGACGCTGCCGGACCCGTGGCCGGCGAGATTCCAGTAGGTGTGGTTGACCAGGTTGACGACGGTGGGCTGGTCGGTGGTGGCGGTGAAGGCGAGGTCGAGGAAATCGGCCCCCAGGGTGTAGACGGCCTCGGCCGTCAGCGTTCCGGGATAGCCCTCCTCGCCGTCGGGCGAGACGTAGCGAAGCCTGAGCGCCGGACCGTCCGCCGTCTCGGCCGCCTCGGCGTCCCACACCCGCTTGTCGAAGCCCGCCGTGCCGCCGTGCAGATGATGGACGAAGGCCGGCCCCTGGTTGGCGGCCAGCTCGTAGGCTCGTCCGTCCAGCGTGAAGCGCGCGTGGGCGATGCGGTTGGCGTAACGGCCGACCAGGGCGCCGAAAAAGGGATGGCGGCCGAGATAGGGGGCCAGGGTATCGAAGCCGAGCACGACGTCGCCTGTCTCGCCCCGGCGGTCCGGCACGTGCATCTCGGTCAGGATGCCGCCGTAATCGGTGATCCGGGCCATCAGGCCGCCGTCGCCTCGCAGGGTGAAGCGGGACACGGCGCGTCCCTGGTGCTCGCCGAAATCCTCTCGCGTGATGCGGCCCATCCTCTCCTCCCTTCCGGGCATTTCGATGCAGAGACTAGCCTTTTCCGCCGGCCGGTCAACCGGCGTTACCGTCACGGTCGGCCGCTCGCATTGGCAGATCGTATTCGCGTCTCCTCTCCGCCCCCGGGGGCGGAGAGGATCAAGGTCAGGTGGGGGATCTCCAGGGCGACAGCGGCTCCCCACCTCACCCGCACGCTTCGCGTGCACCCTCTCCGCCCCACCGGCGGAGAGGGTAAACAATGCTCCATACGAGCGCCGGTCAACCGGCGCTCGCCTGCGGGGGCCTGGCGCGCAGGATGGCGGTCAGCGGCACCAGGACGAAGCCGCGCTGCATCAAGCCGGGCACCCATGCCGCCAGCGCCTGCAGGGTGGCGTCGCGGGGATGGCCGATGGCGATGGCGGCGCCGTGGTGGCGGGCGATGCGCTCGGCCTCGGCCAGGCGCGCGTTGACCGCCGCCACCTCGTTGTCGTTGTCCAGAAAGACGTTGCGCTCCAGCAGCGGCACGCCGGCCCGGTGGGCCTCCCGCCCGCCCGCCGAATCCGGGGTGGTGCGCGAGTCGAGGAACAGCAGGCCGCGGGACCGCAACTCGGCCATGACCACCGCCATGGCGGCGGCGTCGCCGGTGAACTTGCTGCCCATGTGGTTGTTGATGCCGACATAGCCCGAGGCCCGTTCCAGCCCCCAAGCCAGCCGGCGGCGGATCTCGTCCGGCGGCAGGTCGGTCAGGAGCGCATTGGGGCCGGGATCGACGGTGCGGCTGGTCGGCTCCATGCTGACGTGCAGCAAAAGCTCGTGGCCGTGGCTGCGGGCCGCCGCCATCTGCTCGCCAAGGTCGTCGGCGTAGGTAAGGTAGGAAAGGGTCAGCGGCCCGCCGAGCCCCACGGCGCGGGCCGACCGTTTGCGATCGAGGCCCATGTCGTCGATGACGATGGCGATCATCGGCCGGCCGCCGATGTCGGGCGCCGCCAGGGCGAACCGTTGCCAGGCCGGCGCCCCGGCCGAGGCCGGCGGCGGCTCGCTTGGGGATGGTGTCGCCTGCGCCGGAGCCGGCGGCGCGGGAAGCGGCGGCGGGGGGGACGGCGCCACGTAGATGTCGGCCGGCAGCGCCTCCTCGTAGGCGCGCGGCGAGGCCTGCAGCCTGCCGTTGGGTTCGGGATAGATCGGCAGGTCCGGCCCGGTGACCAGGGCCGGCGGCGGCGCCTGCGTCTTGTACCAGGGCGTGGACCCCGGCGGCGCGGCCGGGCGGGCGATCTCGACACTGGCCGCCGGCACGGCGGGTTCTTCCCGCTCGCCGACCAGCCGCGCCGCCAGATAGCCGGCACCGATGCCGATGACGGCCAGCGCCACCAGGATGGCCTGGCGGCGGAGGTTGGGACCGCTTCCCGGCCGGGGCTTGCCCGGTCGCTTGGCGGCGCCTCTATGGTCGCCTCGCTGCTTCACCGCCTTAAGGTTCCTTCCCCTGCTCGCCCGCTACCCCGTAACCCAGGCGGCCGGAGGCGTCAATGGCGGCTTACCGTCGCCGCCCCCGTGGGCGCCAACATCGGGCGCACCCGGCGCAGGCGCAGCGAGTTGCCGAGCACGAACAGGCTGGAAAGACTCATGGCGCCGGCCGCCAGCATGGGGTTGAGCAGCAGGCCGAAGACCGGGTAGAAGGCCCCCGCCGCCAGCGGGATGAGCGCGACGTTATAGGCGTAGGCCCACACGAAGTTGCCGCGGATGGTCGAGAGCGTGCGGCGGGCCAGCATGACGGCGTTGACGATGCCGCCGAGATCGCCCGCCATCAGGATCACGTCGCCGGCCTCGATGGCGATGTCGGTGCCGGTGCCGATGGCGATGCCGGCGTCGGCCTGGGCCAGGGCCGGGGCGTCGTTGATGCCGTCGCCGACGAAGGCCACCTTGCGCCCTTCGCCCTGCAGGCGCTTGACCTCGGCCGCCTTCTGGTCGGGCAGGACCTCGGCGAGGACGCGGTCGATGCCGACGGCGGTGGCCACCGCCTCGGCGGTCCGCCGGTTGTCGCCGGTCAGCATGGCGACCGTGAGGCCGAGGCCGTGCAGGGCGGCGATGGCCTCGGCGCCGCCCGGCTTCACGGGGTCGGCCACCGCCACCACCGCGGCCAGGCGGCCGTCGATGGCAGCATAAAGCGGCGTCTTGGCCTCGGCGGCCAGCCGGGCCGCCGTTTCCCCCGCTTGGCCCAGATCCAGGCCGAGCTTCGTCATGTAGCGGTCGGCGCCGACCTGCACGCGCCGGCCCGCCACCGTCGCCTCGATGCCGTAACCGGGTTCGGCGACGAAGGTCTCGACCGCCGGCGGCACCAGTCCGCGCGCCTTGGCGGCCTTGACGATGGCCTGGGCGATGGGGTGCTCGCTGCCGGCTTCGGCCGCCGCGATCAGGGCCAGCACGGTGGCCTCGTCGTCGTCGCCGATCAGCCGGAAATCGGTCAGGGTCGGCCGGCCGAGGGTCAGCGTGCCGGTCTTGTCGAGGATCACGGTATCGATGCCGGCCAGGCTTTCCAGCGCCGCCCCCTGGCGGATCAGCACGCCCATCTCGGCCCCCTTGCCGGTGCCCACCATGATGGCGGTCGGCGTCGCCAGGCCCATGGCGCACGGGCAGGCGATGAGCAGCACCGACACCGTGGCGACGAAGGCGAAGCTCAAGGTGGGCTCCGGTCCGAAGGCCATCCAGATACCGAAGGTGACGGCGGCGATGACCATCACCACCGGCACGAAGACGGCGGCGATCCGGTCGGCGACGCGCTGGATCGGCGGCTTGCCGCTTTGCGCGTCCTCGACCAGCTTGATGATGCGGGCGAGCACGGTGTCCGCCCCCACCCGCGTGGCGGCGAAGGCGAAGGCGCCGTTGCCGTTGACGGTGCCGCCCACCACCTCGTCGCCGGCCCGCTTGTCGGCCGGCACCGGCTCGCCGGTGATCATCGACTCGTCGACGAAGCTCGCCCCTTCGATGACCCGGCCGTCGACCGGGATGCGCTCGCCGGGGCGCACCAGCACGACGTCGCCCGGCACCACGGCGTCGATGGCGATCTCGATCTCCCCGCCGTCGCGGCGCACGCGGGCGGTCTTGGCCTGCAACTGCATCAGCTTCTTGATGGCCGCCGAGGTGCGGCCCTTGGCCACCGCCTCCAGGTAGCGGCCGACCAGGATCAGCGTCACGATCACCGCCGCCGCCTCGAAGTAATAGGTCGCCGTGCCGGCGGGAAAGAGGCCGGGCGCCAGCAGGGCCAGCAGCGAATACAGAAGCGCCGCGTTGCTGCCGATCATCACCAGGCTGTTCATGCCCGGGCTGAGGTGGCGCAGTTCGGCCCAGCCGCTGCGATAGAAGCGCCGGCCGGCGTAGAGCATCACCGGCATCGTCAGGGCCAGTTCGATCCACCCCCAGGCGGTTTCCGGCAACACCTCCATGAAGACCATGTGCAACGCCGGCAGGTGGCGGGCCATGGCGATCGCCACCAGCGGCACCGTGAAGGCCGCGGCGAAGAAAACGGACCGTCGCAGTTCCGCGATTTCGGCGTTGCGCGCCGCCTGCTCGCGGTCCTCGCCGGCGGGGCCGCCGGCGGCCGCCCGCTGGGGCTCGTAGCCGGCCTTGCGCACGGCCTCGTCCAGGCGCTCGGGGCCGGTCATGTCGGGGAGGAAGGAAACCGTCGCCTTCTCGGTCGCCAGATTGACCCCGGCCGCGATGACGCCGGGCACCTTGGCCAGGGCCTTCTCGACGCGGGCCACGCACGACGCGCAGGTCATGCCGCCGATACCCATCTCCAGCGTCTCGACGACGGGCGTGTAGCCCATCTTGCGCACCGCGGCCACCGCCTCGGCGGCGCCGGCCTTGGCCGGGTCGAGGTCGACCCCGGCCTTCTCGGTGCTCAGGTTGACGGCGGCGCCGGCGGCACCGGGCACCCGGGCCAGGGCCTTCTCCACCCGCGCCACGCAGGACGCGCAGGTCATGCCCTCGACGCGGAAAGTCACGTGATTCATGGCAACTCCTTGGCGCCCCCACCCTGTCCCTCCCCCGCAAGGGGGGGAGGGAACGCCGGGGCGCGCGGCACGACGACTCCCTCCCCCCTTTGCGGGGGAGGGTTGGGGAGGGGGTGTCCCCGCCCCGATTCCCGTTCAGCGGTACTTGAGGACTTCCATCAGTTCCTCGACGATCTCGGGCACGTCGCCGCGCTGCTGGGCGGTGACCACGTGGCTGCGCAGATGGCTGCGCAGGACCACGTCGCCGATCTTGTCGAGCGCGCCGTCGATCGCCTTGATCTGTTTCAGGACATCGACGCAATAGACGGACTCGTCCTCCAGCATGCGCAGCACGCCCTCGACGTGGCCGCGCACCGACAGCAGCCGGCGGCGCGCGTCCTCGCGCACCTCGGGGTCGAGATGCAGGCAGTGGTGGGTCGCATGGTCCATCAGGCCACCTTCGCCTCGAAGCCGCTTTCCTCGACGGCGGCGATCAGGGCCGCGGCATCGGCCGTGCCCTCGATCACGGCCTCGCCCCGCTCCAGGCTGACCTCGATCACCTTCTTGACCCCGGTGACGCCGGACAGCGCCTCGGTCACCGACTTCACGCAATGGCCGCAGTTCATGCCCTCGACCTTCAGTTTCAGCATCGTCTTCTCCTGGGTCTACCCACCCCCCCTGGGGTGGGGTATGGCTTCCTTATACCCTCACCCCACCACGCAGTCAACCCCTCCCCGGGTGGGGTGGGGTTGGAGGCGCGCCGGACGTTGAGCCATCATCCAATGGGGGTGACAGCCCTCGCGGCATCCGCCGCCCAGATCTGCTGCGCGGCGTAGGCCCGCCAGGGCCGCCACGCCTCGGCCCGGGCCAGCAGATCGGCCGGGCGCGGCCGCAGCCCCGCGGCGTCGGCGGCCCCCCGCAACAGGCCGACGTCGCTGGCCGGAAAGGCATCCATCTCGCGGCAGGCCCGCATCGCGATGTAGTGCGCCGTCCATTCGCCGATCCCCTTGACGGCGCGAAGCCGGGCCACCGTCTCCTCGACCGTGGCGGCCCGCGAAAACAGGTGCGGATCGTTCAAGGCCGCCTCGGCCACCGCCTTGAGGGCGGCGACCCGCGCGCCCGGCATGCCCATGGCCGCCAGATCCGCTGCCATCACCTGGCGCGGCGTCGGAAACAGGCGGCTGGGCCCGCCGCCGGCGGCGTGCGGCAGGTCGCCGCCGCACCGCTCGACCAGCCGGCCGTTCAGGCGACGCGCCGCCGCGATGCTGACCTGTTGGCCGATGACGGTGCGCATCGCGATCTCGAAGCCGTCCCAGCCACCCGGCACCCGAACCGCCGGCCGCGCCGCCACCAGCGGCGCCAGCATGGGATCGTCCGCCAGATGGGCGTTGATCGCCGCGAGGTCGGCATCGAGGTCGAACATCCGGCGCAACCGGAAGACGGCGGCGTCCACGGCGACGCCTCCGGAAAGGCGCACGGTCGCGACGAGGCCGTCCCGCCCCGGATCGTCCGTCACCTCGATGGTCCCCTCCCCGTCGCCCAGGCGGACGGCGCGACGATAGACCGCCCCCTCCACCGCCTCGACCCCCTCGACGGCGCGCTGGCGGAAAAACGCCAGCATGGCCGGCCAGTCGTAAGGGGGCTCATAGGACAGCCGCAGGACGACGCCGCCGGCCGTCATTTGGCGTCGTGGAAGATCACGCCGAGGGTATGGCGCCGCCCCGAGCGGACGCGGCTCACCCCGTGGCGCATGTTGACCCGGTAGACCCCTCGGGTGCCCGCCACCGGACGGTGGTGGACCGCGAAGACCGCCGCCTCGCCCTGCCCGAGGGCGACCACTTCGGGGCGCGACTGCATGCGCGGCCGCTGCTCGGTCAGCACGAATTCGCCGCCGGTGAAGTCCTTTCCCGGCTCCGACAGCAGGATGACGACCTGCAACGGAAAGGCCAACTCGCCATAGAGATCCTGGTGCAGGCAGTTGTAGTCGCCCGTCTCGTAGCGAAGGAGCAGCGGCGTCGGGCGGATCTGTCCGGCTTCATGGCAGCGGGCGAGGAATTCCTCGTGGTCGGCCGGATAGCGCTCGCCCAGCCCCATCCGCTCGTTCCATTGGTTGGCGACCGGCGCCAGGCGCGCGTAGAGCGCCGTCCTGAGGTCGCCGATCGGCCCCGGCAGCGGATAGGCGAAGTACTTGTATTCGCCCTGTCCGAAGCCGTGGCGCGCCATGACGATGCGGTTGCGGAACCGGCCGTCGTCGGCGTAGAGGGCGGCGATTTCCCGGCATTCATCGGGCGCCAGCAGGGTCCCCAGCATCGCCGCTCCCTGCCCCGCCAACTCGGCGGCGACGGCGGGCCAGTCGACCCGGGAGACCCGCTCGGCCGGCGGCCCCATCGGCGCCGCCGCCGTCGCGAAGCGCGTCTCGCCCCTCACGCCGCGCCCTCCCGCGCCAGCAGGGCCCGCTTGCGCCCGGCACCCCAGCGATAGCCGGAGAGCGCGCCGTCGCTTCCGACGACCCGATGGCAGGGAACGGCCACCGCGACCGGGTTGGCGGCGCAGGCCCGGGCCACGGCGCGCGCCGCCCCGGGTGCGCCGATCCACCGGGCGACCTCGGCATAGCTCGCGGTCGTGCCGGCGGGGATTTCGCGAAGGGCCTCCCACACACGCCGCTGGAACGCGGTTCCACCGATGTCGAGCGGCAGATCGAGGCCGCGCGAAGGCGCTTCGATGGCGCCGGCAACCCGGGCGGCCAGGGCTTCGGCCTGCGCGTCGCCTTCGATCAGCCGGGCCTTGGGGAAGCGGCGCCGCAGATCGTGGGCGAGGGCGTCGGCATCGTCGCCCATCAGGATGGCGCAAACCCCTCGCCCGCTCGTCGCCACCAGCACGGGGCCGAGCGAAGTGTCGCCGGTGGCAAAGCGAAGGGCGGTCGTCGGAGTCGACATATCGGTCATGAGGGTCATCTTCGACCTCCTGGGTTTTATATGGTGAATGATGACCCAGGGTACCGTCCGTCACCGCTCCTCGCACTCCGGCTCTTGTTGTCAAACTGAACCGGCTTCGGCACCCCGCCGGCCGGGCCTATTCCCGTTCGCGCAGAATCTCGCGGGCGGTGTCGATGAAGGCCCGGAGCTTCGGAGCCAGGGCCGCCCGCTTCGGGTAGTAGAGGAACAGCCCGGGCTCCTCCTGGGCCGTTTCCGGCAACACCTGCGTCAGGCGGCCGGCGGCGATGTCGGCCCTGACCAGCGGCTCGAACAGATAGGCAAGCCCGACCCCGGCCAGGGCGAGGTCGCGGGCATAAAGGGTATGGTTGACGATGGTGCTGCCGGCCCCCTCGACGGTGACCTCCCGTTCTCCGTCGACAAGCTCCCAGCGATAAAGGCCGCCGCCGGTGATCATCCGGTAGGCGATGCAGTTGTGGTCCTTGAGGTCGGCGATGCCTTTGGGGCGTCCGCGCGCCGCCAGATAGGCGGGCGACGCCACGATGATGGCGGCGAACGGCGGCGTCAGACGGGTGGCGACCATGTCCTCGGCGATCATCTCGCCCAGGCGGGCGCCGGCATCGAAGCCGGCCGCCACAATGTCGACGATGGCGTCGTCGGCATAGATCTCGACGGTGACGCCGGGAAAGCGCTTGGCCATGGCGCCCACCACCGGCGTCAGGATGGGAAGGGCCGCGTTCGGCACGTTCAGCCGCAGCAGCCCGCCGACCCGGCCCTTGGCGGCGCGGATGCGCTCCACCCGCTCGCCGATGTCGCGCAAGGCCGGCGCCGCCGCCTCGACCAGCGCCCGTCCCGCCTCGGTCAGGGCGACGCTGCGCGTGGTGCGGGCGAACAGCGGCACGCCCAGCCGCTCCTCGACCAGGCGGACGGCGTGGCTGACCGCCGACGGGCTCATGCCCAGTTCGGACGCGGCGGCGGCGAAGCCGGCCCGCCGGGCGACCGTCAGGATGACCGGCAGGTGAATCAGAAGATCGCGGTCCATTCATGCATGATTTCACATGGTTCATGCGAATTGAACCATATTATCGCATTGACGGTTTTCCGGCATGGTCGGTTCCGACGGCGCGGCGATCCGCGCGACAACCGCAAAGGAAGCCCCCATGCCCGCAACGCCCAAACTGGACAGCTACTACACCCTCGGCCGCACCGGCCTGCGCGTCAGCCCCCTGGCCCTCGGCACCATGACCTTCGGCACCGAATGGGGCTGGGGATCGGACAAGGAAACCGCCCGCCGGATGGTCGACACCTACGTCGAGGCCGGCGGCAACTTCTTCGATACCGCCGATCTCTACACCAACGGCACCAGCGAAACCTGGCTCGGCGAATTCATCGCCGAGAGGAACCTGCGCGACAAGGCGGTGATCGCCACCAAGTTCACCTACAACGCCGAGCCCGGCAACCCCAACGCCGGCGGCAACGGCCGCAAGAACATGCTGCGCGCCGTCGAAGGGTCGCTGAAGCGCCTCGGCACCGACTACATCGATCTTTACTACCTGCACACCTGGGACCGGCTGACGCCGGCCGAGGAGGTCATGCGCACGCTCGACGACCTGGTGCGCTCGGGCAAGGTCCGCCATGTCGGCCTGTCGGACGTTCCCGCCTGGTATGCCTCGCGCGCCCAGGCCATCGCCGAATTCCGCGGCTACGAGCCCGTTTCCACCCTGCAGCTCGAATACTCCCTGGTCGAGCGCAACATCGAGCGCGAACACGTGGCGTTGGCCACCGGGCACGGCATGGGCATCACGGTGTGGAGCCCCTTGGGAAGCGGCCTGCTGTCGGGCAAGTACCGGCCAAGCGAGGACGGCGGCAGCGGCGCCGGGCGCCTCGAGACGATGAAGGGATCGACGATCCCGGCCTTCCAGAAGTTCACGCCGCGCAACTGGCGGATCGTCGCCGAGCTGGAAGCCGTGGCCAAGCAGATGAACCGCGGCATGGCCCAGGTCGCGCTCAACTGGATCGCCAACCGCCCTGGCGTGGCGTCCGTCATCCTCGGCGCCACCAAGCTCTCCCAGCTTGAGGACAACCTCGCCGCGCTCTCCTTCGCGATCCCGCCCGAATTGGCCGCCCGCCTCGACGCCGCCAGCGCCCCGGAGGCCCTCTTCCCCTACACCTTCTTCGAGGACGGGCAGCAGCAGAGGATTCATGGCGGCGTGACGGTCGCCGGCAAGCCCGAGGGCTATGCCCCGACCGTCCGCATCCCCGGCGTCGAAGCCGGTAGCGAGTTATGGGTGCCGGCCGCGACCGGCGAGCGGTAGCGCCGCCAGTCCGGGCCGGGTTGCCGCGAACCACCCCTTTCGATCAAAAACCCGGCCGTCGACGGCGAGTACCTGCATGCCAATTTTGCGGCAGCCTCAAACAAGCGGACACCACATTTGAGCACATTTATCTGCCAAGGTACGAAATATGGTAGCGCGAAGCGCAAATGCATGTTAGCGTGGTAGAGTCACGCCTTCGTATCCGAGGCTTGCCACGGATGCTGGCGGGAGATGCGTCGAAGACGTCCGAACCTGATCGAAACTGGGTTTCGTCCGAAATGGGCGCCCCAATGTCGACCAGGGGGTCGGCTCCACGGGAGCGGAGGGATGGCGCGCGGAAGACTTTTCCGACGTTGCCGCCCTGCAATCTCGGTCCTGTTGGAGTGCGGTTGACGTTTGTCGGGTGGCCCCAGGGTTCCAAAATCGTTGAGGAGGCTACTATGCATCTACACGTCGGCGGATCGGTTGGCATCGGACGCGGGGGAGCGCCAAGGTGGCGTGTCCGATGCAACTTTCTAGTTGCACTGGCGGCTTTGTTCATGTATTGTTCTACAGGGCCGAGTGATCCTTCGGAATTTTGGCAGCTTTCCGCAAAATTTAAATTTGCGGTGGTGTTGAATTCCGAAGGTTACTGTGGAGCAGCAAGCGGGGTTTCGTCCAAAATGGGCGCCCCAATGTCGACCAGGGGGTCGGCTCCACGGGAGCGGAGGGATGGCGCGCGGAAGACTTTTCCGACGTTGCCGCCCTGCAATCAGCCGCCCGAACTCAGTGTGGAACCCGTTTAATCGACGACACTGGGGGTAGGCTTGTTAGACTATCCAAAACCGACAAAAATCGCATCCTTAGCAAAATTGCGAAGCACATGGAATGACTCGCCTGACGCGGAAAAGACGAAGGCCGTTGGGATTGATGGTCAATCTGGAAGTAATTTTGCGAGAGATTTAACCCGGAATCTTGAAGTAATTAGGGACAAGTTGCTCTCAGGGACATTTGAGTTTCGTCCCTTACGACCCATTTCCATACCCAAAGTCAACTCGCCAATTCCCCGCATCATTTGCGTCCCAACGGTATCGGACCGGCTGATACAACGTCATATTTTAAATTATCTCGTCGAAGACGATAAGTTATCTGTTAAAAATAATGTTAGTTATGGCTTTATTAAAAACCGAGGAGTTAAAAAAGCTATAAAAAATGCCGTAAAGTTAAGGCATGAAAATCAGTGGGCTTTTAAATCGGACATCTCGTCATTTTTCGACAAAATTGACAGAGACAAATTGATATCGGATCTTTCTCGCAAACTTGGGAAATCAAGCGTCATACCAATTCTTTCAAAGGCTATTAGATGTGAGATTTCAACATCAGAAAAAGATATAAGAAAAACTATCGCAAATGCTGGAATTAAAGAAGGATTGGGGCTTCGGCAGGGAATGCCTCTATCTCCTTTGTTATCCAATTTTGTCCTTCGCAAATTCGATCAGGAATTCGAAAAAAGAAGATTAAAATTATTACGTTATGCTGACGATTTTATTGTATTTTGCAATAGCAAAGATGAATGCTTTCGCGCATTTGATCTTGCAGAAGAAACGCTGACCTCTCTAGGTCACAGCATACCAAGTCCAGGCAAATCTCCGAAAACCGTTATATGCTCGCCAAAGGAACCCGTAGAATTTCTCGGCATGGAAATAGCTGTGAAAGGATGCTCAGGTGAGTATGAATGCATAATTCCAAAATCCGTCTTTGATGAAGTAGACAAAAAGCTAAATGAATTTTATGATTTCAAGCACGTGTTTCTGAAGTATAGGAGTTTTTCTAAAACAGTTTTGGAAATAAATCAAAAAATGGATGGATTCGTTAACTATTATTTTTTCGGGAAAAATTTTTCATCACTTAAAGATTGCGTTTCAGACAAGCGTGCTAACGCCTTGCGGCACATAATGAAATGCATATTTGGCCCAGGGATATTTGAAAATCTCGACCCTATTCGCCGTCAATTTCTTGAAATCGACTTCTAATTATTGTGATAGTTCGTTTGCTTAGCGCAGGGCCGCAGTCGGTGTAGGCGGCAGGTCCAAAGTCACCCAGGACTTTTCATCGTCCCTCAATCGCCTCCTGTTGCTACGGCTAAGGATGTTTAACTCCAAAGAGACAAACTAATTGGCGCCGTCGCGGGCTTGACGCTGGCGGGGACGCCCTGCATTCTTGGCCTCCGCACCGCCGGGCGTGCGGACCCAGGGGGACGGAAGCTTTCAGATTGCTAATGCTACGCATTTGAAAAACTCCGTAACGCATTGATATGTATCTTCTTATCGATAACTACGACAGCTTCACCTACAACCTTCTGCACTACTTGGGAGAACTCGGGGCCGAGGTGGTGGTCAAGCGCAACGATGCGCTTTCGGCCGCCGAGGCGCTGGCCCTGAAACCGCAAGGCATCGTCCTCTCGCCGGGACCGTGCGATCCCGACCGGGCCGGCATCTGCCTCGACCTGATCGGCGCCGCCGCCGGCCGCGTGCCCCTTTTGGGGGTCTGCCTCGGCCATCAGGCCATCGGCCAGGCCTTCGGCGGTGCCGTGGTGCGCGCGCCCAAGCCCATGCACGGCAAGACCAGCCAGATCCGCCACGTCGCCAAGGGCATCTTCGCCGGCATCCCCAGCCCGTTTCCGGCCACCCGCTACCACTCGCTGATGGTCAGGCGCGACGACCTGCCCGACTGCCTGGAGATCACCGCCGAGAGCGAGGACGACGTCATCCAGGGCCTGGCCCACAAGACGCTGCCCATCTACGGCGTGCAGTTCCATCCCGAAAGCATCGCCTCGGAAAACGGCCACCACATCCTCGAGAATTTCATCCGCCTGACCCATGAAGGGAGGGCCGCCGCATGAACGCGCTGGCCGACATGAAGTCCCTGCTCGGCACGGTGGCGGGCGGCGCCTCGCTGACCGGGGCCGAGGCCGAGGCCGCGTTCGGCATCATCATGTCGGGCGACGCCACCCCGGCCCAGATCGGCGGCTTCCTGATGGCGCTGCGGGTGCGCGGCGAGACGGTCGACGAGATCACCGGCGCCGTGCGCGCCATGCGCGCCAAGGCGGTGACCATCAAGGCCCCGCCCGGCGCCATCGACATCGTCGGCACCGGCGGCGATTCGGCCGGCACCTTCAACATCTCGACCACCTCCGCCTTCGTCGTCGCCGGCGCCGGGGTGCCGGTCGCCAAGCACGGCAACCGCGCGGTGTCGTCGAAATCGGGCGCCGCCGACGTGCTGGCCGCGCTGGGCGTCAACCTCGACGCCGACATGCGCCTGATCGAGCGGGCCATCGCCGAGGCCGGCATCGGCTTCCTGATGGCGCCCCGCCATCACAGCGCCATGCGCCACGTCGCCGGGCCGCGCGGCGAACTGGGCGTGCGCACCATCTTCAACATCCTGGGGCCGCTGGCCAACCCGGCCGGCGTCAAGCGCCAGTTCACCGGCGCCTTCGACCGCAAGTGGATCGAGCCGATGGCCCAGACGCTGGCCAACCTCGGCAGCGAGGCGGCGTGGATCGTCAACGGCGCCGACGGCCTGGACGAGCTGACCACCACCGGCCCGTCCCATGTCGCCGCGCTGAAGGACGGCGCCGTCAGCACCTTCGAGGTGACGCCCGAGGAGGCCGGCCTGCCGCGGGCGCGGCCGGAAGACCTGAAAGGCGGCGACGCCGAAACCAACGCCGCCGCGCTGCGTGCCGTGCTGGGCGGCCGGAAGGGGCCGCTGCGCGACGTCGTGCTCTATAACGCCGGCGCCGCGCTGATCGTCGCCGGCAAGGCGAAAAACCTGAAGGACGGCGTCGCACTGGCCGCCCGTTCCGTCGATTCCGGGGTCGCCGCCGCCGCGCTGGAGCGGCTGATCGCCATCACCCGCGAGACGCCTCCGGGCACCGCCCCATGAGCGACGTGCTGGCCCGCATCTGCGCCGACAAGCGCACCCACGTCGCCCGCTGCAAGGCGGCCCGCCCGATGGGCACGGTGATCGGGGCGGCCCAGCAGGCGTCGCCGCCGCGCGGTTTCGCCGCCCGGCTCGAAGCGGCCGCCGCCGCCGGCTACGGACTGATCGCCGAGATCAAGAAGGCGTCCCCCTCCAAGGGTCTGATCCGCGCCGATTTCAACCCGCCGGCCCTGGCCCGCGCCTATGCCAAGGGCGGCGCCACCTGCCTTTCCGTGCTGACCGACGGCCCCTATTTCCGCGGCGCCGACGAATACCTGACGGCGGCCCGCGCCGCCGTCCCGCTTCCGGTCCTGCGCAAGGACTTCATGCTGGAGCCCTACCAGATCATCGAGGCCCGCGCGCTGGGCGCCGACGCCGTGCTCGTCATCATGGCCGCCGTCAGCGACCCGCAGGCGGTCGAGCTGGTGGCCGCCGCCCGCGAGTTCGGCATGGACGCCCTGATCGAGGTCCACGACGAGGCCGAGCTGGAGCGCGCCGCCCGGCTGGATGTCCGGCTGCTGGGCATCAACAACCGCAACCTCAAGACGCTCAAGGTCGACTTGGCCGTCACCGAAACCCTGGTCGCGCGCGCCCCCGCCGACCGCCTCGTGGTCAGCGAAAGCGGCCTCTACACCCCCGACGACTTGGCCCGCATGGCCCGCATCGGGGTGCGCTGCTTCCTGGTCGGCGAATCCCTGATGCGCCAGACCGATGTCGAGGCGGCGACCCGCGCCCTGCTGGCCGGCGCCCCGGCCCCGGCGAAGGAGTAAGGCCATGGCCGGGCTCAGCCATTTCGACGACAAGGGCGACGCCCGCATGGTCGACGTCTCGGCCAAGGCCGTTACCCAGCGCACCGCCACCGCCAAGGGCTCGGTGCTCGTGGCCCCCGAGACGCTGGCCCGCATCCAGGCCGGCGGCGTCAAGAAGGGCGACGTGCTCGGCGTCGCCCAGCTGGCCGGCATCATGGGGGCCAAGCGCACGTCCGATCTCATCCCGCTCTGCCACCCGCTGGGGCTGGATGCCGTCGAGATGCGCCTTTCCTGCGACGCCGGGCGCAACGCCGTCGACATCGAGGCGACCTGCCGCGTCGCGGGGCGCACCGGCGTCGAGATGGAGGCGCTGACCGCCGTCGCCGTGGCGGCGCTCACCGTCTATGACATGTGCAAGTCGATGGACCGCGCCATGCGCATCGTCGACATCCGCCTTGTGCACAAGGCCGGCGGCAAGTCCGGCACCTTCGAGGCCCCATGATGCTTTCCGTCGCCGAAGCCGTCGCCAAGGTCGTTTCCGGTTTCGCGCCGCTCGCCGTCGAGACGGTCGGTCTCGAGGCGGCGTTGGGCCGCGCCCTGGCCAGGGACGTCGCCGCGCAGCTCGACAGCCCGCCGCTGGACGTCTCGGCCATGGACGGCTATGCGCTGCGCGCCGCCGACGCCACCGCCGTGCCGGCGACGCTGACCCGGATCGGCCAGTCGGCGGCCGGCCACCCCTTTGCCGGCGCCGTCGGGGCGGGGCAGTGCGTGCGCATCTTCACCGGCGCCGTCATGCCGGCCGGCGCCGACGCCATCGTCATCCAGGAGGACGCCGAGGCCGCGGGCGACGCCGTCACCGTCCGCGAGGTGCCCAGGCCCGGCCGCTGGGTCCGCCGCGCCGGCATGGATTTTCGGCGGGGCGACGTCATGCTCAAGGCCGGGCGCCGGCTGACCGGGCGCGACATCGGGCTCGCCGCCGCCATGAACGTGCCGTGGCTCGCCGTCGCCCGCCGGCCGCGCGTCGCCATCCTCGCCACCGGCGACGAACTGGTGATGCCCGGCGAGCCGCTGGCCGAAGGCCAGATCGTCGGTTCCAACAGCCTGGCGGTGGCCGCCTACGTCACCGCCTTCGGCGGTCTTCCCGCGGTGCTGGGCATCGCCCGCGACACCGAGGAATCGCTGGCCGCCCTGCTGGCAGGCGCCCGGGGCGCCGACCTGCTGGTCACCATCGGCGGCGCCTCGGTCGGCGACCACGACCTGGTGCGCCAGGCGCTGGCCGCCCAGGGCTTCGACCTCGGCTTCTATCGGGTCGCCATGCGGCCGGGCAAGCCGCTCATCTTCGGGCGTCTCGGCGACGTGCCGGTGCTGGGGCTGCCGGGCAACCCGGTCTCGGTCGGCGTCACCTCGCTGCTGTTCCTGCGCCCGGCCATGAACGCCATGCTCGGACTTCCCGACCGCCGGGGACCGGCGCCGATGGCCCGCCTCGGGCGCGACCTGCCGGCCAACGACCTCCGCCAGGACTATCTGCGTTCCCGCCTGACGGTGGGCGAGGACGGCGAGCCCGTCGCCACCCCCTTCGAGGCCCAGGACAGCGCGCTGATGGCCCGCTTCGCCGACGCCGACTGCCTGGTGGTCCGCCCGCCCCATGCGCCGCCCGCCCGGGCCGGCGAACGGGTGGAGATCGTTCCCCTCTAGTATTTTGGGGACACCATACTTAATTCCCGCCGTCGGCTGCCTTGCTTCGGTTCGCTGGAATTAAGTATGGTGTCCCTAAAATACCCCCGAAATACCCCTGCCTCCCGTCACCAAATTGCCGCTTGACCCGGCACGAGAACTAAACTAGAACATGTGCCGACGTTTTGCTTTTGTTCCACATTTTGTGGTGCCGGTTTCGGGGTGACGCCAGACGTGCGACGGCGGCGGAGGGCCCCCGGGTCGAACGCATCGCAGCACCGCCGCCACGCCGCGAAACTGGGTGGCGGCCCGGAGTGACACCATGCTGACCCGCAAGCAGTACGAACTCCTCGTCTACATCAACGATCACCTGAAGAGCAAAGGCGTCTCGCCCTCCTTCGAGGAGATGAAGGAGGCCTTGAGCCTGCGCTCGAAATCCGGCATCCACCGGCTGATCACCGGGCTCGAGGAGCGCGGCTTCATCCGCCACCTGCCGCACCGCGCCCGCGCGCTCGAAGTCCTCAAGCTGCCGGAAAACGCCGAGGCCCCCAATGGCGCCTCGCGCGGCGCCTTCGCCCCCAAGGTCATCCGCGGCCAGTTCAAGCCCTCGACCGCCCGCGCCGCCCGGCCCGAGGCCGGGGCCGTGGAACTGCCGCTCTATGGCCTGATCGCCGCCGGCACGCCCATCGAGGCGATGCGCGACAACACGGCCTCCATCGACGTGCCGGCTTCCCTGCTCGGCACCGGCGAGCATTACGCGCTCAGCGTCGATGGCGATTCGATGATCGACGCCGGCATCGAGGACGGCGACACCGTGGTCATCCAGCGCTGCGAAACCGCCGACAACGGCACCATCGTCGTCGCCCTGGTCGAGAATACCGAGGTGACGCTGAAACGCCTGCGCCGGCGCGGCGATTCCATCGCGCTGGAGCCCGCCAACAAGAAATACGAAACCCGCATCTTCGGCCCCGACCAGGTCCAGGTGCAGGGCAAACTGGTGGGACTGATTCGCAAGTACTAACGGCCGTCGATCGCGTCATGGGAATGCGGGTTGTGCCTCCGCACGGAGGGCATCGGATACGATCCCCTGGTAAAATGGCGGTTGTCGCTCTACCTTAACGTGCGCTTGGCATGGCGTGGGGGAGTTGCCATGAGAAGAATCGTCGTCGGCTTCCTGCTGTTAACGATAAGTGCGTGCGTGGCTGTGCCTCAAGGGCCGCAGGTCGCCGGCGGCACCAGGATCACGCAACTTGGTATTTCGTTCGCTGTTCCCGAAGGCAGGTCGTGGACCGTACTCGTTCAGTCGACCTACCAAGTAATGCTTGGCGCGCGCGGAAATTCGCCGAATGAAACCCTGATAACGGCCATCGGCACCTACAACGTTCCCGCATTTGATGTACCGGAGGGATTTTTAAACTTCGTGAAATCCGGACGTGCCAACGAACCGAAAACAGGAACGTTCGAAGTCATCAGGAATGATGAACAGTGGTATGCCGAGCGATCAGAAACCTGCGTCAAACATGAATCCGCGGCTAAAGACTTCGCGGCTAAACGCGGAGGCGCGTTTACTATGATCGAGTACTATGGAATGAATTGCATCCACCCGGGAAATCCATCAGTCGGCATCTTCGTCGAATTCTCCAGGAAGGGACCTTCCGGCGTTGAATTTCCGCAGTTCAGGGCGATGGGAGAGCGGTTGCTTAAGTCAGTCGAGTTTACATCCTACAAGTAACGGGTTTACGCGAGGGGGCTTGGATCCTGCTGGTTGTCCCCCGTTCGCCCCAACACCGTCACGATATCGAGGACCTGCACGCCTTCCGGCAGTTCGATCAGAAACTCGGCGTCGCGCTTAAGGTGATGGATGCGCCGGGGGTCCGGCCCGGCGAAGCGCGACATGGCCTCGACGCTCTCCCAATAGGAGATGGTGACGAACTCCGTTTCCCCGGGCCGGTCCTCGCGGAACATCTGCACGCCCAGCGCCTTCCCGGCCAGCGGCTTGACGCCCTCCTCATAGAGATACGCCGCGTAGGCGTCGGCCTTGGCCGCCTCGGTGCGGCCGCGCCAGATGCGGGCGATGGCGGGGCGCAAAAGGTGGCGGGCATCCGTCATGGCATCCTCCTCGTTTCGTACCCTACCCCTCCTCGGGCAGGAAGCGCACGCCGCCGTACCAGGCCGAGGCCGTGGCGGCGCGGTTGTCGCAATCGGTCATAATGGCCACGGCGTCGATGGCGTCGATGTCGAGGCCGTGGTAGCGCCTGAAATCGTCGCGCAGGTTGCGCCGCTCGGTCACCCAGCCCATCGGCGCCTTGGGCGGCCCTGATCGCACGGCGACGATATGGGCGTTGGCGGTAAAGGCGTTGGGCCAGTCGGCGCCGGCCGGCTTGGCGCTGGCCCAGACGTAGTTGATGGCCCGGGTGGCGAACGGGTTGAAGCCGCCCTTCCTGACGAAATAGAGGCGGGCCGGGTAGTCGTCGCCCTCCTTGCGGGCCTCGTCGGCGCCGTCGGGGAACACGCCCTCGATCCCCCACGACCATTCGACCAGCGGCGTTTTCTTAAGGTCGATGCGCCGCTCCAGCACCAGCCCCGAAGCCGAGCCGTCGCAGGAGGCAAGCACCGCGGCCATCGCATCGACGTCGGCCGCCTCATAGCGAGTTTCGCCGTGGAAGGATTCGGGACGCCAAGTCAGGATGTCGGCGGGTGTGAAGGCCGGCGACACGGCCGCAGATTGAACGCCAAGGGACGGCAGGGCAAAGACAACCCCGGCCAGCGCGATCTTCACGCGCCATCCCTTCGCCGGCGGGAGTTCCCTGCTCATGGGGTCTGATGTGGCCCCTGCCCGCTCAGTTGCCAAGCCCCGCTGGGCGGCGGGCCCGCGGCCGCACCACCCATGGCCTACGGCCACGCTCGCCGTTGACGCTTTTCACCCGGACGGCGAGTTCGGTCAGCCACAGGGCATGGGCGCCGTCGCGCCACAGGTCGAAGCGGTCGATCACCACGGCGGCCGACGGGCAGGGCCGGCGCACCGGCACCGTCGCCACCACCACGTCGGCGACGCGGCAGTCCTCGGCCAACGCCCCCTCGTCGCGCACCAGGGCGACGGTGTGGCCCCGTGCCCGGTAAATGCAACCGACGGCGTCGCAGGCGAGGTTGCCGCCCTCCGGGCCGGCCGTGCCGTTGGCCGGCCAAGCGGCCGGCGCCTTTTCCTGGCCGGCCCGGCGCAGCCACACCTCGGCATCGAAGCGGCCGAGCCGCCGGCTGGAAACGGCAAGCGTGCCATCGGCGGCGCGCACCGCCATCAGCCGGCCGGCGTCGTCGATAAGGACATCGGGCGGGTTCATCCAGACCCCGCTGGCCAACCCGCCGACGAGGCCGGCGATCCCCCACAGCCGCCAGCGTCCCCGCCACAGGGCCAGCCACAGGCCGCCGATGCCGACGGCGACCAGGCCCGCCGTCGGCATGGCCGGCAACAGGGTCACCGCGCCCGGCCACGCGGCCACCTCACGGGCGACGGCGATGATCGCCTCCACCCCCCAGCCCATCGGCGCCAGCGCCAGGGCCTCGAGGCCGAACGGCATCAGCGCGAAGGAAACCACCGCCCACGGCATCACCCACAGGGCGGTCAGCGGCACCGCCGCCATGTTGGCGGCCAGCCCGAAGGCGGCCACGCGGTTGAAGTGATAGAGCGCGAAGGGGGTGGTGGCGGCACCGGCGATCAGGCTGCTCAGCGCCACGCCGCCGACGTAAAGCAAAACCCTTCCCGGCCAGCCGCGCCGCCGCCCCTCGTCGCGGAAACGGCGCTCGGCGATCTCCTCGTAGGCGGCGATCAGGGCGATGACGGCGGCGAACGACAGCTGGAAGCTGGCGCCCAGCAGGCTTTCGGGCTGCAAAAGCAGGATGGCCAGCGCCGCCCACGCCACCGTGCGGATGGAGAGGCCCCGGCGGTCGAGCAGCACGGCCAGCAGCACCAGGCCCAGCATCAGGAAGGCCCGCTGGGTCGGTACCGTCGAGCCGCTGATCAGGGCATAGGCAAACGCGCCCGGCAGCGCCACCGCTGCCGCCCATTTCTTGATGGGAAAGCGCAGCGCGACGAAGGGCACCAGGGCCAGGGCGGCGCGCAGGCCGACGAAGAGGATTCCCGCCACCAACCCGATGTGCAGGCCCGAGATGGCCAGCAGGTGGGCCAACCCGGAATCGCGCATGGCGGCCAGCACGTCCTCGGGAATGGCGCCCCGCTCGCCGGTCATCAGCGCGCGGGCCATGGCGCCCGCCGTCCCCTCCAGGCCGGCGGCGATGCGCTCGCCGATCCTCTGGCGCAGGGCCGCCAAGGCGAGGGCGGGCGAGCCGGCGTCGCCCGGCCCGATCGCCTCGGCCCGGCCCATGGCGAACCCCACGGCGCCCAAACCGCGGAAATAGGACTGGCGCTGGAAATCGAAGGCGCCGGGCACGGCCGGGGCCGGCGGCGGGCTCAATACGGCGCGCACGCGGATGCGTTGCCCCGGCGCCAGCGGCGGTTCGCTTCCCAGCCGGATGCGGACCCGATGAGGCCGCGCCTCGGCGGCCATCCCGGTCCCTTCCAACTCGTCGAGCAGGATTCGGCGGCCGCGGCCCAGCGGCTCGACCTCGATCACCCGCCCCTCCACCGTCAGCGGGCCGATGCGCCGCTCCAGCATCGGCGCCTCGACCAGCACGGTACGGGCCTGGGCGGCGACGAAGCCGGCGGCCACGGCGGCCAAGCCGATCAGGGCAAGGCGCGGCCCCGGCCGGCGGCGAGCGGCCGCCACGGCAGCGAGAACCGCGACAAGAAAAGCCGCCGCCGGCCACGGCGGCGGTTCCGTCGGCAGCGCGAAATAGACGCCGATGCCGAGCCCGACGCCGACCGGCAGCCACAGCACCCAGCGCTCCCGCTCGTCGGCCATTCGGGCCGCCAGCCGGGCCAAGCCACGCGGCGGCGCCTCCGGAAGGATGGTTTCGCTCATCCCGACGCACCAATTGACTGCAACCGGCGGCGGAATGTGCTACATGTCCGCGCCATCCATTCTTGTCACAGTAGCAAAAGAGACCATGACCGTCGTCACCCGTTTCGCCCCCTCGCCCACCGGCTTCCTGCACGTCGGCGGCGCCCACACGGCCCTTTTCAACTGGCTGTTCGCCCGCCACAACGGCGGCAAGTTCCTGTTGCGCATCGAGGACACCGACCGGGCCCGCTCGACCGAGGAGGCGGTGAAGGCCATCCTCGACGGCCTGACCTGGCTGGGGCTCGACTGGGACGGCGAGGTGATCTCGCAGTTCTCGCGCGTCGCCCGCCACGCCGAGGTCGCCCGCCAGATGGTTGCCGCCGGCAAGGCCTATCCCTGCTACTGCACGCCCGAGGAACTGACCGCCATGCGCGAGCAGGCGGCGGCCGAGGGCCGCTTCACCGGCTATGACGGCCGCTGGCGCGACCGCGATCCGTCGGAAGCCCCGGCCGGGGTGGCCCCGGCCATCCGCCTCAAGGCGCCGCGCGAGGGCGAGACCGTCATCGACGATTTGATCCAGGGCACGGTCAGGGTTGCCAACGACCAGATGGACGACATGGTGCTGCTGCGCGCCGACGGCACCCCCACCTACATGCTGGCCGTGGTGGTCGACGACCACGACATGGAGGTGACCCACGCCGTGCGCGGCGACGACCACTTCACCAACGCCTTCCGCCAGACCCAGATCTACAACGCCATGGGCTGGCAGCCGCCGATCTTCGCCCACATGCCGCTGATCCACGGCCCCGACGGCAAGAAGCTTTCGAAGCGCCACGGGGCGGTGGCGGTGGGCAACTACGCCGACATGGGCTTCCTGCCCGAGGCCATGCGCAACTACCTGCTGCGCCTGGGCTGGAGCCACGGCGACGACGAGATCATCGGCACCGAGCAGGCCATCGAGTGGTTCGGTTTCGAAGGCGTGCTGCGCTCGCCGGCCCGCTTCGACATGGCCAAGCTGACCAACCTCAACGGCCATTACATCCGCCAGGCCGAGGATCGGCGTCTGGTGGGCCTGACCCTGCCCCGCCTGCGCGACAGTCTAGGGGCCGACTTCGCGGAAGGAACCGAGGACCGTCTGCTCGCCGGCATGGCGGCCCTGAAGGAGCGCGCCAAGACCCTGGTGGATCTGGCCGACAGCGCCGCCTTCTACGTGCGGCGCCGGCCGCTGCCGGTCGATGCGGCGGCCGCCGCCCTTCTGGACGCCCAGGCCCGCGACATGCTGGCCCAGATCCGCCGGCAACTGGCCTCGGTGACGGCGTGGAAGGCCGAGAACCTGGAGGCGGTGGCCCGCGCCCATGCCGAAGGCGCCGGCCTCAAGCTGGGCAAGGTCGCCCAGCCCATCCGGGCCGCCCTGACCGGCGCCACCGTGTCGCCGCCCATCTTCGCCGTGATGGAGATCCTGGGGTCCGAGGAGACGCTGGGACGCCTCGACGACGTCGTGAAGGGCATCGGTCACAGTGAAGCCTGACGCTTGGAACAGGTTGCACTGCTGGGGTGTGCCGCGCGGCTTGTAGCGCGCCAGGCCCCCCTCCCTGCCCTCCCCCACAAAGGGGGGAGGGATATGACGGTGCCTCTCTGCCCTTCTCCCTCCCCCTTGACGGGGGAGGGTTGGGGTGGGGGTGTTCCTGCGTGCGGCAGAAAGCATGACCGCCGGACATTGAACCGGCCACAGGCACCGACCACATAGAATTCGTGCCCGGGCCCCTATGGCCCCAACAATAATGACGCGCATGCGGACCGTTCGGTCCCGACGGCAAGTGCGACCATTTCATTTTGTTGATGAGGTAAAGATTCAATGGCTAAGAAGACAACCGCCACGAAGGCCACGCCTGCCAAGGCGCCGGCACGTCAGGAGACGATGACGCTGATCGACAACCGTAACGGGAAGCAGGTCACCTATCCCATCCTCAAGGGAACGGTCGGCCCCGAGGTCGTCGACATCCGCAAGTTCTACGCCGATACCGGCTTGTTCACCTACGATCCCGGCTACGGCTCGACCGGCAGCTGCACGTCGACCATCACCTATATCGACGGCGAGGCCGGCGTCCTCGAATACCGGGGCTATCCCATCGAGCAGCTGGCCGAGAAGTCGCACTTCCTCGAGGTGGCCTATCTGATCATCAACGGCGATCTGCCGAATGCCAGGCAGCAGGCCGAGTTCGAGGATTCGATCACCCACCACACCATGCTGCACGAACAGATGCAGTTCTTCTTCCGCGGTTTCCGCCGCGACTCCCACCCGATGGCGGTGATGTGCGGCGTGGTGGGGGCGCTGTCGGCCTTCTATCACGACCACATGGACTTCTCGAAGCCCGAGGACCAGATGATCGCGGCGCACCGGCTGATCTCCAAGATGCCGACCATCGCCGCCTACGCCTACAAGTACTCGCAGGGCCAGCCGTTCATCTATCCGCGCAACACCATGAACTACACCGAGAACTTCCTGCACATGGTGTTCGCCACGCCGTGCGAGGACTACAAGGTCAGCCCGGTGCTGGCCAAGGCGCTGGACCGGCTGTTCATCCTGCACGCCGACCACGAGCAGAACGCCTCGACCTCCACCGTGCGCATCGCCGGCTCCAGCGGCGCCAACCCGTTCGCCTGTATTTCCGCCGGCGTCGCCTCGCTGTGGGGGCCGGCCCACGGCGGCGCCAACGAGGCGGTGATCGCCATGCTGACCGAGATCGGCGACAAGAAGCGCATTCCCGAATACGTCAAGAAGGCCAAGGACAAGAACGATCCCTTCCGCCTGATGGGCTTCGGCCACCGGGTCTACAAGAACTACGACCCCAGGGCCAAGCTGATCCGCCAGACCTGCTACGAGGTGCTGGAGGAGGTGGGCATCAAGAAGGAGCCGCTGCTCGAGCTTGCCATGGCGCTGGAGAAGGTCGCCATCGAGGACGACTACTTCATCGAGCACAAGCTCTATCCCAACGTCGACTTCTATTCGGGCATCATCTATCGGGCCATGGGCTTCCCGCCGCCCATGTTCACGGCGCTTTTCGCCATCGCCCGCACGGTCGGCTGGATCGCCCAGTGGGAAGAGATGCTGACCGACCCCGAAACCCGCATCGGCCGGCCGCGCCAGCGCTTCGCCGGGCCGACCACCCGCAACTACGTGGCGATGAAGAAGCGCAAGTAGCGCGGATTTCGCTCAATTTCGGGGACACTTTAATTTCGGGGACACTTTAAAAAAGTGTCCCCGAAGTTAAGACAAAGTGTCCCCGAAATTAAAGTGTCCCCGAAATTACTTTCCCGCGATGACGTCGAGCACCACCGCCGCCGCCCGCTCGCCCGGCGACGGGCCGCCACGGCCCAGGCGGGTCAGCGCTTCCCGCCCCGCCTCGACCTGGGCCCGCCTCGCCGCCTCGTCGACGAACAGGGCGTCCAGCGCCGCGGTCAGCCGCTCCGGCCGGCAGTCCTCCTGGATGAGTTCCGGCACCGCCGGGCGGTCGAGCACCAGGTTGACCAGGTTGGCGTAGGGCACGCGGACCAGGCGGCGGGCCAGCCAGGCGGTGAGCGGGTTCACCCGGTAGGCGATCACCGCCGGGGTTTCCGCCATCGCCAGTTCGAGGGCCACCGTCCCCGAGGCGGCCAGCGCCACGTCGGCGGCGGCGAAGGCGTCGATCTTGTCGGCGCGCCCGTGGACGACCGTCGCCGGCACCGGCCAACCGGCCGCCGCCCGCGCCACCTCGTCGGCCACGGCGCCGATCACCGGGACGACGGCCCTGAGATCCGGGCGGTTCGCCCGCAGCCCAGCCACCGCCTGGGCGAACACCGGCAGCAGGCGCGCGGTTTCGCTGCGCCTGCTGCCCGGCAGCACGCAGACGAGCGGCGCCCCGGCGGCGATGCCGTGGCGTTCCCGGAAGCGCCGGCCGTCGCCCAGATCCGCCCCCGATTCCACCACCGGGTGGCCGACGAAGGTGCAGGCCAGCCCCTCGCGCTCGAAATACGGCGGCTCGAAGGGCAGCAAGGCCAGCAGGTGATCGAGGAAGCCGGCGATCTTGCGGGCCCGGCCCGGCCGCCACGCCCACACCGACGGCGCCACATAGTGGATCAGCGGAATGCCGGCGCCGCGCAGGCGCTTGGCCAGCCGGAAGCAGAAATCGGGGGCATCGATGGTCACCACCGCCGCCGGCCGCAGGCGGCGCGCCGCCCGGGCGGTTTCGGCCAGCCGCCGGAGGATACGCGGCAGCCGGGGCAGCACTTCGGCGACCCCCATCACCGACAACTCGGCCATCGGAAATAGACTGTCCAGTCCCTGGTCCGCCATGCCCTCGCCGCCGACGCCGGCGAAGCGCACGGCACCGCCGGTGCGCGCCTTGAGCGCCGCCATCAGGCGGGCGCCGAGCGCGTCGCCGGAGGGTTCGCCGGCGACCAGGAAGACGAGCGGGGGCATGTCCGCGCCGGTCGTCATGGCCGTCGCTCCGCCGCCTCGACGCCCAGGACGAACAGGCCGGCGGCGTCGGCCGCCGCGATCAGCCCGTCGCGCTCGACCAGCAGCGCGCCCCCGGCTTCCACCGCGATGCCGGCGAGACCGGCGCGCGCCGCCGCCGCCACCGTGCCGGGGCCGATGGCCGGCAGGTCGACGCGCCGTTCCTGTCCGGGCTTGGCCATCTTGACCAGCACGCCCGAGGGCGCCGCCGGTCGCTCGCCGGCGCAGGCGGCCAGCAAGGCGTCGGTGCCCTCGCGCCCCTCGCGCCCGATCACCCGGCCGTGGCGCGCCACCGCCGCCTGGCCGACGTCGCGGGCGCCGATGGAAAGCGCCGCCTCGATGCCCAGCCCGACGTCGGCCAGGGCGGCGGCGTCCGGCTGCACGGCGCCCAGAACGCCCGCCGGCGCCAGCAGGTCGGGCAACAGGGAATCGACGCCGACGACGGCGAAGCCTTCCTCGCCGAGCGCCTCGATGAGGGCCCGCAGCAGGGCGTCGTCGCCCCGCTTGAGGCCGCAATGACGCAGAAGGAAACGCAGGGCCCACAGGTCCGGGCGCAACGTCATCAGCGCGGGGCGCCGCATGCGCCCGGCCATGACCAACTCGGCGGCGCCCTCGCGGCGCAGCAGCTTCACCGCGCGGCCGGCCGCGCCCACCCTGACCCAGGCGTGGGGAACGGGCCGGCCGTCGGGGCGCGGCGCCACCAGGGCGGCATCCGCCTGCCCCGCGAAGGCGATCACGAAAAACGGCCGCTGCGACCGGATGCAGGTGTCGACCAGAAGGGCCGGCAGCGTTCCGCCGCCGGCCAGGATGCCGAGCTTAGGCGGCATCTTCCAGGGCGGGCTGGCAAAGCGCCCGCGACGAAGCCGCCCGGATGAACCCGACGATTTCCATGACCGGCTCGTTGTCGCTGTACGTCTGGGCGACGTCGTCCAGGCGCTCGGCCATCGTCCCCTCCGGGGCGAACAGCAGCCGATAGGCGTTGCGCAGCGCGTGGATGACGTCGCGCGAGAAGCCGCGGCGCTTCAGCCCGACGATGTTGAGCCCCGAAAGGCGCGCCCGGTTGCCGATCACCGTGCCGTAGGGAATGACGTCCGCCTCGATGCCCGACATGCCGCCGATCATGGCGTGCTTGCCGATGCGCACGAACTGATGCACGGCCGACAGCCCGCCCAGGATGGCCCAGTCGCCGACCTCGACGTGGCCGCCCAGGGTGGCGTTGTTGACGAAGATGACGTGATCGCCGATCTGGCAGTCGTGGGCGACATGCGCCCCCACCATGAACAGCCCGTGGTTGCCGACCCGCGTCACCATGCCGCCGCCCTCGGTGCCGGGGTTCATGGTGACGTGCTCGCGGATGGTGTTGTCGCGCCCGATCGCCAGTTCCGAGGGCTCGCCCTTGTACTTCAGGTCCTGCGGGATATGGCCGATGGAGGCGAACGGAAAGATGCGGGTTCTCGCGCCCACCCGCGTGCGCCCCTCGACGACGACGTGCGAATGCAGTTGGACGCCGTCTTCCAGGACGACCTGGGGGCCGACGCAGCAGTACGCCCCGATGCTGACGTTCGCGCCCAGTTGGGCGCCGTTGGCGACGATCGCCGTGGGATGGATCTCGGTCATTCAGTCGTCCAGAATCATGGCCGCGAAAATCGCCTCGGCGACCAGGGTCCCGTTGACCTTGGCCTCGCCCCGAAACTTCCAGACGTTGCGGCGATTGCGTTCCTTGGTGACGTGGATATGAAGGGTGTCGCCCGGCATCACCGGCTTGCGGAAGCGGGCTTCGTCCACCGTCATGAAGTAGACCAGCTTGCCTTCCGAGGCGCTGCCCAGCGTCTGCACCACGAGGACGGCGGCGGTCTGGGCCATCGCCTCGATGATCAGCACCCCCGGCATCACCGGGCGGGTCGGGAAATGGCCGGCGAAGAACGGCTCGTTGATGGTCACGTTCTTGATGCCGACGGCGCTGGTGTCGGGAATGATGTCGACGACGCGGTCGATCATCAGGAATGGATAGCGGTGCGGAATCATCTCCATGATCCGCAGGATATCCACCGCCGTGGCACCGGACGTTTTGGTTTCTACGTTCATGTGTCACTCCCCCGTCGCTTTTTGCTCAATTCGGCGAGGGTGGCCACCTGCCGCCAGAACTCCTTGGCGGGCAACGCGGGCGACCCGGCCACTGTCTCCCCTCGTTCGACGTCGCGCATGACGCCGCTCTGCGCGGAAATCCTGGCCCCGTCCCCGATCGTCAGATGCCCGGCGAAACCGGCCTGGCCCCCGATCACGACGAAATTGCCGACATGGGTGCTGCCCGAGATCCCGACATGCGAGACCACGATGCATCCGCGTCCGAGGCGGACGTTATGGCCGATCTGGACCAGATTATCAATCTTGGTGCCGGCGCCGATGACGGTATCCGGTCCGGCCCCGCGGTCGATGGTGGTGTTGGCGCCGATTTCGACGTCGTCCTCGACGATGACGCGGCCGAGTTGCGGCACCTTTTCATGGCCCTGCGGCCCCAGCGCGAACCCGAAACCGTCCTGGCCGATGCGCACCCCGGCATGGATGATGGCGCGGCTGCCGATCAGGCAGTAGGCCAAGGACACGCAGGGCCCCACCGTGCAGTCGTCGCCCACCACCACGCCGGCGCCGATCACCGCGTTGGGGCCGATCCGGCAGCGCCGTCCGATCTCGGCGCGCGGTCCGATCACCGCTCCCGGCTCGATCTCGCTGCCCTCGCCGATGCGGGCCGTGGCATCGACGGAGGCCGAGGTCGAGATGCCGCCGCACGCCGGAACGGCCGGATAGAAGGCCTGGGCGGTCAGCGCATAGGCGCGGTAGGGATCGGGGGTCGCGAGTACGACCATGGAGTCCGGTGCCCGGCCGGCGAAGCGCGGATGGACGAAACAGGCGCCGGCCCGGCTGGCGACGAACGCCTCGACGTATTGCTTGTTGTCGAGGAAGCTCACCTGCTGGGGCCCCGCCGTCGCCAGCGGCGCGACGTCCGAAAAAAGCCGCTCGATGTCGGTCCCGGGGGCCACGGTGGCCCCCGACACCTCGATCAGATGCTTCAACGAAAAGGGACCGGCGACCGCGAAGAACCGTGGATCGGCCATTGCCTATTTTTCCGGCTGGGGAACCTTGACGCTCGGCACCGCTTTGTCGAGCCGAGCAAGGACGATGGCCGTCATGTCCATCGCCTTGTTGTGGAAGACGATCGTGTCGCTTCTGAGGACCAGCGCGATGCTGTTCTCCGTGGCGAAGTCGGCGATGATCTTCCTCAAGGTGCCTTCCGCCTCGAGCACCGCCTTGGCATGCACCGCGTTGAGGCTCTGCTTGCGCTTTTCGACCAGACGCTGGAAATCCGTCACGCTCTTTTCGAATTTCCGCCGTTCCTCGGCGTAAGCCTCCGGCGACAGGATGGTCCGCTGGCGGGCCAATTCCTTGTTGGCGTTGCGCAGCTCGTCGTCCTCGGACTTGATGGCCGCCGAGAAGGAGGCGCTGTAGGTCTCCATCTGGCTGCGGATGCTCTTGAACACCGCCGCCTTCCGGTTGATTTCCTCGAGATCGAGAACGCCGATGCGCAGGGCGCCGGGCTCATCGGCCGCCGGCTGGGCCTGCTGCGTCGTCGTCTTCGGTTGCGCGGCCGGCTTGGTCTGCTGGGCCTGCGCGGGGACTGCTGCGAGCGCCGCGACCAGAAAACCGGCGGCGGCTGCACGCATCACGTTCGTAAGTCTCATCCGTTAAAACCTCGTTCCGAAATTCACCCGGAGAACTTCATCCCGGTCATATGATTCCTTCATCCACGGATAGGCCAGATCGATGCCGATCGGCCCAAAGGTGGAACGCCAGGTGAAGCCTATACCGGTGGAAGCGCGGATGCTTCCGGAGTCTTCAATCTCCGGCCCGGTGGAGGACAGCTCCGTCAAGGTGCCGAAATCGGTGAAAAACCGCCCGCTGACCGGGATTTCCGAAGGAAATCCCAACGGGAATGCCATCTGGACGGTGCCAGTATAGAACATCTCGCCGCCGAGCGCATCGTCCGTCGAGACGTCGCGCGGCCCGATGCCGCCGGTCTCGAAGCCCCTGAGATCGTCGCCGCCGACGAAGAAGCGATCGGGCAGCTTCACATCGCCGCCCAGGCCGACGATCCAGCCGGTGTGGCCGCTGACTTCCAGCGTCCATTCGTCGGCGATCGGAAAGAACTGCGCGGCCATGAGCCGGTTGCGCAAGAACCGCTTCGATCCGCCGAATCCGGCAAGGTCGTTGACGAGGCGCGTGTAGAACCCTTCCGTCGGCGAGAATTTGTCGTCGCGCTTGTCGTAGGTAAGGTTGTGGCTGACCTGCGAAAGCGTATCCTGGCCGGCCGCCTCCTTGACGAAGCGCGAGGCGTCGCTCTGGACGTTGGAAACTTCGGAAACCTGGAAGGTGTAGGTGAAGCCCTGACGCAGGTCATCGGTCAGCGGATAGTTGCCGCGAAACGCGAAGCCCTTCCGCTTGAGATCGTGCGAACGGCTGTCCTGGAGGTCCTGCTCGACCCAGAAGATGTCGGTGCCGGCCGCCAGTTCGCGATCCAGGAAATAGGGATCGGTGAGCGAGAAGTCGACCTGCGTTTCCTTGCTGGCCACGGTGAGGCCCAGCTTGGCGTCGTAACCCTTGCCGAGAAGGTTGCGCTCGCGGATCGAAACGTCGCCCAACACGCCTGACGAGGTCGAGTACCCGGTGCCGAAGGTCAGCGCGCCGGTGGATTTCTCTTCCACCTCCACCTCGAGAACCGTCTTGTCGGGAGCGCTGCCGGGAACCTGATCCACCCGCACCTTGCCGAAGAAGCCCAGGTTCTGGATGCGCTGGCGCGACCGGCTCAGCTTCGAGGCGTTGAAGGCGTCGCCCTCGACCAGCCGGAACTCGCGGCGGATGACCTGGTCCTCGGTGCGCGAGTTGCCCAGGATGTCGATGCGCTCGACGAAAAGCCGGGGACCTTCGTTGACCTCGAAGGCCACCGAGATGGTGTGCGCCTCGCGATCGCGGTTGATCCGCGGCCGGACATCGACGAACGGAAATCCCAGCGCGCTGACGGCCAGATTGAGCTGATCGGTGGTCTTGTCGACGGCGTCGGCATCGTACCAGTCGCCCTGTTCGATCTCGATGACGTTCTTGACCGCCTCGGGGTCGAGGTCGCGCAACGCGACCTTGAGGTCGATGGGCCCGAAGGTGTAGCGCGGCCCCTCCTCGACCGTAAAGGTGATGAAGAAGTCCTTGCGGTCGGGCGTCAACTCGGCGACCGCCGAAACCACCCGGAAATCGGCAAACCCTTCCGACAGGTAGTGGCGGCGCAGCAGTTCGCGATCCAGCGTCAGGCGGTCGGGATCGTAGCGGTCGTCCGACGAGAAGAAGCGGAACCACCGGGTTTCGCGGGTGCGAATCGCCTCCTTGAGGTCGCCGTCGTCGAATTCGCGGTTGCCGATGAAACGGATCTTGCGGATTTCCGTCTGCTCGCCTTCGCTGACCTCGAACACCAGGTCGATGCGGTTCTGGGGAAGCTGGATCACCTTCGGCTCGACGGTGGCGGCGAAACGGCCGCTCCGGCGATAGAGGGTGAGGATACGCTTGACGTCGGACTGCACCTTGGTGCGGGTGTAGATGACGCGGGGCCGGAGCGTCACCTCGGCTTCGAGTTCCTTGTCCTCGAGGTGCTTGTTGCCCTCGAAGGCGATGCGGTTGATCACCGGGTTCTCGACGACGTTGACGACCAGGGTGTTGCCGCGCGGACGGATGGTGACGTCGGCGAACAGGCCGGTGGCGAACAGGCTC
Source organism: Shumkonia mesophila (assembly GCF_026163695.1). Lineage (NCBI taxonomy): Bacteria > Pseudomonadati > Pseudomonadota > Alphaproteobacteria > Rhodospirillales > Shumkoniaceae > Shumkonia > Shumkonia mesophila. Next base: position 147,222 of record NZ_JAOTID010000002.1, on the reverse strand, counting down.
TTCAGGGAGCGGTTGATGCGCACCGCATCGAAGGGATCCCCCTCGCGGATCAGCAGGTAGGAGCGCACCGTCGCCGGCTCGATGCGCTGGGTGCCCTCGACGACGATTTCCTGCACCACGGACCCGGACTGCGCCGCCGCCCGTCCGCCTGGGAGGGCCATCAGCGCCATGCCCAAGGCGATCACCACAACTCGAAGGATTCGCTGCAAGAAGTCCCCCAGGACGAATACGCCCAATCAGGTCACCAGCTGTTTGATCAGCTCGATTACCTTGAAATGATACACCAAGTCGTTCCACGTGGCGAAAATCATCAGGAGGAATACCAAAATCAAACCGAATCGGAAACCGTATTCTTGGGTGCGGGGGCCTAAAGGACGGCCGCGCAGGCCCTCGGCCATGAAAAAAACCAGGTGGCCGCCATCCAGCATGGGTATGGGGAACAGGTTGATCAATCCCAGATTGATCGACAGCACCGCCATGAAATTAATCAGGTTCACGAAACCGCCCGCCGCCACCTCGGCCGACATCTGGGCGATCCTCAACGGTCCGCCCACTTCGTCGGCCGGCCGCGCGCCGACGATGATCTGGCCCAGATAGCCCAAAATCCGCCCGCTCATGACGACCGTGGTTTCCACGGCCTTCCAGGCCGCCGTCGCCGGGCCGTAGCGCAGATAGCCGACCTGGGCGGGATCGGCGGTGACGCCCAGTTGCCCGACCATCTGGGTGCCTCCCGCGGCGGCCGGCACCGCCTTCGGCGTTACCTTGAGCGTGCGCTCGGCGTCGTCCCGGCTGAGCAGGACGTCAACTTCCACGCCCGGCAACTCGGCGATGACGCGGCGCAGGTCGTCGAACCACTGCATGTCCTCGCCGGCCACCGACAGGATGCGGTCGCCCGGCCGGATGCCCGCCGCCTCGGCCGCGCTGCCGGCCTGCACGCCGGCCACCACCGGCAGCAGGCGCGGGGTACCGGCCAGGCCGAACAGGCCGCCCAGGAGCACGATGGCGAGCAGGAAGTTGGCGATCGGACCGGCGGCCACGATGGCGGCGCGCTGACCCAGCCGCTTGTGGGCGAAGGAAACCTTCTTTTCCTCGTCGCTGAGCACCCGTTCCTGGCCGTCGGCGTCCGCGACGGTGTCGCCCTCGCCGAACATCTTGACGTAGCCGCCCAGCGGCACCGCCGAAACCTTCCAGCGGGTGCCCGCCCTGTCGTTCCAGCCGAACAGTTCGGGACCGAAACCGATGGAGAACACCTCGATGCGCACGCCGCAGCGGCGGGCCACCCAGTAGTGCCCCATCTCGTGGACGAACACGAGAACGGTAAGGACGAAGACGAAGGGAACGACGTTGTCCCAGAGCAGCGTGAACAATTCCATCAAGGCGGTCCGTTAACCGTTGCGGGTGGCGATCGCCGACATCCGGGAAGGCGGGAAACGAACTCCTTCGCCATATCGCGGGCGGCGGCGTCGGCCGCCTGCACGTCTTCCAGCGTCCGTACCGGGCCGTTGGCGGCGGCGCCAAGGGTCCGTTCGACGACGCGCGCGATATCGAGAAATCCGATCTGTCTCTCCAGGAAGCTGTGAACCGCCACTTCGTTGGCGGCATTCAATATGGTGGTCGCGGCGCCGCCGGTTTGCAATGCCTCGCGGGCCAAACGCATCGACGGGAAGCGGCCGGGATCGGGTTCCTCGAAGGTCAGCGTGCCGATCTCGGCCAGCGACAGCCGTTTGGCCGGCGCCTTCATGCGCTTCGGCCAGCCCAGCGCGAAGGCGATCGGCGTGCGCATGTCCGGCGTGCCCAGCTGGGCCAGGACCGAGCCGTCGACATAGGCCACCATGCTGTGGATGACCGACTGCGGATGGACCAGGATGTCGATGCGCTCGGCCTCGACCGGGAACAGGTGGTAGGCCTCGATCAGCTCCAGTCCCTTGTTCATCATGGTCGCCGAATCGACCGAGATCTTGGCGCCCATCGACCAGTTGGGATGGGCGACCGCCTGCTCGCGGGTGACCCGCTCCATGTCGGCCGCCGCCATGCGCAGGAAGGGCCCGCCCGAAGCGGTGAGAATGATCCGCTCGATGCAATCGGCCTTGTCGAATTCGAGGACCTGGAAGATGGCGCTGTGCTCGGAATCGACCGGCAGCAGGATGGCGCCGCTGCGCTCGATCTCGGCCATCATGACGGCGCCGGCCGAAACCAGGCATTCCTTGTTGGCCAGCGCCACCAGGCCGCCGCGGCGGATGGCGGCCAGCGTCGGGCTCAACCCGGCGGCGCCGACGATCGCCGACATCACCCATTGGGCCGGGCGCGACGCCGCCTCGATCAGCGCTTCCGGCCCGGCCGCCACCTCGACGCCGCTTCCGGAAAGCGCCGCCTTGAGCGCGCCGTAGCCGGCAACGTCGGCCACCACCGCCAGGCGGGGTTTCAGGCGGCGGGCCTGTTCGGCCAGCAGCTCGACATTGGCGTTGCCGGTCAGGGCCTCGACGCGGAAGGCGCCGGGGTTGCGCACGATCAGATCGACCGTGCTGCATCCGACCGAGCCGGTCGAACCCAGGATGGTGACGCTGCGCGGCTCCGCCGCCGCCAGGGTGGAAACTACAGCCATACCAGCACGCGGTCCCCGTCGATCATGGTAATCAGCGCGGCCACGACGACCGCCGCCAGAAGGCCGTCGACCCGATCCAGCAGGCCGCCGTGGCCGGGCATGATGCCGCCGGCGTCCTTGACGCCGAAGCGGCGCTTGATCCACGACTCGAAGAGGTCGCCGATCTGCGCGATCACCGCCAGGCCGGCGCTGACGGCGCCCAGCGCCGCCCAGCCCTCGACCTTGAGGGCCGCGGCGAAGCCGCCGCCGATCATCGCCGCGCACAGCATGCCGCCGGCCAGTCCCGCCCACGTCTTCTTGGGGCTGATGCGCGGCGCCAGCTTGGGGCCGCCGATCGCCCGGCCGAAGACATAGGCGCCGGTGTCGGTCGCCCACACCAGGATGAACAGCCAATAGACGGTCAGCCGCCCCACCTCGTCGCGCAGCCACAGCAGCAGCAACGCGGGAATGCCGATGTAAAGGATGCCAAGCGCGATCCAGCGCGAGCCGCCCCAGTCGCCGAGCGGACGGTGCCGGTCGGCCTCGCGGCCGGTCGCCGCCGCCCACACCCAGGCCAGCACGCTTCCCGCCGCGGCGAAGGCCAGGCCGGCCTCGGGACGCCCCGCCGCCGTGGCGAAGAGGGCGGCCAGCACGAAGCCCGCCCCCGCCAGCGACGCCGGTGCCCGCACCGACTGGCCGCACAGGTGGCACCATTCCCACCACAGGATGAGGCTGCCGGCGACGATGAACAGCGTGAAGAAAGGCGCCCCGAAATGAATGGCGGCAAGGACGGGGGGCAAGGCGATGACCCCCGAAACGACGCGCGTCATGACGCCGCCGGATTTCACGGCTTGCGGCTCAACCAACGGCCCCGCCGTACCGTCTTTCACGGCCCTGGTACTCCCGAATGGCCTTTTCGAACTCCTCCCTGGAGAAATCCGGCCACAGCGAATCGACGAAGACGAATTCGGTGTAGGCCATCTGCCACAGCAGGAAGTTGCTTATTCTCTGCTCGCCGCTGGTGCGGATCAACAGGTCCGGGTCGGGAAGCTCGGCGGTGAACAGCTGGCGGGCGAACATGTCGTCGTCGATCTGCCCGGCCTCGATGCGGCCGGCCTCGACCTCCATGGCGAGGCGCCGGGCCGCCGCCACGATCTCCTGGCGGCCGCCGTAGTTGAGCGCGATGACCAGGGTGAGCCGCCGGTTTTCGGCCGTCTTCGCCTCGGCTTCCTCGATGAGGGCCACGATGTCGGGCGCCAGGCGCGCGCGCTCTCCGATCACCCGCAGCCGCACGCCGTTCTTGGCCAGCGTCGCGATCTCGTTGCGCAGATAGAGCCTGAGCAGGCCCATCAGGTCGCGCACCTCGCTCTCCGGCCGGTTCCAGTTCTCCGACGAGAAGCCGAACAGGGTGAGGATGGACACGCCCATCTCGGCCGCCGCCTCGACGATCGTACGCACCGTCTCGGCGCCGCGCTGGTGGCCGGCCGTGCGCGGCAGGCCGCGGGCGCGGGCCCACCGCCCGTTGCCATCCATGATGATGGCGACATGCAGCGGCGGCGATGCCGGACCGTTGGCGAGGGAGAGCGCTTCCATCGGGTCAGACCTGCATGATCTCGGCTTCCTTGGCGCCGACCAGGTCGTCGATCTTCTTGATGTGCTGGTCGGTCACGTCCTGGATCAATTCCCCGTAATCGCGGTGCTCGTCCTCGGAAATCTCGCCGTCCTTCTCCGCCCGCTTCAAGGCGTCCATGGCGTGCCGGCGCACGTTGCGCACCGCGATGCGGGCTTCCTCGGCGTACTTGTTGGCGATCTTGGAAAGCTCGACCCGGCGCTCTTCGCTCAGCACCGGAATCGGCACCCGCACCAACTGGCCGTCGGCCGACGGGTTGAGGCCGAGCCCGGATTCCAGGATCGCCTTCTCCACCGCCTTGACCAGCGAGCGGTCCCACACCTGCACCGTCAGCATCCGGGGTTCCGGAACGCCGATGGTGCCCACCTGGTTCATCGGCATCTGGGCGCCATAGGCGGCCACGGAAATCGGTTCGAGCAGGCTCATCGAAGCCCGCCCCGTGCGCAGGCCGCCAAATTCCTTGGACAGCGCCTCTACGGCCCCATTCATTCGCCGCACGGCGTCTTTTTCGATCGCGTCGAATACCGCCTCGGTCACGTCAACCTCCCTAACTGATCATCGTGAAGACGCCGCCACCGGTGACGACATCTCCAAAGGCACCCGGATTGTGAAGCGAAAAGACGAGAATAGGAACCTTGTTCTCCCGGGCCAGCACGATGGCCGAGGTGTCCATGACGCGCAGGTCGCGGGCCAGCACCTCGCGGTAGCTCAGCGTGTCGAACCGCTCGGCCGTCGGGTCCTTCTTGGGATCGGCCGAATAGACGCCGTCGACCTGGGTCGCCTTCATCAGCGCGTCGCACCCCATCTCGACGGCGCGCAGCGCCGCCGCCGTGTCGGTGGTGAAGAAGGGATTGCCGGTGCCGGCCGCGAAGATGACGACGCGGCCCTTCTCCATGTGGCGGATGGCGCGCCTGCGGATGTAGGACTCGCAGACCGAGGCGATCGGAATGGCCGACTGCACGCGGGTCTCGACGCCCTTGGTTTCGAGGATGTTCTGCAACGCCAGCGCGTTGATCACCGTGGCCAGCATGCCCATGTAGTCGGCCCCGGCACGCTCCATGCCGGCTTCCTTGGCCATGCTGCCGCGGAAGATGTTGCCGGCGCCGATGACGACGGACACCTGCACGCCCATGTCGGTGACGTCGCGGATCTCCTCGGCGATGCGATTGACGATGGCGAAGTCGTAGCCGAATTCCCGCTTGCCCATCAGGCCCTCGCCCGAGAGCTTCAGGAGCACGCGCCGGTATTTCGGTGTTTTTTGCGGCATAGGATTATCCGTTCGGGTCACGCGAAAACGACCGCGGCATTTCCACGGCCCCCCGGAGTGGTCTCCCCCGCGTCCGGCCAAGCCCTGCCCCGGAAACGGCGGCGATCTTACACCATCCGCCCCCGCCCGATAGCCGAAATTCGGCGCCGGCCGCCCGGCGAACCGCCGGGCGCCCCGCCGGATTTCAGCGGCCGGCCGTGGCCGCCACTTCGGCGGCGAAGTCCTCGTCCCGCTTGGCCAGGCCCTCGCCGAGGGCATAGCGCACGAAACCGGCCACCGATCCCCCGGCCGCCTCGGCCACCTTGCCGACCTTGCTCTCGCCGTCGATGACGAAGACCTGGTCGACCAGGCAGACTTCCTCGTAGTACTTGCGCAGCCGGCCTTCCATCATCTTCTCGATGATGTTGTCCGGCTTGCCGCTGGCCCGCGATTGCTCGATCAGCACGTTGCGCTCGCGCTCCAGCAGCGCCGGGTCGAGGTCCTCGCGCGACACCGACTGCGGGTTGGCGGCGGCGACGTGCATGGCGATCTGCTTGGCGGCCGGGGCCAGCTTGTCCGACGCCCCCTTCAGCGCCACCAGCACGGCGATCTTGCCCAGGCCGTCGGCCACCACGTTGTGCAGGTAGGCGCCCAGAACGCCCCCCTCCGCCTTGAGCACGGCGGCGCGGCGCAGCGACATGTTCTCGCCGATGGTGGCGACCAGATGGGTCAGCTCGTCGGCGACGGTGCGCCCGGTGCCGGGATAATCCGCCGCCTTGACGGCCTCGATGTCGCCCTCCTTGGCCAGCGCGATGCCGGCCACGGTGCGCACGAAGGCCTGGAACTTCTCGTTGCGGGACACGAAGTCGGTCTCGGCGTTGACCTCGACGACGGCGCCGGCGTTGCCCTTGACGACCAGTCCGACCAGGCCTTCCGAGGCGATGCGCCCGGCCTTCTTGGCGGCCGCCGCCAGGCCCTTCTTGCGCAGCCAGTCGACCGCCGCCTCGATGTCGCCGTCGGTTTCGCCCAGCGCCTTCTTGCAATCCATCATGCCGGCGCCGGTGCGCTCACGCAGTTCCTTCACCAGGGATGCGGTGATCTGTGCCATTTCAACCCTCGTTCATGAATTCCGCTGTCAGAATCTGCGAAGCCTTGCGGCGGGACGCGCGTGTCCCGCCCGCGATCAGGCTTCGGCCTTGGCGCCTTCGTCGTCGACGCTCGCCACCGGTGCCGCCTCGACGGCCACGGCTTCGGGCTCGTCGTCACCCAGGGACTCGGCCAGCACTTCCTCGGCCTCGCCGGCGTCGCCGCCGACCGCGGTGATCTCCTCCTGGATGCCCGACAGCACCGAGGAAACGACCAGTTCGCAATAGAGGTTGATGGCGCGGATGGCGTCGTCGTTGCCGGGAATCGGATAGTCGATGCCGTCCGGGTTGCTGTTGCTGTCCAGCACGGCGATCACCGGGATGCCCAGCTTCTTGGCCTCGGCGATGGCGATGGCTTCCTTGTTGGTGTCGATGATGAACAGGATGTCGGCCAGCCCGCCCATCTCCTTGATGCCGCCCAGCGCGCGTTCCAGCTTTTCGCGCTCGCGGGTCAGGCGCAGCAGCTCCTTCTTGGTCAGGCCCTTGACCTCGCCGTCGAGCTGCTCTTCCAGGGTGCGCAGGCGCTTGATGGAATTGGACATGGTCTTCCAATTCGTCATCATGCCGCCCAGCCAGCGGTGGTTGACGTAGTACTGGCCGCACTTCCTGGCCGCCTCGGCGACCCGTTCGCTGGCCTGGCGCTTGGTGCCGACGAACAGCACGCGCCCGCCGCTCTTGACCACGTCCTCAATCGCCTTCATGGCGCGATAGAGCATCGGCACCGTCTGCTGGAGGTCGATGATGTGAATGCCGTTGCGCACCCCGAACAGGTAGGGCGCCATCTTGGGATTCCAGCGGCGGGTGTTGTGGCCGAAATGAACGCCGGCCTCGACGAGCTGGCGCATGGTAAAGGTGGGAAGTGCCATGGTTCGTGTCCTTCTCCGGTTGAACCTCCGCGGGCTTCGTCCGGAACAGACCGGACACCGGAGCGACCGACGGCGCATAAACGCCGGGGCCGCGCGCCCGCGTGTGGGATAAGGGGCGCGTTGTAGCGCCGCCACCCGGCGAATGCAAGGGCAAAGGGAGCCTTCGCCCGAGGCGCCGCAAAGCCTCCTCTCCGCCCCGGGTTCAGTGTGCCAACGCCTTGGCGAACACCTCCGGATCGACATTGGCGCCCGACAGCACCAGCACCGTGCACCTTCCCTCGACCCGCACATGCCCCGACAGCGCGGCGGCAAGCGTCAACGCGCCGCCGGGTTCGGCGACGAGCCCGAACTCGGCGAAGGCCACGCGCATGGCCTCCAGCACCTCGTCGTCCGAAACGACGGCGACGCCGCCAAGCCGTGGCGCATTGATGGCGAAGGTAAGGACGCCGGGCATCGGGGCCTGGACCGCGTCGCAGATGCTCTGCGCGCCGGGCGCATTGGCCAGCCGTTTCCCGGCGGCGATGCTGCGCGCCGTATCGTCGAACGCCACCGGCTCCACCGCCCAGACACGCGAGTCCGGCAGCAGCGCCTCCCACGCCAGGGCGCATCCCGCCGCCAGACCGCCGCCGGAACAACAAACCACCAGCGCGTCCGGCTTCACCCCCATCCGTCCGGCCTGCTCCGCCGCCTCGCGGCCGAGGGTGCCGGCGCCCGCCACGACACGCCTATCGTCGTAGGGGGGAACCAGCGTCAGGCCCCGCTCCTCGGCGAGCGCGCGGCCGATCGCCTCGCGGTCCTCGCGATTGCGGTCATAGAGGATCACCTCGCCGCCCCAGCTGCGCGTCGCCTCGATTTTCCGGGCCGGGGCATCCGCCGGCATGACCACCACGGCGTGGCGAACGCCAAGCCGCCCGGCGGCCCAGGCCACGGCCTGCCCGTGGTTGCCCGAGGAAAACGTCGCCACGCCCCGATCGCGTTCCGCGGGCGTCAGGAGGGAAAGGCGATTCCAGGCGCCGCGCGCCTTGAAGCTGCCGGTCTGCTGCAGCCCCTCGGCCTTGACCAGCAGGCGGCCGCCAAGCCGCCGGTTGAGCCGCTCGCTTTCAAGCAGCGGCGTCTCGCGCAAAACCCCGCGGATGCGGGCGGCGGCCTGCTCGATCTCGGTGAATTCGGGGGGTTGGAGGTGCCAGGGTGTGTCGCTCATGCCTTGCAGATTTACATTCCCGCGCATGTTGATACAATATCTACATTGTCTCAGAGACATTCCGATGAACGCACGCGACATCGCCGAAGCCCTGGAAGCCTCGATCCGCGACGGCCGATTGCCGCCCGGCGCGCGCCTTCCCACGCACCGGGACCTGGCATATCGCCACGGCGTCGCGCTGAACACCGCGACCCGCGCCATGCGGATGCTGGCGGAGCGGGGCCTGGTGGTCGGCGAAGTCGGGCGCGGCAGCTTCGTGCGCGCCCCGGGCCAGCCGGATTCCGAGGCCCTGTGGATCGAGCGGGACATCCCGTCGCTGATCGATCTCACCGGCAACGTCATGTCGTTGCCCGGCCTCGCCGAGCGGTTCGAGGCCGCGACCCTGGCGGTTCTGCGCCGCCAGCGCCACGCCCTCACCGACTACCAGCCCCATGCCGGGCGTGACCAGGACCGGGCGGCGGCGGCGGCCTGGCTCGCACGGCGCGGCGGCCTGCCGAACGACCCGGCGCGCACCCTCGTCTGCGCCGGGGCGCAGCATGCGGTCATGGTCGCGCTCATGGCGACGACGCGGCCGGGGGACGCCGTCGCGGTGGAAGCCCTCACCTGGCCCGGCATCAAGGCGGTGGCGGCGGCGCTCCGGCTGAACCTGGTGCCCGTCGCCATCGACGATCGCGGGCTGCGTCCGCGCGCCCTCCAACGGGTGGCCGTCCGGCACCGCATCGCCGCGCTCTATTGCATGCCCGATCTGCACAACCCGACGTCGGCCGTCATGACGGCGCGGCGCCGGGAGATGGTGGCCGCCCTGGCGCGGCGGCACGACTTCGCGCTGATCGAGGACGATGCCTACGGCTTTCTCACCGACCAGGCCCATCCGCCTCTGGCGGCCCTGGCCCCCGAACGCGCGTGGTACGTGCGATCCACCTCGAAGGCGATGCTGCCGGCGCTGCGGGCCGCCTGGATGCTGGCCCCGCCCGGCCACGAGCAGCGGGCCTCGGACCTCATCCGCGCCACCGTCTGGATGGCGCCGCCTCTCGGCGCCGCAATCGCCTCGCTGTGGATCGCCGACGGCACCGCGGCGGCGCTGGAGGAGGAAAAGCGGCGGGAGGCGCATGCGCGCCAAAGGATGGCCGCCGCCGCGTTGCCCGCCGCGTGGGGCCGCTCCACGCACCCCTTCTCGATGCACTTCTGGCTGAAACTGCCGGACGGATTGCGCGCCGATGACGCGGTCGGCGCCGCCCTGGCGGCCGGCGTCCGCGTCGCGCCCGGACGGGCCTTCGCCGTCCAGGGCGCCCCGAACGCGATTCGCCTGGCCCTCGGGCGTCCCCTGCGCCGCGAGGATTTGGCGGAGGCGCTGCGCCGGCTTCTGGCTGCCTGGGGTCGTGGCGCCGCCTAGGTAGGGGACTCATAGCGGTAATTTTCGTCATTCCGGACGTTAGGCGAGCCCGGTGTCCGAAGGGGACGCGAAGCGTCAACTCGGGCACCGGGCTGCGAGCCTTGCGATCCGGAATCCAGGAAGATCATGCGTCGTCCCATGGCCCCTGGATTCCGGATCACGGACTTTCCTTGCCAAATCAAAGATTTGGAGGAAAGTCGTGTCCGGAATGACGGCGTAATAGGTCCACGGCCTAGGCGGCTATTTCGAACCGGCGCTGGGGCAGCTTGCGGGGTTGTTCAGCCTGTCGCCGGTCGCCGCGACGGCCGAGGAATTGACCGGCAGGCCGCAGTCCCGCTGGAACGAGCGGATAGCTTCGCGCGTGCGGGGGGTCAACTGCCCGTCCGCGCGGCCGGGCGCATAGCCCTGCCGGCGCAGGTTCTGCTGCGTCGCCTTGACGGCCGAATTCTTGAGCCGGACCACCGGTTCGGCGGGAAGCTCCCCGGCGAACTGTATTTCGCCCATCGGGGATGCCGCAAAGGCCGGGGCCGTGGCAAGGCCAATCAGCATCGCCACCAGAGCGATACTCCGTCCTGCCGCTATCAGCATGTCTCGCCTCCTTCCCTTAAGGATATGGGCAGGCCGTCCGCCGGTCTCCAGAGTTGGCGCCGAATGTTCCATGCGGCGGCTTCACCGTCGCGCGGTAATGTTGGCATACTGGACTTATGGAGTGCCCCCTACCAATTTGGTAACATGCCGTCTGAATATAGATACGGCGTTTCGGTGGGACTCGAATTCAAATGACCAATAAGAGTGCGCCAAGGAAAATCGGAAGGTCGGCCACCTCCGGAAAAATCATCCACTCCGGCGGCCAGACCGTGCGAGGCGGGGATATTTGGGTGGTCGCCTCCAGTCATGGATCGCAGGAAACCATTATCACCTCACCAAGCTCGGCCGCATCGATCAAGCGCATCGCGAAGGCCAACGCGAAGGCACTGGAACGCCTTGCCAAGAAATAGGCGTCACTACCGCATCAAGCTTGGGGATGCGATCTCGGCGCACGAGATCGCGATTCTCTACGGCGGGCGTTCGGGCATTCAGGATCAAAACCTGATCGAGTCCGCGATATGCCGACCGTACAACGGATACTATCGGCCGATTTACAAGAAAGCGGCCGCACTCGTCCACTCGGTGGCCTGCAACCATGGCTTCACCGACGGTAACAAACGAACCGCTTTTATCCTCTGCAATCTGTTTCTGGAAAAGAGCGGCTATCGCCTGCGAGAGACGGAAAATGACAACGGCGATCTGGAGAGTTTGATTCTCGGACTGGCGACCCGCGCAATCGGATTCGAAGAGGCCGTTGAATGGTTTAAACAATATGTCGACGAAGTTCCCTAATGCGCCCATTGCTCTTCACTCCCCCAAGCACTCCTCATAAGGCCCCTCTCGCATGAAGCCCCTCTCCATTTCCGTCCTCACCGTCTGCGGCATCGACGAACTGCCGGCCCAGCGGGCCCGCAACGTCACCCACGTCCTCTCGCTGCTCGATCCCGGCTGGCCCGAGATCGACGCCTTCCAGCTCTATGGCGCGCATCATCGCATCACGCTGCGCGTCCACGACATCATCGAGCCGAGGGCCGGGCAGATCCTGCCGACGCGCCGGCATGTCGAGGATATCCTGCGCTTCGGCGCCGACCTCGAGGCCTCGAGCGCGGACCGCGCCGAGGGCCACCTGCTGATCCATTGCCAGATGGGGGTGTCGCGCTCCACGGCGGCGATGCTGTCGCTGCTGGCCCAGGTCTACCCGGACGAGGCGGAGGATCGGCTGTTCGCCCGCCTCAGGGATATCCGCCCGCAGGCGTGGCCCAACTCGGTCATGGTCGGCCATGCCGACGATCTGCTGCGCCGCGGCGGCCGGCTGACGAAGGCACTGGGCCGGCACTATCACCACCAATTGCGGCACGACCCCTCGTTCTTCGAATGGATGACCCGCCTCGGCCGCAGCCGGGAACTGGAGATGGCGGCGCCGTGAGCCGCCGGCGGGGCCGCGCGGCGATCCATTGACATTCGTCCCTTAATGTGATATTATTCCTTTTTTCGTTCTTTGACAGGTAAACATGCTTGTCACCGGAGGGGGCGGAAGATCCCCCTTAACCTTCTGATTCCAAAGCGAAAAACCGTAAAATGACGAGAAATGACGAGGTTTTTTTCGGCGATTCCCTAAGTTTCCGTTCTATTTCAACGCGTTAAGGCATATGAACAAAACCGCATAATCGTCATTTCCATGCTAGAGCGGTTTGCGATCGTACGGAATTGCCAATTCATTTCTCGTCATTCCCGCGAAAGCGGGAATCCAGGCCAAACGGCCGTTCTGGACTCCCGCCTGCGCGGGAGTGACGCAAGAGATGGTTTCGCCTGAACGCAAAATGCTCTAACACGCCGATGGCTTTGACGGCCCCCGCTCAAAGGCCGTCATGCCCACACTCGTTGCACGGCTGTCCGGTTTAAATTTTTCTGCTACCAAGACGAGCTCTTGGGCACCCATGCGCCTCTCAAAATCGTCATGGCCGGACTTGTTCCGGCCATGACGACGTTGGGGAGCGTTGGATGACCGAAGAGCCCGCCCTGAAGGCAGGAAAGCTTTAACCGGACAGCCGTGGGGCAAGCCCGGCCATGACGGACGGAGCGAAGCACCGGAGAGGCGGCGTCACATCTCCTCGGCGGCGAGGACGCCGGGGATTTCCTGGACCGCCCAGATCAGCGAGGGCGACACCTTGTAGCCGCCGGGCAGCGCCACCTCCACCTCGGCCCCCGCCTCCAGCCCGCAGACCAGCTTGACGCGGCCCCGCCCGCGCCCCTGGCCGGAGAGCGTCTCCTTGAGGCGCGGCAGCGGCGAGGCCGAGGCCAGGCGCACCTTCATGCCGGGGCTGGTGCCCGCCGTCGCCTCCTTGAGCGAGGAAATGGCGTGGGTGGTGAAGCGCACCCCTTCGCCCTCGAACTGGGCGGAGGCCTTGATGAGGATCGAGTTGCCGACCTCCAGCAGGTCGCGGGCCGAGGCCAGCACCTCGGAGAACACCGTCACCTCGAACACTCCCGAGGCGTCCGAGCAGGTGACGAAGGCGTAGCGGCTGCCCTTGGCCGAGGTGCGCTCGCGCTTGGCCATCACGGTGCCGGCCAGCGTCACCTGCCCCGAACGGCCGGCCGCCAGGATGTCGGCCGAGCGTTGGGCGCCCACCCGCTCCAGGCTTTTGCCGTAGGAATCGAGCGGATGGGCGGAAAGATAGAAGCCGATGGCGTCGAATTCCTCGCGCAGGCGGTCCATGGCCGTCCAGTCGGGGGTGTCGGGCAGCTTCTCCTCGGCCATCGCCACCGGCGCCGCGCCGCCGCCGAACAGGCCCATCTGGTTGCTGGCCCGCTCGTGCGCCGCCGCGGCGGCCTGGCGCAGCAGGCGGTCGATGCCGTCGAACACCTGGCGGCGATTGCGGTTCAGCGGGTCCAGCGCGCCGGCCCGGGTCAGGTTCTCCATCTGGCGCTTGTTCACCGCGTGGGCGTCGAAGCGGCCGGCGAGGTCGGTCAGGCTCTTGAACGGGCCGCCCTTGCCGCGCTCGGCGACCAGGGCCTGCATCGCCGCCACGCCGACGTTCTTGATGGCCCCCAGCGCATAGCGCACGGCGCCCTGGCCGCCGGCGGCGCCGGGCTCGACGGTGAACTCGGCCTCCGAAATATTGATGTCGGGGGGCAGGAGCGCGATGCCCAGGCGGTTCAACTCCTGGCGATAGCCGGCCAGTTTATCGGTGTTGTGCATGTCGAGCGTCATCGAGGCGGCCATGAACTCGACCGGATGGTTGGCCTTGAGATAGGCGGTCTGGTAGGCGACCAGGGCATAGGCCGCGGCGTGCGACTTGTTGAAGCCGTAGCCGGCGAACTTGGCGACCAGGTCGAAGATGTCGGAGGCCTTGGCCTGGGGCACCTTGCGGGCCACCGCGCCGTCGACGAAGATGGCCCGCTGCTTGTCCATCTCGGCCTTGATCTTCTTGCCCATGGCGCGGCGCAGCAGGTCGGCGCCGCCCAGCGTGTAGCCCGACAGCTCCTGGGCGATCTGCATCACCTGTTCCTGGTAGATGATGATGCCGAAGGTCTCTTTCAGGATGCCTTCCAGCGTCGGGTACAGATAGTCGGGCGCCTCGTCGCCGTGCTTGCGCCGGATGTAGCTGGGGATGTTGTCCATCGGGCCCGGCCGGTAAAGCGCCACGATGGCGATGATGTCCTCGAAGGTGTCGGGCTTCATCTTGCGCAGGATGTCGCGCATGCCCGAGCTTTCCAGCTGGAACACGCCGGTCGTCTCGCCGCGGGCCAGCAGCTCGAAGGTGGCGGCGTCGTCCAGCGGCAGGTGCGAAAGGTTGAGCGAAACCCCGCGCTTGGCCACCAGGTCCACCGCCTTGGCCAGCACGGTCAGGGTCTTCAGGCCCAGGAAGTCGAACTTCACCAGCCCGGCCGATTCGACGTACTTCATGTTGAAGCCGGTGACCGGCATGTCGGAACGCGGATCGCGATAGAGCGGCACCAACTGCTCCAGCGGCCGGTCGCCAATGACGACGCCGGCGGCGTGCGTCGAGGCGTGGCGATAAAGCCCCTCCAGCCGGCGGGCGATGTTGAACAGCCGCTCGACCGCCGGATCCTCGCCGATCATCTGGCGAAGCTGCGGTTCGGCGGCGCGCGCTTCATCGAGCGTCATCGGGTTGGCTGGGTTGTTGGGCACCAGCTTGCAGATGCGGTCGACCTGGGCATAGGGCATCTGCAGCACCCGCCCGACGTCGCGCAGCACGGCCCGGGCCTGCAGCTTGCCGAAGGTGATGATCTGGGCCACCTTGTCGCGGCCGTACTTCTCCTGGACGTGGCGGATCACCTTGTCGCGCTGGTCCTGGCAGAAGTCGATGTCGAAGTCGGGCATCGACACCCGCTCGGGGTTGAGGAAGCGTTCGAACAAAAGCCCGAAGCGCAGCGGGTCGAGGTCGGTGATGGTCAGCGCCCAGGCCACCACCGAGCCGGCGCCCGAGCCGCGGCCGGGGCCGACCGGGATGCCGTGCGCCTTGGCCCACTGGATGAATTCGGCGACGATCAGGAAATAGCCGGTGAAGCCCATCTCCATGATCACGCCCAACTCGTAGCCCATGCGCTCGCGATAGGGCTTGGCCGCCGCCTGGCGCTCCTCCCCGGTCATCTCCGGGCGCAGGACCTGGGCCTCCAGGCGGGCCTCCAGGCCCTCCTTGACCTTGGCGCGCAGGACATCGCGCTCGCTCTGGCCGGGGCCGCAGTCGTAGGGTGGCAGGATGGGGTCGATCTTCTCGACCATGAAGGCGCAGCGCCGGGCGATGACCAGGGTGTTGTCGACGGCCTCGGGAAGGTCGGCGAAGAGCACGCGCATCTCCTCGGCGCTCTTGAAGCCGTGGTCGGGGGTGAGGCGCCGGCGGTCCGTCTCGGACACGTAGGTGCCCCCCGCGATGCAGATCAAGGCGTCGTGCGCCTCGTACATGTCGGGGCCGGAGAAGAACACCTCGTTGGTGGCGACCAGCGGCAGGTCGTGGGCGTAGGCGAGATCGATCAGCGCCGGCTCGACGGCCGCCTCGGCGTCCAGGCCGTGGCGCATCAGCTCGACATACAGGGCGCCGGGGAACGCCGCCTTGAGGCGGGCCAGCAGGGCCTCGGCCTCGTCCGCCTGGCCCTCGGCCAGCAGCCGGCCGACCGGGCCGGCCGGGCCGCCGGTCAGCGCGATCAGCCCCTCGCCGTGGGCCTCCAGCGCCGCCAGCGAGACCTGCGGGTCGGCCTCGGCGTCAGCGTCGAGATAGGCGATCTTGAGCAGGTTCAGGAGGTTGCGGTAACCGGCGTCGTTCCGGGCCAGCAGGACCAGGGGATCGGTGGTGGCGCGAACGCCGCGCGGCCCGTTGCCGGCGGGGGCGCCGCGGAACTTGTCCGCGTCGTCGCGGCCGACGGCCAACTGGCAGCCGAGAATGGGCTGGATGCCGGCCCCGGCGCAGGCGCCCGAGAACTCCATGGCGCCGAACATGTTGTTGGTGTCGGTCATGGCGACCGCCGGCATGCGCCTGTCGCGGGCCAGCTTGACCACGTCGGGGACGCGCATCGCCCCTTCCAGCAGGGAGTACGCGGTATGGACGCGAAGGTGCACGAAATCGGCGTGGGACATGCCGTCAGGATTCCACAGCCGCGCGCCCCTGTCAGCCGGATATGGACGGCCGGGCGGCGTTATCCACAACTAATTGCGGGCAGGCACCCCCTCCCCACCCCTCCCCCATCAAGGGGGAGGGAGAAAGGGGCAAGGCGGCGCCATGGCGTTCCCTCCCCCCTTGCGGGGGAGGGACAGGGAGGGGGGGAATTGCCGCGATCAGACCGCCACCAGAACCCCGTTCTGCAGGCGCACCGTGCGGTCCATGCGGGCCGCCAGTTCGGTGTTGTGGGTGGCGATCAGGAGCGCCAGTCCGGCACCGCGGGCCAGCTTGAGCAGCATGGCGAAAACGTCGGCGGCGGTTTCGGGGTCGAGGTTGCCGGTCGGCTCGTCGGCCAGAAGCAGGCTGGGCGCGTTGGCCAGGGCCCGCGCGATGGCAACGCGCTGCTGCTCGCCGCCCGACAGCTTGCCGGGACGGCGGGCGTGCAAACGGCCGTCGGCGAGCGCTCAGACGTCATTGGGCTTCGCGTCACCGCAAACATGTGGGGGTAAGGGATGTTCGGTTTTTCGTTTGCCCAGGCTCCATGACGCTATGTCCATTTCTAGTACCCTCAAGACTTTCGCTTTCTCTCCGATGCTAGGGGCAAGAAGTCTTTGAAGTTCTGCGGCCCTCCCAAAAGTCATTTCGAACAATGGCCTGACCGTTTCGGAGGACTCGGGGGCAACAAATGTTCCATTGCGAACTCGACTAAGCAGACCTTCGACCTCTCCGACGAATTCGACGAAATCAAAAATCCGCTTAGCAACATCCGGATCCAGGTTACCCAACTGAAGGTACATACTTTGAAGGTCGGCAAGCAGGGGAATGGGGCAGGCAACAAGATCCCAACTAGCATCGGACATGGACGGCGTCAGGTAAGACGTACGGGTTGCTATGGAGGTTCGAATTGCTCCCAGAATTCCAAAGAGGGCATTGGACAGAGCCTCGCGTTCCTCCTCCCGCAGACGGTCGTCGCGCTTGCGATTAAGGTGGGCATTGAACATCGCGCCAGCGAGGATTGCGAGTAGGCCGAACAGCGATCCGGCTAGGGCGCCGAGGAAGGTCGCCGCGCCGGGCTGAAGGCCCTGGATCCATTCCCACATCGGTTGTCCCCCGTGAATTCTTCCGTGGGTAGAAAGTGTGAGCAATTCCCGCTTGGTGGGCAAGCGGCGGTGTGGTCTTGGGGCTGGTCAAGTTTGGCAAAGGTGAGCGATAAATGTCAGGATTTGATATGCTTGCGTTTCAGAACTTCGATCAGTTTTTCTGCAGCCCGGATGCCTTCCTGCATACGGGTGTGCGTCATCCATTCTTCCCTGCTTATTGTCTTTCCGAGTTCAGCGTCAATGGCGCTACGCGTGTGAATGAGCCGAGCAATCGCTGCCGCAGTTTCCATGTCGAACAGGTCGATGTCCCCGCTGGCCTTTTCGAGAAACGGGGTTTTGAGGCACCTAATCGCTTGGGCATCTTCGAAAGGCGAGGCGCCAAATCGACTCGACTCTCTGGCGTAGTGGCTCCAGTTGGAGTGAAGGAAGTTGGCCTCTCCGAACAGCGCAGCCTCGATGGCGTTCCGCTGCTGGTCCCGGTCAAGTCGGGAACCTTCGCGGTTCAGACGGGCGCGATAGCGCTCAATGTAGATGCCGCCAGCGGTACCTG
Source organism: Shumkonia mesophila (assembly GCF_026163695.1). NCBI lineage: Bacteria > Pseudomonadati > Pseudomonadota > Alphaproteobacteria > Rhodospirillales > Shumkoniaceae > Shumkonia > Shumkonia mesophila. Next base: position 129,304 of record NZ_JAOTID010000002.1, on the reverse strand, counting down.
CAACTGCGCCAACGAGACCAATGGCCGCAGAAATAATGTAGGTCCAGACATTCGGGTCCGAAGAGTCTGCCATAGGGGCAAACATGGCTGGAATCCCGCACCCCCACAAGTGGTGGCCGCGCTGTTACTAACATAGCGTCTGGTGGTACTTGGAAGGCGGCTGCGAAGGCAGTCACCTAGGGTGGTGATCTGAGAGGCGAGTGCTCCGGAACCTTACTGCTCGACCAGAACCCCGTTCTGCAGGCGCACCGTGCGGTCCATGCGGGCCGCCAGTTCGGTGTTGTGGGTGGCGATCAGGAGCGCCAGTCCGGCACCGCGGGCCAGCTTGAGCAGCATGGCGAAAACGTCGGCGGCGGTTTCGGGGTCGAGGTTGCCGGTCGGCTCGTCGGCCAGAAGCAGGCTGGGCGCGTTGGCCAGGGCCCGCGCGATGGCAACGCGCTGCTGCTCGCCGCCCGACAGCTTGCCCGGCCGGTGCGATTCACGCGCCGCGAGGCCGAGCACACCCAGCAGTTCGCGGGCCCGCGCCCGGGCCTCGTCCTTGCTTATGCCGGCAATGATCTGGGGCACCACCACGTTCTCCAGCGCCGAGAACTCGGGCAGCAGGTGGTGGTACTGGTAAACGAAGCCGATGTGGTGGCGCCGGAGTTGGGTACGGGCGTCGTCGTTGGCGCCGCCGCACGACTGCCCGGCGATGATGACCTCGCCGGTATCGGGCTTTTCCAGCAGGCCGGCGATGTGCAGCAGGGTCGACTTGCCGGCCCCCGAGGGGCCGATCAGGGCCACCATCTCGCCCGGCATCAGGGTCAGGTCGGCGCCCTTCAGCACCTCCAGGCGGCCCTGCGCCTGCTTGAAGGCGCGGCCCACCCGCACCAGGGAAAGCGCCGCCTCACTCATAGCGCAGCGCCTCCGCCGGATCGATGCGCGAGGCCCGCCAGGCGGGATAGAGGGTGGCCAGGAACGACAGGCCGAGGCCCATGCCGACGACGGCGGCGACCTCGGTGGCGTCCATCTTGGCCGGCAGCTTCGACAGAAAATAGATGGTCTCGTCGAAAAGCTGGGTACCGGTCAGCATCTGGATTCCCTGGCGGATGCTCTCGATGTTGTCGCAGAACAGTACCCCCAGCAGGAAGCCGGCGATGGTGCCGATGACGCCGATGCTGGCCCCCGACAGGAAGAAGATGCGCATGATCATGCCGGCGGTGGCGCCCATGGTGCGCAGGATGGCGATGTCGCGTCCCTTGTCCTTGACCAGCATGATCATGCTGGAAACGATGTTGAAGGCGGCCACCACGATGATCAGCGTCAGGATGAGGAACATGACGTTCCTCTCCACCTGGATGGCGTTGAAGAAGGTGGAGTTCACCTGCTGCCAGTCGTGGACCTGGCCCTTGGCGCCGATGACGCGGACGATCTCGATGCCGAGCCGCCGGGCGTTGTCGGGGTTGTCGATGAAGACTTCGAGGTTGGTCACCGCCTCGGGCAGGCGGAAATAGGTCTGCGCGGCCGGCAGCGGCATGAAAATGAAGCTGGAATCGTATTCGTACATGCCGATGCGGAAGGTGCCGGCGACCCGATAGGCGCGCAGGCGCGGCACGGTGCCGAAGGCGGTGACGTTGCCCTTGGGCGAGATCAGCGAGATGGAATCCCCCACCTTGAGCCCCATCAGGCTGGCCATGCGCGAGCCGATGAGGACCGCGTCCCCCCCCTCGAGGTCCTGAAGCGACCCGGCATCGATGTTGTCGGCGACGATGGCACGCTTGGCCAGGTCTTCGGGCCGTACGCCGCGCACCACGGCGCCGCGGGCGACGCCGTTGGCGGTCGCCATCACCTGGCCCTCGATCATCGGCGTCACCAGGGTGACGCCGGCCAAGCCGCGCAGCTTTTCGGCCAGCGGATCGAAATCGGTCAGCTGGTTGGACGCCCCCGACACCATCAGATGGCCGTTGATGCCGAGGATGCGGGTCAGCAGTTCCTGGCGGAAGCCGTTCATCACCGACATCACGATGATGAGCGTCGCCACGCCAAGGGCGATTCCCAGCAGCGAGAACCAGGCGATGACCGAGATGAACCCTTCCTGCCGGCGGGCCCGCAGGTAGCGCATGGCGACCATTCGTTCGAAGGCGGAAAACACCGGCGGCTCCCTTCCCGTCTAGCCGGCCAGCCGGTCGATGGCGGCCTCGACGGCCAGTTCCTGACGCTCGCCGGTGCGGCGGTTCTTCAGTTCGACGACGCCCGACTTGACGCCGCGCGGCCCGACGACGAGCTGCCACGGCAGGCCGATCAGGTCCATGTCGGCGAACTTGACGCCGGCCCGCCCCTCGCGGTCGTCGTAGAGCACCTCGACGCCGGCCTTCTGGAGGCGGCGGTACAGGTCGTCGCACACCCGGGCGCACTCGGCGTCCTCGGCCTTGAGGTCGATCAACCCGACCTTGAAGGGCGCCACCGCGTCGGGCCAGATGATGCCCGCATCGTCGTGCGAGGCCTCGATGATGGCGGCGACCAGGCGCGACACGCCGATGCCGTAGGACCCGCATTCGAGTTTCACGGACTCCCCTTCCGGCCCGGCCACCAGGGCCTTCATCGGGTCGGAGTACTTGGCGCCGAAATAGAAGATGTGGCCGACCTCGATGCCGCGGCGCACGGCCAGCTTGTCGCCGAGCGCCTTTTCGACGGCCGGGTCGCGCTGCTCGTCCACCGCCGCATAGAGCGACGTGAAGTGATCGAAGGTGGCCTGAAGGGCGCCGGCGTCGTCGTAATCGATGGTCGATCCGTGGGCGTCGATGTCGATGAAATCGGCGTGGCAGGCAATTTCCGATTCCCCGGTGTCGGCGAGCACCAGGAACTCGTGGCTGAGATCGCCGCCGATCGGCCCGGTGTCGGCGCGCACCGGCACCGCTTTGAGGCCCATCCGCTCGAAGGTGCGCAGATAGCAGACGAAGAAGCGGTTGTAGGAGCGGCGCGCCCCCTCGGCCGTCAAGTCGAAGGAATAGGCGTCCTTCATCAGGAACTCGCGCCCGCGCATGACCCCGAAGCGCGGCCGCACCTCGTCTCTGAACTTCCACTGGATGTGGTAGAGCAGCTTGGGCAGTTCCTTGTAGCTTTTCACGTTGTCGCGCACGATCTGGGTGATCTGCTCTTCGTTGGTCGGTCCGTAGAGCATGTCGCGGTCGTGGCGGTCGCGGATGCGCAGCATCTCGGGGCCGTAATCCTCGTAGCGGCCGCTTTCCCGCCACAGCTCGGCCGACTGCACGGTCGGCATCAGCATTTCCTGGCAGCCGGCGCGGTCCTGCTCTTCGCGCACGATGCGCTCGATCTTCTTGAGCACCCGGTAGCCGAGCGGCAGCCACGCGTAAATGCCGGCGCTGGCCTGGCGGATCATGCCGGCCCGAAGCATCAGGCGGTGCGAGACGATCTGCGCCTCGGCGGGGTTTTCCTTGAGCGTCGGAAGAAAGTATTGCGACAGGCGCATCGGTTGCTGGTCCCTGAAAACGATGAAGCGGCGGCACTTTAGGCGATGGGCCGCCGCACATCAATGGCGCGAAGGCAAAACGGGACGAACTTACCGCCCGCCGGCGTGGGCCTTTTGGCAGGCGGCGGCGATGGCGCGCTGGTCGGCGTCGGTCAGCGGCTGGTCGTCGAAGGTCAGCCGGCCGCTGGCCATGTCGTAGCGGATGGTCCCCACCTTCATGTCCAGGTTGCCGTACTTCCGGGCGTCCCGGTAGGCCTGGGGAAGCTGGGCGTTGGCCGCCGTCGAGCCCTCGGCGGCGGTATCCGCCGTCTGGGCGGCGGCGGTGGCCGAAACGGCGGCGGCGCGCAGCGCGGTGACGGTGGCGTCCTCCCCCACCTGCGGGTCGCCGGCCATGGCCGCCGCCAGCGATGCGGTCTGTTCGGCGGCGGCGGCGGCGGATGACGCCGCGGCGGCCTTGCTCTCGGCGGTATTCGCGGCATCCGCCGATTCCGCGAGGGTGCGCGCCTGGGAGGCCCGGCTTTCCACCGCGTCGGCATCGGCATCGGCCTGGCCCGCCTTGGCGGCGGCCTCGGCGGCGGCGGTCTGGGCGGCCTTGGCGGCGGCCCGCAGGGCGAGGTCGAGCGGCGCGGCGTCGGCCGCCGTCTGGGCAGTGGCGGCGGCCGTCTGGGCGGCGGTGGCGTCGGCCTGTACGGCATCGGCCGCGTCGCGCGCCTTGTCGGCGGCGCCGCCCGCCGACGTTGCGGCGGAGGCCGCCGATTGCGCCGCCGTCTTCGCCTTGTCGGCGGCGATGGCCGCCGCGCTGGCGGCGCCGGCCTCGTCCTTCGGAACGCCAAGATAGCGGCGCATGTCGATGGCGATGTCGAAGGTGAAGGTCTCGGGCAGCCGCAGTTGCGGCGTACCGGCTACGTCGGCCGGCGCCACCGCGCGGCCGCGCGCATCCACCCCCGGCGTGTAGGCGACGTCGGCCGACGCCACGTGGCGCACCACGCGCCGGCAGTCGTCCCGGCTGATCACCACGGTTTCGGCGGCGGCCGGCCGGCCGGCGACGGCCAGGACCGCCGCGCCGGCAAGCGCGGCCCACGCGGCTTTCGACGATTTCATGGCCAACCCTCCGTTGTCGCTTAACAACGCGTCGCGAAATCGATTACAGTCCGAAAGCCATGAAGACATGGTAAATGGGGGAAATAGGGCATCAAGGATAATTCCATGCTTGATACATTTTTCAAGCTCTCCGAGAACGGCACGACCGTTCGCAGAGAGCTGCTCGCGGGGGTCACGACGTTCCTCACCATGGCCTATATCATCTTCGTCAACCCGTCGATCCTGAAGATCGCCGGGATGGACGCGGGGGCCGTGCTGGTCGCCACCTGTCTGGCGGCCGCCATCGGCACGGCGATCATGGGCCTTTACGCCAACTATCCGTTCGCGCTGGCGCCGGGCATGGGGCTGAATGCCTACTTTACCTTCGGCGTCGTCCAGGGCATGGGCCACACCTGGCAGGTGGCGCTGGGCGCCGTGTTCATCTCGGGCGTCATCTTCATGGCCATCAGCGTGCTGCCGGTCCGCGAATGGGTGGTCAATTCCATTCCGCAATCGCTGAAGCTGGCCATCTCGGCCGGCATTGGCCTCTTCCTCGGCATCATCGCCTTCGAGCAGTCCGGCCTCATCGTCGCCCATCCGGCCACCCTGGTGACCCTGGGCGACGTGACCAGCCCGACCGTTCTGCTGGCCATCGCCGGCTTCATGGCCATGGCCGTGCTGACGGCGCTCAGAGTGCCGGGCGCGATGATCATCTCGATCCTCGCCCTCACCTTCATCGGGGTCGCCTTCGGCCTGACCGAACCCAAGGGCGTGTTCTCGATGCCGCCCAGCCTGGCCCCGACCCTCATGCAGATGGACCTCGCCGGCGCCCTCAACGTCGGCTTCGTCACCATCATCTTCGCCTTCCTGTTCGTCGACCTGTTCGACACGGCGGGAACCCTGATCGGCCTTGCCCATCGCGGTGGCATGCTGGACGCCCAGGGTCGGCTGCCGCGCCTGCGCAAGGCGCTGCTGGCCGACAGCACGGCCACCTGCGTCGGCGCCGTGCTCGGCACCTCGACGACGACCAGCTACATCGAAAGCGCGGCCGGCATCAACACCGGCGGACGGACCGGCCTGACGGCCGTGGTCGTCTCGGTGCTGTTCCTGCTGGCGCTGTTCCTTTCCCCGCTTGCCGCGACGGTTCCCGCCTTCGCCACGGCGCCGGCCCTTCTGTTCGTCGCCTGCCTGATGGTGCGCGGCCTGGCCGAAATCAACTGGGACGACATCACCGACGTCGCCCCCGCCGTGGTCACCGCGCTGTCCATGCCGTTGACCTACTCGATCGCCAACGGCATCGCGTTCGGCTTCGTCACCTATGCGGTGGTCAAGCTGGCCAGCGGTCGCGCTTCCGAGGTCAGCCCGGCGGTCTACGTCCTGGCGGTCCTCTTCGTTCTCAAGTTCTGGTTCGTCTGAACCGGTCCTGACGTGCCTGCGGACGGGCGGCCCCCCACCGGGGTCGCCCGTTGCCTTGTCCCCGATGACGGGTCGGATGGACGATTCCGAACTGTCACAAAGCTAGACAATTAGCTGGGCAAACCCCACTATCATAGGTAATAACGATAACCAGCCGCACAGGCCTCGTGCGTGTGCGGGTAATTTGCTTCAGCGACTATAGCGCCTCGGGGTGGGGACATGAAAAAGAAGCGAATTCCGAAAGGTACGCCTAATCTGATCGATCGTTACGTCGGATCGCGGGTACGCGCCCGGCGTGTCGGGTTGCGTCTCAGCCAGACGAACCTGGGCCAAGCCATCGGAGTGACGTTCCAGCAGATCCAGAAATACGAAAACGGCTCGAACCGCATCGGCGCGAGCAACCTGTTCAAGATCGCCAACGCGCTTGGCGTCGACGTCGCCTTCTTCTTCGAAGGGATGACCGACGACGTGGCGAAGGCGGGCTTGGTGCCGCGTGGCAAGGGCCTGGCCGAGCCGCGGCAGGCAGAGTTCGACAGCGATCCCATGAGCTCCCGGGAAGCCATCGAGCTTATGCACAACTATTTCCGGATCGGCGACGGACAGGTGCGCAAGCGCCTGTTCCAATTCGTCAAGACGTTGGCGGATTCCTTGAAGGCCGCCTGAGGCCGCCAGAAGGGAACGGCCCGGCGGAGCGGGCGTCCCTAGGTCGACGCGTCCGCCCCATAGCGGATGGCCACCACCTCGATGGCCTCGCCGCCGGCTGGCGTGCGCACGGTGACGACGTCGCCCTCGTGGGCCTTGAGCAGCGCCCGGGCGATGGGCGAGATCCAGCTGACCCGGCCGCGTTCGAGGTTGGCCTCGTCGACGCCGACGATGGTGACGGTGTTCTCCTCGCCGCGCCCGTTGGCGTAGGTCACGGTGGCGCCGAAGAAGATCTGGTCGCGCCCGGACTGGCGGGCCGGGTCGACGACTTCGGCCGCCTCGATGCGCTTGGTCAGGAACCGGATGCGCCGGTCGATTTCGCGCAGCCGCTTCTTGCCATAGATGTAGTCGCCATTTTCGGAGCGGTCGCCGTTGCCGGCCGCCCACGAGACCACCTCGACCACCTTGGGGCGTTCCACCCGCGCCAAGTGGCGAAGCTCCTCCTGCAACCGGCCGAAGCCCTGCGGCGTGATGTAGTTCTTGACGCCGGGCGGCAACTCGGGCGCATCGTCTTCGGAATCGTCATCGGGCGTGTTCATGCCATCCGCTGCCGGCTTGGGGTCATCGAGGAGCAGCCCGCATGGTAGCGGCATCGCCCCGCTCTGCCCAGGGCCGATGGCGTCATGTCGTCGCCAATCCGGCCTTGAGCCGCGCCTTGAAGCGCCGATCCCGCTTCAGCGCCCTTTCCCGGCGCAGCGCGTCGCCGTGGGCGAACGGCCCCTCGACGTGGGCCACCCGCCAGGGACCGCGCCCGCGGGTGAAACGGGCCCCGGCGTTGGCGTTGTGGCGGGCCAGCCGGGCCTCAACATCCAAGGCGATGCCGGTGTAGGCGACGCCGGCGTCGTTGCAGAGCACGTAGACGAAGTAGGCAGCCTCGCCGGCAGGGACCGTGGGAGCGGAAACCATCGGGCGCCCGCTCAATAGTGGGGCGGCGGCTTGTCGTCCTGCGGTGGGCGCCAGCCGGCTTCGAGATCGCCCAGGCGTTCCGCCAGGCGCCGCACCTGCAAGGCCAGCCGGTCGATGACCTGGCCCTGCTCGGCCATCACGGAAGACAGGTCCTCGGCCAGGCGCTCGTGGTGGGCCAGGCGGATTTCCAGGTCGATGAGGCGGGATTCGACGGGGTCGGTCATGGACGCTCCGGGCGACGGCGAGGGCAATCAGCCATGACTAGCGGCTGAACTCCCAGTTCAGGTTTTCGATGGCGTCCACTACCATGCCCGTGCCTTCGGCCAACAGCAGGATATCCTGGGCGACGCGCACGAAACGGTGCCGCGAGGGCGGCGGCCCCAGCTGCATGAGAATGGCCGGCGGCAAATCGTAGAAGATGACGTCGCGCGGCAGCGGCCGCCCCATCGTCCATTTCTTCGCCTGGCCGGGCGGCAGGCAGCCATTGTGCTTCTTGGCCAGGCCCGGCGGACAGCTGCCCTTACGGTACTGGCCGGCAAAATAGTCCTGAACGGCCGCCCTGTGCTGGTCCTGAAAACGGAAATCCACGGCCGATCCCTTTTGGGGTCCCGACTTTTGCGGACCGCCCTTTTCGCCGCCGGCCCAGGCCGGCTTCTCGGCCAGCGCGGGACTCGCCGCAAGAATCCCGGACGCCATGAAAAGCAGCGCGAACGCCGTCCGCCAGGCAACGCAGCGCATGATCCCCTCCTTCGCTCCGTTCAATGGCCTCATGATGCTCCGCCCCCCATCCGGACACAAGGGCGCCACCGGCCGCGCCGCCTTCGCCAACGCATCCGTCACTTGTCGGTCGATCGCGGCACGACATACGGCGACGTCGCCCGCACGTGCTCGTTGAAGCCCAGGTTCCTGTTGACGGGCGGGAATGCCCGCTGGTCGCAGTCCATCCTGGGGCAGGTCCGGCACGAGGTGCCGATCGGAATGGTCAGGCTGGCGTTGTCGAGGTTCATGCCCTCGGCATAGACCAGGTTCGGGGCATGTTCGATCCGGCAACCCAGGCCCACCGACATCAGGCTCCGCGAGGCGTTGTGCCCCGCCACCCCCCGCGAAACCATGCGGGCGATGCAGAAATACCTTTGTCCGTCCGGGGTCTGCGAAACCTGAATGTTGATCTTGCCCGGTTCGATGAAGGCCCAGTAGACGTTCCATCGCGGGCAGCTGGCGCCATGGCGGGGAATGCGGATGCCCGACAGCGAGAAGCGCTTGGAAATGTTGCCGGCAATGTCGACGCGCAGCATGTGCAGCGGGATTCCCTGGGCGCCGGGACGGCGCAGGGTCACCAGACGGTGGCAGACCTGCTCGAAGCTGGTGCCGAAGAAGTTGGCCAGAAGGTCGACGTCGTATTTCCACGCCAGGGTCCGGCGATGGAATTCGTCATAGGGCATCAGCAGGGCGCCCGCGAAATAGTTCGCCAGCGCCGCCCGCATCAGGCCGTTCGCCGCATCGCCCAACAGACCGGCCTCGGCGGCCAGTTCGCGAATTTCCTTGTCGGCCGCCAACAGGCCGATCTGGTGGGCCACCTGGAAATCGCGGGTCTCGCGCGGAATATGGCGGGAAATGTGCAACTCGTGGCGCCCGGGATCGAACCGGCGGATGATGGTCCAGCCATCCTTCGGCGGCATGGCCATGACCCGCACCCCGAAGGCATTGGTCAGGAAAGAGGACATGCCGCGGAACGTGCTTTCGTCGGCCAGCTTGATGTCCGTCGAGACGCGCTCGGCCGCCGCCTCCAGCGCGGGGAAATAGTTGGACTTCGCCTGGATGAAGTCGGAAACCTGCTCGGCCGGAAAGCCGTCGGCCATTCCCCCTTCCCCGTCGCCTTCCCGGCCGCCGCACAACTCGGCCAGGTCCTGCGCGTCCTGGGCCGCCTTGCGGTAGGCATCGTAAAGAGCCAGGAAGGCGCCGGCAAAGTTGGGATGGGCGCGCGCGACCTCCTGTACTTCGATGTTCGTCAGGTCGTAAGGGACCAGCAGATCGTCGCTGAGGGCATCCATCAGGTCCGACAGCACGAAGCTGCGCTGGTCGGGAACCAGGTCCTTCAACGACAATCCGAAAATGTCCGCCAGCTTGAAGAGCAGCGGGACCGTCAGGTTGCGCCGATTGTGCTCGATCAGGTTGAGATAGCTGGCCGAAATCCCCAGGGCGTCGGCCAGGCTTGCCTGCGTCATATGGCGATCCCGCCGCAGCCGGCGGACTTTGTATCCGAGCTCGGGATCAGGCATCGCTATCCCTTGGCCGAGGCCATCCGGTCGTCAAACGCACGCGGGCAGCCCCCCGCGACAGCGTCATTACAGATTTACAAGTAGAGGTCTTGGCCTTTGCAATTGTTTACATGATAACCCCATGATTTTTCTACACTTCTTGCCAGACTGTCAACTCATAACTTACTTTAATTCCAGGTAACGATCCCGGTCGTACCCCCGCAACCCCCTGTAAAAGGAGACTGACCGTGCCTGATGACGGAAATATTCGCCCCACCGACGTTCTTAGCGATCGGCCATCGGTTGCCGAGGATGGCCGTCCGCTGGACGAGGGATGGCCGACGCCGCGCTGGGCCAGCGACCGCTGGGAAGGAATCCGGCGCGACTACGCGCCCGCCACCGTCGCCACCCTGGCGGGCTCCTTCCGCCAGCGCTACACGCTCGCCGAAATGGGTGCCGAAAAACTGTGGCGCAGGCTGCACGGCGTCAAGCCGGTCCGCTCCCTCGGCGCGACAACCGGCGGCCAGGCCGTCCAGCACGTTCGCGCCGGGCTCAACGCCATCTACCTGTCGGGCTGGCAGGTGGCGGCCGACGCCAACACCGCCGGCAAGACCTATCCCGACCAAAGCCTGTATCCGGCCGACAGCGTGCCCAGCGTCGTCAAGCGCATCAACAACGCCCTGCTGCGCGCCGACCAGATCCAACACATGGAGAAGCGCCAGGGCGCGACCACCGCCAACCTCGACTTCCTGGTCCCCATCGTGGCCGACGCCGAGGCCGGCTTCGGCGGCCCCCTCAACGCCTTCGAGTTGATGAAGGCGATGATCGAGGCCGGTGCCGCCGGGGTCCATTTTGAGGACCAGTTGGCCTCCGAGAAGAAGTGCGGCCACATGGGCGGCAAGGTCCTGGTGCCGACCAGCGCCTTCGTGCGCACCCTGACGGCGGCCCGCCTGGCGGCCGACGTCATGGGGGTGCCGACGCTGCTGCTGGCGCGGACGGATGCTCAGGCCGCGAAGCTTCTGACCAGCGACATCGACGAGGTGGATCGGCGTTTCATCACCGGGCAGCGCACGGTGGAGGGCTTCTATCAGACCACCGGCGGGCTGGATTACGCCATCGCCCGCGGCCTCGCCTACGCACCTTACGCCGACCTCATCTGGTGCGAAACCGACACCCCGAACATCGAGGTCGCCCGCGAGTTCGCCACCGCCATCCGTCACGACTTCCCGGGCAAGCTGCTGGCCTATAACTGCTCGCCCTCCTTCAACTGGGCGAAATACTTGAGCCAGGCCCAGATGCGCGATTTCCAGGACCGCCTGGGCGAGATGGGCTACATGTTCCAGTTCGTGACGCTGGCCGGTTTCCACAGCCTCAACCTCGCCACCTTCGACCTGGCCCGCGCCTACGCGGCGCGCGGCATGGCCGGCTATTCGGAGCTGCAGCAGCGGGAATTCGCCGCCGAGACTCACGGCTATACCGCCACCCGTCACCAGCGCGAGGTCGGCACCACCTATTTCGACGAGATCACGCGAACCATTTCCGCCGGCCGATCCTCGACGACGGCCATGACCGGCTCGACCGAAGCGGCCCAGTTCTAGCAACTCCCTGTGCGCGTGAAGCTGTCCGCCGGAAGGCAACGACCGGCGGACACCTGCGGCGCCCCGTCGCGTCCCCAACGGACGACGATGGGCGCCGCCCCTTTTGTGGCGGAGCAACCTTAAAACGCCAGCAAGGCAAGCGCCGGGGCGTCGTCGTGCAATGCGATGCTCTTGAGCGCTGCAAGTGGATCGCCCGCCGCGAGCGCGCGCCGCGGCGGTTATCAGAGAGTCCATTTAATTCCCGTCACACTTGTTACTCACGTTCTCCTGCCGTTCGGCCGTACATCTTTGTCAGGTTCAACGCCGAAAGGTATTGGCGAAGCTCAACGGGAAGCTCGAAAATGACGATGTTCATACTAGCAAGAAAACGCCCTGCCGATACCCAGCCGTCGCGCGATGCCGCAAGCTGGCTTGGCCTTGCAGCGTCGCCAACCTTCGCGTTGATGGCCTGGTTTTCGGCGAATGACATGCAAGCCATGATGTGCTCGTCGGGACCCGGCATTCTGCCCATCGGCGGCATGGCCTGGATGTACTTGCTTATGAGCTTTTTCCACTTGTCGCCCTGGCTGAAGCTCGCTTCCGCCCTCTCGCGACAACTCGCGCGACCTATCGTGCGACAGGAAGCCATTGGAGGAAATTATGGTGGAGCCAACTAGAGGTGATCTTGGAGTTCCAAAGATCGTTGATCGAGCCGCGTTTCAGGACGACGTGGACGCGTTCCGCATTCGGGAGCAGTCGTGGGAGGATTCGCCTTCGGGCTGGCCACAAATCGAAGAAGGCATGAGCACCGATACACGTCCAACGGCTCAGTGGCCTCGCCTCACGGCCGGGTATTCAGACGATTTAGGAACGAACAACGGCAGAGGTTGTTCCGGTAACACGAGCAGTAGCGAGTAGTCCACGCGACATCTCAGCTCGAACGCACCTAAACTAGAGGATCGGAAGCCATGACCACATCATCTGAGAATGGCCGAGGAAGCGAACTGTTCGGAATGCAGACGCCGCCAGTCGTGTCGGCTAAGGAGTGGAAGGCCGCATGGGAGGAGTTGCACGTGAAGGAGAAGGCGCACTCGCGGGCTCGCGACGCCCTGGCGGCCGCACGCCGGCGGATGCCTTGGCTGGCGGTCGAGAAGGATTATGCCTTTGATGGGCCAAATTCCCGTGTGAGTCTGCTCGACTTATTCGATGGCCGTCGACAGTTGATCGTTTATCGCGCTTTCATGGAGCCCGGCGTCGGGCGCTGGCCGGAGCGCGGCTGTATCGGTTGTTCCATGGTCGCCGATCAGGTTGCGCACCCGGCACATTTGGGCGCCCGCGACACCAGCCTCGCCTTCGTCTCGCGCGGATCGCAAGACGACCTTCAGCACCTGAAGGCAAAGATGGGCTGGGAACATATCCCCTGGTACACGCTGACGGACGATTTCGATGCCGACTTCGGTGTGGACGAATGGCATGGCACGAACGCGTTCATTCGTGACGGCGACCGCGTGTTCCGCACCGGCTTCGTCAACGGCCGTGGCGACGAGCAAATGGGGAACACCTGGAACTACCTCGACATCACTGCACTTGGTCGCCAAGAGTCGTGGGAGGACTCACCCAAGGGCTATCCCCAGACCCCACCGTACGAATGGTGGATCTGGCACGACGACGCGGTGACGGATCCTGATCGTGATAAAGTTTAAAGGGATCGAAGCTTTGGATGCCGGCGAGGAAAGCTGGGACGACCAGCGTTGAGGGCGGTTGCTAGAAATCAGCGTGCATGTCGCGGAACAACCGCGGCGCGATCCCGAACCGTCGTTCGAACCTCTCCGATTTTTGCCACCTATCCCCTTGGCGTCAGCCTTCGGAGGGACAAATCACAGCGGTCCACGGGATAAGAGAGTGGCGACCCCAGCGGGAGTCGAACCCGCGTCGCCGCCGTGAAAGGGCGGTGTCCTAGGCCTCTAGACGATGGGGTCGGGCCGAGTGCGTGTCATCTATACGGCCTCGCCGGGAAAATCAAGCCTCCGTGTTTTTCCACATTGCGGCATTCAGCCCGGTTTCCGGGAAAAGGGGCCGATGCGAGTAATAATGTGTCTTTGCAGAACCGGACGATACCCATAATATCCCCCCGCCCCCCGGCCGCCCCGTTGACAGGGGCTTGCCGCGGCGGTTGCGTATGCTCCGTTTCATCACCGTGCCAGGGAAGGGTCGCGCACATGCTGAAGGGGAAGGTCCTGGTCGCACAAGGCGGTGGCCCGACCGCCGTGATCAACGAGTCCATGGTCGGCGCCGTCATCGAATCGCGCAAGTTCGCGGCGGTGGAACGGGTCTATGGCGCCCACTACGGCGTGCGCGGCATTGTCGACGAGCAGTTCCTCGACCTCACCCAGGAGACCGCGCACAACCTGGAACTGGTCGCCGAGACGCCGTGCTCGGCGCTGGGCTCGACCCGCGACAAGCCCGACCTCAAGTACTGTCAGGAGATCTTCAAGGTCTTGAAGGCCCACGGCATCGAGACCTTCTTCTATATCGGCGGCAACGATTCGTCGGACACCTTGCGCATCGTCAGCGAGCAGGCCCAGAAGAACAGCTATCCGCTGCGCTGCATCCACATCCCCAAGACCGTCGACAACGACCTGGCGGTCAACGACCACACGCCCGGTTATCCGTCGGCGGCCCGTTTCGTGGCGCTGGCCTTCGCCGGGGTGAATGCCGACAACCGGGCGCTGCCCGGCGTCTACATCGCGGTGGTGATGGGGCGCCATGCCGGATACCTCACCGCCGCCTCGGCGTTGGGCCGCAAGTTCGAGGACGACGGCCCCCACCTGATTTACATGCCGGAGCGCCCGTTCGTCGTCGACAAGTTCGTTTCCGACATAAAGGACTGCTACGACAAGTACGGGCGCTGCATCATCGCCGTCGCCGAAGGCATCCACGACGGCAGCGGAACGCCGATCATCTCCAAGCTGGTCGACAAGGTCGAACGCGACGCCCACGGCAACGTCCAGCTTTCCGGCACCGGCGCCCTGGCCGACCGGCTGTCCGACATCGTCAAGAAACACACCAACATCAAGCGGGTGCGCGGCGACACCTTCGGCTATCTGCAGCGCTCGTTCCTGGGCTGCGTGTCCGACGTCGACCAGCGCGAGGCCCGCGAGGTCGGCGAGAAGGCCGTGCAATACGCCCACTGGGGCGACCGCGACGGTTCGGTCACCATTCACCGCACCGGCTATTACTCGGTGGACTACCGCCTGAGCCACCTTCCCGACGTCGCCGGCAAGACGGCCACCATGCCGGATTCCTTCATCAACGCGGCCGGCAACAACGTGACCAACGATTTCGTGTTCTATCTGCGGCCGCTGCTGGGCAAAGGTATGCCCGACGCCTTTCGGCTGCGCGCCAATCCGGTCCCCAAGATCCTCAACGGCAACAGACAACGGCCGGACTGACCGCCGCTTCGTCGATGCCCATGACGCACGGCCTTCGCCCTACCAGGCGGGGGCCGCGTCGTCGACGATCATCTGCACCGATTCGACACCCTTCCAGACATTGAGCCGGAGCTTGCCGGCGACGTGAAAGGGCGCCCCGTCATGGGCCAGCAGGGCCGGCCCCAGGGGGCAGTCCATGGCCCGGAAGGCGACGGCGCGCAGGCGGCCCCCGTCGGCGCCGATCAGCGTGAAGCTCACGTGGTTGGCGCCGACCACCTGGGGCCGGGCGAGGCGGGCCGCCGGCACCGCGAAGCGCGGTTCGGGATTGCCGGTGCCGAACGGCGCCACCCGCTGGAGGGCGGCCACCAGTTCGAGGGTGGCCCCGCCCGGCGACACCGCGCCATCGAGCCTGAGGCCATTGGCGGACGCCGCCTCGGCGACGGCGGCGGCCAGACGCTCGTTCAGAAAGGCGTGCAGCGGCTCCAGGCCGCCCACGGCGGTGGAAAATCCCGCCGCCATGGCGTGGCCGCCGCCGCGGATCAGCAGCCCGGCCTGACGCGCCGCGATGACGGCGGCGCCGAGGTCGACCCCGGGGATCGAGCGCCCGGACCCGGTCGCCCCCTCGTCCGTCACGGAAACGACGCAGGCCGGCCGGTGAAACCGCTCGACCAGCCGCCCGGCGACGATGCCGACGACGCCGGGATGCCATCCCCGCCCCCAGGCCAGCACGACGGCGCCGGGGGCGTCGGCCTGGCCGTCGGCTTCGACCTGGACCAGCGCCGCCGCCAACACCGCCGCCTCGGTCGCCTGGCGCTCGCGGTTGAGGGCGTCGACCTGTTCGGCGATGACCCGCGCCTCCAGGGCATCGTCGGTGGCCAGCAGGCGGGCGCCAAGGTCGGAGCGCCCGATGCGCCCGCCGGCGTTGATGCGCGGGCCCAGGATGAAGCCGGCGTGGTAGGTGCCCGGCGGCTCGTCGACGCCGGCGACGTCGGCCAGGGCCCGTAAGCCGGGATTGCCGCGGCCCGCCATCACCTGCAGGCCGCCCACCACCAGGGCGCGGTTGACGCCGGTCAGCGGCACCACGTCGCAGATGGTGCCCAGCGCCACCAGGTCGAGCCACTGGCGCAGGTCCGGCTCCGGCCGCGCCGCGAACCAGCCGGCGCCGCGCAGCGTGCGGTTGAGCCCGACGATCAGAAGGAAGGTCACCCCCACCGCCGCCATGTGGCCGTGCGGGCTTGCGTCGTCCAGCCGGTTGGGATTGACCACCGCCACCGCCGCCGGCAGCGCCGCCTCGGCCTCGTGGTGGTCGGCGACGATGACCTCGAGCCCCGCCGCCGCCGCCGCCTTCAGCGGTTCGTAGGCGGTGGTGCCGCAATCGACGGTGACGATCAGGGAAACACCCTCGCGACCCAGCGCCAACAGCGCCTCGGTATTGGGGCCATAGCCTTCGGTCAGGCGATCGGGGATGTAGATGCGCCCCTGGCTGCCGACGGCGCGCAGGTAGCGGGCGAGCAGCGCCGCCGAGGTCGAACCGTCGACGTCGTAGTCGCCGAAAATGGCGATGCGTTCGCCCTGCATGACGGCGCTGGCCAGCCGCTCGGTGGCGACGTCGAGGTCGCGCAGATGGCTGGGGTCGGGCAACAGCCGGCGCAGGGTCGGTTCCAGGAAGGTTTCGGCGTCGTCCAGGCCGACGCCGCGGGCCGCCAGCACGCGTCCGACCACCTCGGGCAAGGCGTGACGCTGGGAAAGCGCCATCGCCACCCGTTCGTCCAGCGCCCGAAGATGCCAACGGCGGCCGGTCAGCGACCGTTCAACCCCCAGAAAGCAGGCCGCCTGCGGCGTGTCGCGACATGCGGTGGGCGCCGCCATGGGCCGGTCAGGAATCCAAGCGGGCGGCGTTCGCCCCCTTGGCGAAATCGTGGTAGGCCTCGACGAAGTGCAGCGTTCCGCTGCGCGAGCGCATGACCAGGGAATGGGTGACCGCCACCCCGTAGCGACGCTTGACGCCACCGAGGATGACCCCGTCGGTGACGCCGGTGGCGGCGAAGGTGACCTCGCTTCCCACCATGTCGGCCACCTTATAGATGCGGCCCGGATTGCCGGCGGTGAAATCCGCCGCCTTGCGCTTCTCGTCGTCGTTGCGCGCGATCAGCCGGCCCTGCATCTGGCCGCCGGCGCAGGCCAGGGCGGCGGCCGCCAGCACGCCCTCGCGGGCGCCGCCGCTGCCCATGTAGATGTCGATCCCGGATTCCGGCCACACCGTGGCCACCACGCCGGCAACGTCGCCGTCGGCGATCAGCATGATGCGGGCGCCGGCTTCGCGGACCTTGGCGATCAGCTCGCGATGGCGCGGCCGGTCGAGGATGCAGACGACCAGGTCGCCGGCCGCCACCCCCTTGGCCTTGGCCAGTTCCTTGAGATTGGCCGCCGGCTCGGCGTCGAGGGTGACGAGATCGGCCGGCAGGCCGCCACCGACCGCGATCTTGTCCATATAGATGTCCGGCACCGTCAGGAAACCGCCGTCTTCGGCGATGGCGATGACCGAAAGGCCGTTGGGTTCGCCCTTGGCGACGATGGTCGGACCCTCGAGCGGCATCAGCGCCACGTCCACCTTGGGGCCGGTGCCGGAGCCCGTCTTCTCGCCGACATAGAGCATCGGCGTCTCTTCCTGGGTCCCCTCGC
Organism: Shumkonia mesophila; assembly: GCF_026163695.1. Lineage (NCBI taxonomy): Bacteria > Pseudomonadati > Pseudomonadota > Alphaproteobacteria > Rhodospirillales > Shumkoniaceae > Shumkonia > Shumkonia mesophila. The sequence continues at coordinate 111,783 of NZ_JAOTID010000002.1, read as the reverse complement.
CGATGCGGATGACGCCATCGACCTCCAGACCCTTCAGCGCCCGGTGCATGGCCTCGACGGCGGCCCGGTCGGTGGCCCGCTCGTCGCCCCGTCCGAGGAACCGGGACGCGGCCACCGCCGCCACCTCGGTCACCCGCACGGCCTCCATGGCGAGGTTACGGGTGACCACCGTTTCTTGGCTCATGGCTTGTCTCCTTCCGGCGCCGCCGGGTCAGTCCGTGGCACCGGCGGGCGAGGCGAACGATTGTACGCGGATCATGCGCGGCGGCTCGATCACCGTGTCGAGCGTCACGATGCGCTCCAGCGCCTTCACCATCGAGGCTTCGCTGGTTTCATGCGTGGTCAGCACCACCGGCACCGGCTCGCCCGGCGAGCGCCCCTTCTGCAGGACCGCTTCCATCGACACTTCGCAGTCGCGCAGCGTGGCGGCGATGTCGGCGAAGACGCCCGGCCGGTCCACCACCATCAAACGGATGTAATAGCGGCCCCGGTGGCGCCCCATGGACGATCCCTTGAGCGGTTCCAGCGCCGCGGCCGGCACGCCCAGCGACGGCGCCCGGTTGCCGCGCGCGATGTCGACCAGGTCGGCGACCACCGCGGACGCGGTCGGCCGCTCGCCGGCGCCGCGCCCCTCGTACATGGTGGTGTCGACGAAATCGCCGTCGACCATGACCGCGTTGAACACGCCGTCGACGTGGGCGATCGGGCTGGTGATCGGCACCATGCAGGGATGGACCCGCTGCTCGATACCCTCGTCGGTGCGCCTCGCGATACCCAGAAGCTTGATGCGATAGCGCAGTTCGTCGGCGAACTGGATGTCCATGGCCGTGACGTGGCGGATGCCCTCGATATGGACGGCCTTGAAGTTGATCTCGCAGCCGAAGGCGAGGCTGGTCAGGATGGACAGCTTGTGCGCGGTGTCGATGCCGTCGACGTCGAACGACGGATCGGCCTCGGCGTAGCCCAGCTTCTGAGCCTCGGCCAGGACGTCGTTGAACTCGCGCCCGCTCTCGCGCATGGCGGTCAGGATGTAGTTGCAGGTGCCGTTGAGGATGCCATAGACGCGGCTGATCCTGTTGCCGACCAAGCCCTCGCGCAGCGCCTTGTTGATCGGGATGCCGCCGGCCACCGCCGCCTCGAAGGCCAGCGTCACGCCGGCCGCCTCGGCGGCCTTGACCAGGGCGGTGCCGTGATGGGCGATCATCGCCTTGTTGGCGGTCACCACGCTCTTGCCGGCGGCGATCGCCTGCTCGGTCAGCTTCTTGGCGATGCCGTCGGCGCCGCCGATCAGTTCGACGATGGCGTCGGCCCCCGACTCCCGGACCATGGCCAGCGCGTCGTCATACCACGGATGCTGCGGCCACTCGGCCGCCCGATCCTTGCGCAGGTCGCAGATGCCGACCACCTGAAACTCGCGCCCGCACCGCTGCTTCAAAAGATCGCCGTTGTCGCGCAGAAGCTTGAGCGTGCCACCGCCGATCGTTCCCAGGCCGGCCACCGCGACTTTCAGCGGAGCGTCCTTCGATTTCACCATTTCTGTTCCGTCCTTGCCGGCTGAAAGCTGTTCTTTTTCCAGGTATCGTCCATCGCCTCGTCGTAGCGGGCGAAGAACGCCTTGATGCTGCGGATCGCCTGGCGGGTTCGCTGGCGGTTCTCGACCACGGCCAGGCGGACGTGATCGTCGCCTTGCTCGCCGAAGCCGACGCCCGGGGCCACCGCCACCTTGGCCTCGCGCAGCAGCAGCTTGGCGAATTCCAGCGACCCCATGTGCTTGAAGGCCGGCGGGATGGGCGCCCAGGCGAACATGGTGGCGGGCGGCGTCGGAATTTCCCAGCCGGCCGAGGCCAGCCCGCCGATCAGCACATCGCGGCGCTCCTTGTAGCGCTGGCGGATCTCGGCCACGCAGTCCTGCGGCCCGTTGAGCGCAGCAGCAGCCGCCACCTGAATCGGCGTGAAGGCGCCGTAGTCGAGATACGACTTGTTGCGGGCCAGCGCCGCGACCAGCCGCTTGTTGCCGGTGGCGAAGCCGATCCGCCAACCCGGCATGGAATAGGTCTTGCTCATCGAGGTGAACTCGACCGCGATTTCCCTGGCCCCGGGGATCTGCAGGATGGACGGCGGCGGCGGAACGTCGAAGTAGATTTCCGCGTAGGCCAGGTCCGACAGGATGTAGATGCCGTGGAACCGGCAGAAGTCGACGACCTGGCCATAGAAGTCGAGGTCGGCCAGATAGGCCGTCGGGTTGTTGGGATAGTTGAGCACCAGGGCCGTCGGCTTCGGCACGCTGTGCTGCACCGCGCGCTCCAGCGCCGCCATGAACTCCGGCCCCGGCTCGACCGGGATGTTGCGGGCGGCGGCGCCGGCGATGATGAAGCCGAACTGATGGATCGGATAGCTGGGGTTGGGCACCAGGATGACGTCGCCGGGCGTGGTGATCGCCGACGACAGATTGGCCAGCCCCTCCTTCGAGCCGATGGTGACGACGACTTCGGTCTCGGGATCGACGCTGACGTTGAAGCGCCGCTCGTAGTAGGCGGCATGGGCCTTGCGCAGGCCGGGAATTCCCCGCGACGAGGAATAGCGATGGGTACGCGGGTCCTGAACCGCCTCGACCAGTTTCTCGACGATATGGGCAGGGGTCGGCGAATCCGGGTTGCCCATGCCAAAGTCGATGATGTCGTCGCCGGCAGCTCGGGCGCGGGCCTTCATCGCGTCGACCTGGGCGAAAACATAAGGGGGCAGCCGTCGGATTCGGTGAAATTCCTGTTCCATCATGACCATTCGTCGTGCAAATGAACGCCGTCCCGGCCCGGCCGGGCGCGGAAGTGCATTCTCATAGTGCCGCGTTTTCGGGCGGTTTAGAAGTCGAGAAAGACTTCCGTTCTCCGGTTCCCCGCCTCGCCAGCCGGCATGACTTCGTAATATAGGGGGTCGACGTCCGCCTTGGCGACAACGACGATGTCCTGCGTTCGCGCGCCCAATTCGGCCAAGGTCTTGGCCACCGTTTCGGCGCGTTCGGAAGACACGTCGTAGTTCACCAGCTTGTGGCGTACCGGGTCCATGTCGGCGGTTCGGCTGCTGGCATGACCGACGATCCGAATGACGCCGCCGCGCTCGCGCTGCAGGGCCACAACGTTGCGCAGGATCGTGCGGTCGCGGGAATCGAGATCGGCCGAACCGTTGGCGAACTGGATCGTCGCCACCAGGAGGGAACTGCCGCGAGACCGTCCGGCATCGGGAACGGTGTCGGCCCTGGCGGCCAGCGATCCCCGCCCGGGCGAAGGTGCAGCGGAGACGTCCGCCGAGGCGTCGACGCCCGACGAGCTTACCACCACGGTCTCGAACGGCTCCCCAGAGGCAGGCAGGCGGTTGGAACGCGGGGCGACGCCGGTGGCCGGCGCCATCGCCGGCGCGGCCGGGGCCGGCGGGGCGGCGCCCAGTTGCCGGGACGGCGGCGCGGAAGGCGCCAGCGGGGCCGGTGATCGCACGGCTGGGGCCGGCGGGGCGGCTGCGGGGGCAGCGGGCGCGGCCGCCACGGCCGGCGGCTTCGGCGCCTGGGCCGGAGCCGGGGTGGCCGGCAAGGCCGGCAGCGCGGCCGGAGCGCCGGCGGCGGCAGGCGCGGACGCCGCTGACTCGCTTCCCAGAACGTTGGTCGGCGCGCCCTGGCGGGCGACGCCCTGCGCATAGCGCCGGCGTTCGGTGTCGGACACCAGCCCCTGGGCGATCCTGTTGCGCTCCTCGGCGCTGCTCACCTCGGGCTTGGCCGGCACCGTCGCCAGATTGGGGAACGGCTGGTCGGCGCCGGGCACCGCCTTGTCGTCCCCTTCGGCCGGCGCCTTGGCGTCCTTGTCGCCACTGAAGTAATCGACGGTATTGCTGTACCATTTGACCGGATTGGCCGCATCCGGCACGCTGGAGCATCCGCCCAGGACAACCGCGAGGGCGACCGCCCCGGCGACCGGCCAAAAACTGCCGCCGCGCCGTGTTTCGCGCCGCTGGATATCCTCGTTTCTCATGGTTGCCGGAGCCTCCTTCGCGCCAAGCAGCATTCCCCGAACCTGCACCGCATCCAAAGCACGCTGCCTCAACTTTATTAACAGATTGCAAACGTGGGCTTTGTTTGTTCCGAAGCGGCTTTGACCCGGCCAAGACCGGCTGCTTCGAAGTTCGTGCGCCCCGCGTTCGTTCCCTCGTGCGCGGATCATAGCGGAATGACCCGGCCGCAATCAACCGAACGCACGCGCGCCGGCCCGGATTTTCAAGCGTCCCGCCCCGGCGCCCTCTCCATGGCCAGCCAGTAGCGCAGCACGGCGCTGACCGCATGCGGCTGTTCCAGCGGCGACAGATGCCCGCAGTCCTCGACCGTGACCAGGGCGGCGTGGGGCAGGGCGGCCGCCATGTCGACGTGAACGGCGGGCGGCGTCAGCCCGTCCTGGCGTCCGCACAGCACCAGCGTCGGGCAGTGGATCAGCCCCAGGTCGTGGCGGCTGTCGGGACGGTTCATGATCGCGGTCTGCTGGCGGATGAAGGCGTCGCGACCGACGCGGCCGGCCATTTCCATGACGGCGCGGGTCAGCGCCGCGTCGCGGATGCGATCGGGGTGGATCAGCAGCGGCAGCAGCCGCTGGGTGACGCCTTTGAAATCGCCGGTGCGGGCAAGATCTATAAGACTGCGCCGGCGCGCCGTCTGTTCCTGGGAATCCGGCAGCGGCGAGGTGTCGAGCAGGGCCAGGCGCCGGACCCGGTCGGGCGCCTGGCGCAGGATCTCGAACGCCAGGTATCCCCCCATCGACAGGCCGGCCAGGGCGAAGGTTTCCGGCGCCTCGGCCAGGACGCGCCGGGCCATCGGCCCCAGTTGGTCGTCCTGCGTCAGGTCGCTGACCCTGATGTCGGCGATGTCGGACAGCGTTTCCGTCTGATGGCGCCACAGCGCCGCGTCGGTCAGCAGCCCGGGCAATAGGATCAACGGCGTCTTCTGGGTCATGGCGTCCCCTGGTCCGGTCGGCTTCCCCGCCTGCGGCTGCCCGCCGCACGGCATCTTGCGGACGCGCAGGGTACTCAAAGATGCGTCAAAGGCAAAGGATTCCGGCGACGGTGATTGACTTGACGCCGGAACTGCCTAATATCGCCGCACTTTCAATGGTTGACATAGGAACGGTGGTCGCTTCCGGAAGTCCGGACAGACCCGTGCTACATGACATTTGCTGAACTCGGACTGAGCGAAGACGTTTTACGTGCCGTTGCCGACGCAGGGTACGTGGAACCCACACCGATTCAACAGCAGGCGATCCCGGTCGTGCTGATGGGCCGCGACGTCTTGGGCTGTGCCCAGACCGGCACCGGCAAGACGGCGGGCTTCACCCTGCCGATGATCGAAATCCTGGCCGCCGGGCGCGCCAAGGCGCGCATGCCGCGCTCGCTGATCCTCGAACCGACGCGGGAACTCGCCGCCCAGGTCGCCGAGGCCTTCGAGGTTTACGGCAAGTACCACAAGCTGAACAAGGCGTTGCTGATCGGCGGCGAGTCGATGGGCGACCAGACCCGGGTGCTGGATCGTGGCGTCGACGTGCTGATCGCCACGCCGGGCCGCCTGCTCGACATGTTCGAGCGCGGCAAACTTCTGCTCAACGACGTCAAGATCCTGGTGATCGACGAAGCCGACCGGATGCTCGACATGGGTTTCATACCGGACGTGGAAAAGATCGTGTCCCTGGTGTCGAAGATGCGCCAGACCCTGTTCTTCTCGGCCACCATGCCGCCCGAGATCCGGCGTCTCGCCGATGCCTTCCTCAGCAACCCCAAAACGATCACGGTTTCCCCGCCATCGACACCGGCGGCCACGGTCACCCAGGGCCTGTGCATGGTCAGCGCGCCGCACGGCGCCAAGCCGGGCAGCGGCGCCAAGGACAAGCGGGCCGCCCTGCGCCGCCTTATCGAAAGCGAGGAGGTGCGCAGCGCGCTGGTCTTCTGCAACCGCAAGCGCGAGGTCAGCGTGGTGTGGCGTTCGCTCGTCCGCCACGGCTATTCGGCCGGCCAATTGCACGGCGACATGTCGCAGCCGGCCCGCACCGAAACCCTGGCCGCCTTCAAGCGCGGCGAAATCCGCCTGCTGGTGTGCAGCGACGTGGCGGCCCGCGGGCTCGATGTCCAGGACATGAGCCACGTCTTCAATTTCGACGTCCCCACCCACGCCGAGGACTATATCCACCGCATCGGCCGCACCGGCCGGGCCGGCCGCGAAGGTCGGGCCTTCACCATCGCCCTGCCGGAAGAACGCAAATACCTGGCCGCCATCACCCGCATGCTCGGCCGCGACATTCCGCGCATCGACCTGACGACGACGGCGGACGCCCCGGCGCCCGCCGAGACGCAGGCGACGGAAGCGCCGGCGGAGACGTCGGCCGAGGCTGCGGCGGAGCCGAGGGGCCGGCGTCGCCGGCACCGGTCGGACGACCATCGCGCCGCTCGCCAGCCGGACCGTCAGCCCGACCGCCAGCCCGAGCCCCGGCCCGCGGTCGAGACGGTCCCCGACGAGCCCGCCCCCGCCGCCCCGCCCCCGATCCGCGCCGAGGTTCGCGCCGAGCCCCGGAAACAGCCGCAGCGGCGTGGCCGCCGGCAGGACGGCGATTCTCGCGACGACGACCGGCCGGTGCGCGGCCTCGGCGATCACGTGCCGGCCTTCCTGCTGCGCGCCGTCACGCCGCCGCCGCCCCGTCCCGAAGACGATGTCGAGGACATCGACGATGTCGACGATGTCGCACCGGAAATCGAGGACGTCGAGGCGAAAATCGAGGATGTCGAAGACGTCGAGGACGTAAAAGCCGACAGCGAAGAGCCGGCGAAGGCCCCCGCGAAGCCCAGGACCCGCGCCCGGGCGGCGGCAAAACCCCGGGGCCGGCGCGCCGCCAAGGCACCGGCGAAAAAGCGCGAGGCCAAGGAGGGCTGACCCGTGCAGACTCTCTTTATCCAGGTGAAGTGCGAACTGGGAAGTTCCTACGACGTGGCCGCCGCCGCGGTGGAAACCGTCGACGAGGTGTCCGAGGTCCACTCGACCTCCGGCCACTATGACCTGATGCTGACCTGCTACCTTGAGGACGACACGGACATCGGCCATTTCGTCAACAAGAAGATCCACGCCCTGCCCGGTATCAAGGACACCTACACCATCATCGGGCTCAAGGCCTTCAGCTGACGGCGAAAGGGCGGCCTCCCCTGCCGGGGGCGCCGCCCTCGCGAACGTCGATCCAGCGGCCCCCCGGGGCCGCTTTCCTATTCCGTCATGAAGACCGTCGGTGCCGAATCCGAAATCGTCAGCGTCACGAAGGGTTCGCTTTTGGCGCCCGACATGCCCGGGCTGCCTTCCGGCATGCCGGGAAGCGCGATGCCCCTGACCTTCGGCCGATCCGCCAGCAGCTTGCGGATGGCCGCAAGCGTCACGTGGCCTTCCAGGACATAGCCCTCGAGGGTTGCCGTATGGCACGACCGCAGGTCGTCCGCGATGCGCAGGAAGTCCTTGAGCGGCGTGACGTCGTCCATTTCCTGGACCTCGACCGAAAAGCCGCTCGCCCGCATGTGGTCGACCCACCCGCCGCAGCAGCCGCACGACTCCGCCTTGTAGACGGTGACCTGGCCGGAATCGGCCCGCGCCGCCGGCGCCGCGAGAACGGCGCCGATGGCCCAGGCTGCAAGAAGGGCGGCATATCCTCTGTTCATGGGAATGCCTCCCTCAGATGTAGTGGGCCTGCAGCGGCGGGAAGCCGTTGAAGCAGATCGAGGCGTAGGTCGTCGTATAGGCCCCTGCCCCGCCGATCTGGATCTTGTCGCCGACCTTGAGGTCCAGCGGCAGCGAATAGTCGGCCTTTTCGTAAAGGATGTCGGCGCCGTCGCAGGTCGGGCCGGCGATCACCACCGGACCACTGGGAGCGCCGTTGTAGTGGGTGACCAGCGGATACTGGATGGCCTCGTCCATGGTTTCGGCAAGGCCGCCGAATTTGCCGACATCGAGATACACCCAGCGCACGCCGTTGGCGTAGTTCTTGGTGGAGATCAGCACCACCTCGGTCTCGATGATGCCGGCATCGGCGGTGATGATGCGCCCGGGCTCGATGAACATGCGGGGCAGCGCATTGCCAAACTCGCGCCGCATCGCCTCCATGATGGCCCCCGCCACCTCTTCGATCTCGGGCACCTCCTTGCGGTAGCGTACCGGGAAGCCGCCGCCCAGGTTCAGCATCCTGAGCTGGAGGCCCTGCTCGGCCACCGTACGGAAAACCTGGGCCGCCCGCTTGATGGCGTGGCCCCACTGCCGGGGGTTGGTCTGCTGCGAACCGACGTGGAACGACAGGCCCTGGGCGTCGAGCCCGAGGTCGCGGGCCTTGAGCAACAGGTCGCCGGCCATGTCCAGTTCGCAGCCGAACTTGCGCGACAGCGGCCAATCGGCCCCCTCGCAGGTGGTAATGATGCGGCAGTAGACGCCGGCGCCGGGGGCGGAGCGGGCCAGCTTCTCGACCTCGGCCTCGCTGTCGAAGGCGTACAGGCGCACGCCATGGGCATAGGCGGCGGCGATGTCGCCTTCCTTCTTGATGGTGTTGCCGTAGACGATGCGGTCGGGCGTGACGCCCAGCGCCAGCAGATCCTCGATCTCGTAGATGCTGGCGGCGTCGAAGTGCGAACCGCCGGCGTTGAGGATTTCCAGCACCGGCCGGGCCGGGTTGGCCTTGACGGCATACGAAATGACGACTCCGGGCAGGCTGTCTTGCAGTCGTCGGTAGCGTTCGTTCACGACGTCCAGGTCGATCACCAGGCAGGGCGTCGCCGGACGGCTCTCCTTCAGGAAATGAGCGATTTTCGGGGTCATGTGCGGGATCCCCCCTTATTCAGGGCAAGTCAGGGTTTTATTATGAAGGCGAACGCGGCCGATGGCGGTCGGGGACCGCGTCGGCAGCACGGCGTGTTTCTACGCCGAGCGCGTACTGGACCGGGGGTTCTTGCGGCCGATCAAACGCACATAGGACGGACGGTGTTCATCGAAATCATGCATGACTGTGAACATCTGTCCCCACCCTTTGCTTCCCTTGGGGCCGACCGTTCGCTGGGTCGGTCGAGAGTTCGCCCTTATATGGCCAACCGGGGTCGGGATGAAAGCGAAAATTTCATCCCGCCCGTCGATCAGATCAATCCGGCCAGCGGCGAGGACGGATCGGCGTACAGTTTCCTCGGCATGCGCCCGGCCAAATAGGCCAGCCGCCCCGCCTCGACCGCCGCCTTCATGGCCCGCGCCATCAGGATCGGGTCCCTGGCTCCGGCGATGGCGGTGTTCATCAGCACGCCGTCGCAGCCGAGTTCCATGGCGATGGCCGCATCCGACGCGGTGCCGACTCCGGCATCGACCAGCACCGGCACCTTGGCCTGCTCCTTGATCAGGCGGATGTTGACCGGGCTCTGGACGCCCAGGCCCGAGCCGATGGGCGCAGCCAGCGGCATGATGGCGGCGCAGCCGATCTCCTCCAGCCGCTTGGCCATGATCGGGTCGTCGCTGCAATAGACCATCACCTGGAAGCCCTCCTTGATCAGGACTTCCGCCGCCGACAGGGTTTCGATCATGTTGGGATAGAGGGTCTTCTGGTCGCCCAGGACTTCCAGCTTGACCAGATCCCAGCCGCCGGCCTCGCGGGCCAGCCGCAGGGTGCGAAGCGCATCCTCGGCGGTGAAGCAGCCGGCGGTGTTGGGAAGGTAGGTGTATTTCTTGGGATCGACATAGTCGACCAGCATCGGCTGGCTGGGGTCGGTGATGTTGACCCGGCGCACCGCCACGGTGACGATCTCGGCGCCCGACGCCTCGATGGCGCGTGCCGTCTGTTCCAGGTCCTTGTACTTGCCGGTGCCGACCAGCAGGCGCGAATGGAAGGTGCGTCCGGCCACCGTCAGCAGGTCGGCGTCGGCCGCCGCCGATGGGGCGCCGCCGCCGATGAAGTGCACGATCTCGAAGCGGTCGCTATCCTCGACCGTGACGGCGCCGTACTGCGATTTCGGCACCAGTTCCAGGTTGCGCTCGACGGCGACCTTGCGGGAATCGAGGCCCATTTCGCCCAGCATCTGATCGACGGTCAGCGGACGATCGAACCGACGTTCCTCGCCATTGATGGTTACACGCATGGGAATTTCCATCCATCTTCTTGTGGGGGCGGAGTGTAAGTATGGTTGCCTGTGCGGGCCGGATCAACCGGCCGGGGACAAGGAAACAGACTGTTAGCCGATGCAGCGCGCGTGTTATAAGTCGGGACCCAGCCACGATCAATGCGTTGATTTCAAAAAAGGTGATCCGAAGCCTTGCCTTCGACGCCCGGAAACCCGAGTATTCCGCCCCACGAAAGCCATCGGCCCGCGACGGTGGTTTTTCCATCGCCGTCCGGTTCCGAAACGCGGGTATTGCAGTAGGCCCGAGCGCCTGAACGTCTGAACGCCTGAGAGAGGATCTATGCCGAGGGAAGGAAGCAAACCGCAAATCGACTCCGCGCTTGTGCACCAGCTGGCCCAGCTGCTCGACGAGACGGGCCTGACGGAGATCGAGTACGGGACCCAGGAATGGCACCTTAGGGTCGCCAAAGGAAGCCTCGCCCCGGCCGCCTTCGCCGCCGTCGCGGCCCCTTCGGCGCCTGCCGCGGCCATTGCGGCGGTCGAAAACGACCCCGCCAAGCATCCCGGCGCCGTCCTTTCGCCCATGGTCGGCGTCGCCTACATCCGCCCCGAACCGGACGCGGCGCCGTTCATCCAGGTCGGCGACGAGGTGCGGGTCGGCCAGACGCTGGTGCTGATCGAGGCGATGAAGGTGTTCAACCCCATCAAGTGCGTGCGGGCCGGCAAGGTGACGCGCGTCCTCGTCGCCAACGGCGCCCCGGTGGAGTATGGCGAACCCCTGCTGATCGTCGAGTAACGGCGCATGTTCGAAAAAATCCTGATCGCCAATCGCGGAGAGATCGCGCTGCGCATTCACCGCGCCTGCCGCGAGATGGGCATCCGTACGGTGGCCATCCATTCGACGGCCGACGCCGACGCCATGCACGTGCGCCTGGCCGACGAGGCCATCTGCATCGGCCCGCCGGCGCCGGCCAAAAGCTATCTCAATGCGCACGCCATCCTGTCGGCGGCGACCATCAGCAACGCCGAGGCCATCCATCCCGGATACGGCTTCCTGTCGGAAAATGCCGACTTCGCCCAGATGGTCGAGGAGCACGGCTTCGTCTTCATCGGCCCGTCGCCCGACCATATCCGGCTGATGGGCGACAAGATCGTCGCCCGCACCACCGCCAAGGAAGCCGGCCTGCCGGTCGTTCCCGGCTCGCCGGGCGCCGTCGAATCGCTGGCCGAGGCCGGCACCATCGCCGCCGCCATCGGCTATCCCGTGCTGGTCAAGGCCTCGGCCGGCGGCGGCGGCCGCGGCATGCGGGTCGCCGACACCGCCGACGACCTGCAGACCGCCTTCGAGCAGGCCCGCAAGGAGGCCGAGAACTCGTTCGGCAATCCCGAGGTCTACATCGAGAAGTACCTGCGCACGCCGCGCCACATCGAGGTGCAGATCCTGGCCGACGCCCACGGCAACGTGGTCCATCTGGGCGAACGCGACTGCTCGTTGCAGCGCCGCCACCAGAAATTCCTGGAGGAAGCCCCCTCGCCGGCCCTCAACGACGTGCAACGGGCCGAAATCGGCCGCATTGCCGCCGACGCCGCCCGGAAGATCGGCTACCGCAGCCTGGGCACGATGGAATTCCTCTACGAGAACGGCGAGTTCTATTTCATCGAAATGAACACGCGCCTGCAGGTGGAGCATCCGGTGACCGAAATGATCTCGGGCCTCGACCTGGTGCGCGAGATGATCCGCGTCGCCGCCGGTGCGCCATTGGGCTTCGCGCAGGAGGACATCCGCTTCACCGGCCACTCCATCGAATGCCGCATCAACGCCGAGAATCCGGTGACCTTCCTGCCCTGCCCGGGCCGGGTCGGCGATTACCACGCGCCGGGCGGCCTGGGCGTCAGGGTCGATTCGGCGCTCTACGCCGGCTACACGGTGCCGCCCTACTACGACAGCATGATCGCCAAGCTGATCGTCTATGGGACAAACCGCAACGAGTGCCTGATGCGTTTGCGCCGCGCGCTCGAGGAATTCGTCATCGACGGCCTGGAGACGACGATTCCCCTGCATCAGCGCCTGCTCGCCGAACCCGACTTCATCAACGGCGAGTACGACAACCGTTGGCTGGAGCGGTTTGTCGGGGGGCAATGAGCGGGTCCGACGACAGCGATCTCGAACTGACTCCCGATCTTTTGCTGCGCGCCTATGCGGCGGGCGTCTTCCCGATGGCCGAAAGCCGCCGGGCGCGAAGCGTCTTCTGGGTCGAGCCCAGGCTGCGCGGCGTGCTGCCGATCGAGCGGTTCCACGTGCCGCACAGCCTGCGCAAGACCGTCCGGCGCGGCCTTTTCGCGGTGCGCTGCGACACCGCCTTCGAGGCGGTGATGCGGGCCTGCGCCGAGCCCCGGCCCGGCCATCCGGAAACCTGGATCAACGAGCCGATCGTCGCGGCCTACACCGCGCTCCACCAACGGGGTTTCGCCCATTCCGTCGAATGCTGGCAGGGAGAACAACTCGTCGGCGGCCTGTACGGCGTGGCCCTGGGCGGCGCCTTTTTCGGGGAAAGTATGTTCTCGCGGGTGCGCGACGCCAGCAAGGTGGCCCTCGTCCACCTGGTGGCGCGCCTGCGGCTGGGCGGATACGTGCTGCTCGACGTGCAGTTCGTCACCGAGCACCTGGCCCGCTTCGGCGTCGAGGAAGTTCCGGCCCGCGCCTATCGCCGCAGGCTGGAGACGGCGCTGGCCGTCGACGCCCGTTTCTACGGAGACTTGCCGGAAGGCGATGTCGGTTCGGCGCTCGACTCGGTCTTGTGGCAGTCGACCACCCAGACGTCATAGACCGGGTGCTCCATGGCCGACAGCGCCGGGCTGGAGGCGAACATCCAGCCGCGGAAGATGCTGACCGCCGCCTCGCCCGGCCGGACTTCCCAGATGTCGAGGAACGAGGCGCTCTCCGGCGGCTCCTCGGGCGGCCGCTTCTCGCAGGTGCGGGCGATGATTTCGAGCGTCCCGAAGCGCACCACTTCGCCGACCGGCGCCTCCAGCTTGGTAACCCGCGCCGTCACCTTGTCCAGTCCCTGAAGGACCGCCGTGTTATAGGTCTCGGCCCGGGCCGAAGCCGGGAGCATCAGGCCCGCCGTCAGAAGTCCCGCCACGATTGCGCGATTGACCATGCCTTGCCGATTCCCCGTTTCCAAGCTGGCACCGGTATTAGCACCGGCGCCCAGGCGCCGACAACCACCCCATAGCTAGGGGCGGATTGCGGCAAATCGAAGACGGACATAGTCGGCCCGCCAGACGCCGTCCGCGTCGCGCAGCCTGGGCGCCAGATCGCCCACCACTTCGGTAACCAGCCCCGGACGCTCGGCTTCGGCGATGCGGCCCAGGAACGGCCCGCCGAAGGTCGCCAGCCATCCCTCGATGGCGGTCGGCAACGGGGTCGGCCGCTCGAACAATTCCATCCGCTCGATCGTGAATCCGCTCCGCCGCAGAAGGCCGGAGAAGTCTTCGGCGTCCGGAAAGTACCAGGGAAAGGCCCGGCGGTCGTCTACCCCGCGCCGCGCCAGCGCGGCCAGCAGCGCTTCGGTGATCAGCCTGACGTTGCCCTTGCCGCCGAATTCCCCGACGAAGCGGCCGCCCGGCCTCAGCCCCCGGAAGACGTTGGCGACGACGCGGGCCGGATCGGCCATCCAGTGAAGGGCGGCATTGCTGAAGACGGCGTCGAATTCCTGTTCGAAGGCCATGCTGTGGGCATCCAGCAGGCGGGCGTCGAGGCCACGATCCTGGGCCGCCTTAACCAATTCGGGGCTGGCGTCGATGCCGACGACATCGGCGCCGATTGCGGCCAGCTTGGCGGTCAGGACACCGTCGCCGCATCCGACGTCAAGAATGCGCTCGCCCGGACGCGGTGCCAGCAGGGTAACGACCGGCTCTCCCAACGCCGCCACGAATCCGGCATTGCGCGCGTATCCCTCGGGCGTCCAGGATTGGCCGGGAACGACGGAATGCCGGGTCATCTATTTCTTGGTTTCGCCACCGGTAGCCAGGAAGATGATCTCGCCCACCTGATCCTCCAGCGAGCGGTAGTCCTTGGTCTTGGCGATGGTGCCGCCGTCGGCGATGCGCTCGGCCGCCTGGCCGGGCTCCAGGCGCACGTACTTGCCGCCGAGCAATCCGTCGCTGTCGATGCTGGCCTGGGTGTCGGCCGGCAGCTTGACATCGGGAATCATGGCCAGCGTCACCACCGCGTCGAAGGTGGCGGGATCGAGGCGGGCATCCAGCACGGTACCCACCTTGATGCCGCTGATGCGCACGTCGCTGCCGCGCGTCAGGCCGCCGATCCTCAGGAAATTGGCCTTGACCTCGTAGCCCCGGGCCGTTTCGACCTGGGCCAGGTCGTAGGCGAAAAACACGAACAGGCCGGCCACCAGCAGCACGACGGCGCCCATCACGGTTTCGATCAGGTTTCTACCCATGGGTTGGCCCTTTCTTTCCAGGCGGACGCGCCGTCACGGCGCCGCCTTTTTCTCTTTGTCCGCCGACAGCCGCGCCCGGCCCTGGGCGATGATCAGGTCCAGAAGGTCGCCGACCAGAAGCGCGTCCTGGGTGAACTGGATGGAATCGCCGTTCTTGAACGGCTCCGGGTCGCCGCCGGGTTCGAGTTCGAGGTACTTGCTGCCGAACAGGCCGTCGGTATGGATGGCGATCGAGGTATCGGCCGGCAGCGCGACGTCGGTGTCCACGTGCAGAAGGGCAACGGCGCGGAAGTGCTTGTCCAGGCTCAACGACTTGACGGCGCCGATCTGGACGCCGCCCAGGCGAACCGAACTGCCCACCGCCAGGCCGTCGATGCGATTGAACGTCGCCGTCAGGTCATAGCCGGTCTCGGTGGCCCGCGCCGCCATGTCGCGGGCGGCGAAGGAAAACACGACGATGGCCGCGAAAGCGGCGAAAACGACGCCGCCCACCGCCACTTCCTTGACCGATTGCCTCATTGTCCGCGTGCCGGTTCGTCCGCCAGGCCGCCGTCCGGCGACCATGCCTCGTAATCGCCGGTCGCCGGCGCATGGTGCCGCGCCGCCAGTTCGTGGCCGCTCGGCCGATAGGCCCGCTCGGTGCCGGTGAGGTTGGGTTGGTGTTCCTTCTGCCACGGCCGTGCCAGGGCCGCCTTTTCGGTCAGCGGTTCGGCGACGGTGTGGTGCAGCCAAGCGTGCCATTCCGACGGCACCTTCGAGGCCTCGTCCCCGCCCTTGTAGATCACCCACCGGCGCTCGCGCCCATACCGGCGGCCGCGCCTGGCCTGGTAATAGCGATTGCCGAATTCGTCGGTCCCGACCAGCCGGCTGCCGAACAACGTCGAGAAAATCGTTCCCATCGTAATCAAGGGCAGTATCCGCTTTCGGTCTGATTTGAACCTCGCCCCCGCCCGCGGCGAAGGACGGGCCGACCGCCCGGCCGGCGCGGCCAATATGGCACTTGGGATGGCCGCCGTCCAGCCCGCGGCGGACCGGCCAAGGCCCGCTTCGGCGGGGGTCGCGGACCGGTCAGCCGGCGACGTCGCGCCGATTCGCCCGCCAGGCCCGGGAATCCCCCGCGCCGCCGCCCGTCGGCGGCGCCTTTATCCAAAAACGTATACCAGATCCAGTCCTTTTTCTCCGTTTCAGGCACGAAATGTAGTTGCGATGAGAACCGCTCTCGTCTACATTTTGTTCTGCGTCACCGCCGACCCCACCATTTGTTGTGGTTAACACGACGGGGGGTCTGGTGGCTGCCGCTCCGGTGGAGGGTCCGGAGCCTACATAACGCACAATTTGACGGCCATGCGCGCAGTAGGGGGAGTTATGCGAGTCACGCGGTTCTTTACCAGGGCAGAAAAGTCACCGTACGAAGCCATCGAGTTCCGGACCACGTCGAGCGAGATTCGCAATCCCGACGGCTCGGTGGTGTTCCGGCTCGACACCATGGAGGTGCCGGCCGACTGGTCGCAGGTGGCATGCGACGTCCTG
Organism: Shumkonia mesophila; assembly: GCF_026163695.1. Classification (NCBI taxonomy): domain Bacteria; kingdom Pseudomonadati; phylum Pseudomonadota; class Alphaproteobacteria; order Rhodospirillales; family Shumkoniaceae; genus Shumkonia; species Shumkonia mesophila. Next base: position 95,653 of record NZ_JAOTID010000002.1, on the reverse strand, counting down.
GCCCAGAAGTATTTCCGCAAGGCCGGCGTTCCCGCCAAGCTGAAGCGCGTCGAGGAAAACAGCGTGCCGTCGTGGCTGTGGCGGGCCATCCCCGACGAGACCGCGCTGACCGCCCTGCCCGCCGACAAGCGCTATGGCAGCGAAACCACCGCCACCCAGGTGTTCGACCGCATGGCCGGGGCGTGGACGTACTGGGGCTGGAAGGGCGGCTATTTCGATTCCGAGGCCGACGCGAAGGCCTACTACGACGAGATGCGCTACATGCTGTGCGCCCAGTTGGGCGCCCCCAACTCGCCGCAGTGGTTCAACACCGGCCTGCACTGGGCCTATGGCATCGACGGCCCGGCCCAGGGCCATCACTACGTCGATTTCCGCACCGGCGAACTGGTGCGTTCGGAATCGGCCTACGAGCATCCGCAACCGCACGCCTGCTTCATCCAGAGCATCAACGACGACCTGGTCAACGAGGGCGGCATCATGGACCTGTGGGTGCGCGAGGCGCGCCTGTTCAAGTACGGGTCCGGCACCGGCACCAACTTCTCGCGCCTGCGCGGCGAGAACGAGGCGCTGTCGGGCGGCGGCAAATCCTCGGGCCTGATGAGCTTCCTTAAGATCGGCGACCGCGCCGCCGGCGCCATCAAGTCGGGCGGCACCACCCGGCGGGCCGCCAAGATGGTCGTGGTCGACATCGACCATCCCGACGTCGAGAACTTCATCAACTGGAAGGCCTACGAGGAGCAGAAGGTCGCCGCCCTGGTCGCCGGCTCCCGGATGGCCAACAAGCACCTGAAGCTGGTGATGGCGGCCTGCGCCGGCGCCGGCGAGGACCGCTTCGATCCCAAGAAGAACCCCGAGCTCAAGAAGGCCATCCGCGAAGCCCGGCGCGCCATGGTCCCCGACAACTACGTCCAGCGGGTCATCCAGTACGCGCGCCAGGGTTTCGACAAGGTCGACTTCCCGGTGTTCACCACCGACTGGGATTCGGATTCCTACCTGACCGTGTCGGGCCAGAATTCCAACAACAGCATCCGCGTCACCAACGACTTCCTGGAGAAGGTGAAGAACGACGGCGAGTGGGATCTGAAGCGGCGCATCGACGGCGGCGTCTCCAAACGCCTCAAGGCCCGCGAGCTGTGGGACAAGATCGGCTATGCCGCCTGGGCTTGCGCCGACCCGGGCATGCAGTACGACACCACCATCAACGACTGGCACACCTGCCCGAACTCGGGACGCATCAACGCCTCCAACCCGTGCTCGGAGTACATGTTCCTCGACGACACGGCGTGCAACCTGGCCTCGCTCAACCTGATGCCGTTCGGGCGCGACGACGCGACGTTCGACGTTCCCGCCTTCGAGCATGCCGTCCGCCTGTGGACGATCACGCTGGAAATCTCGGTGCTGATGGCGCAGTTCCCGGCCGCCCGCATCGCCGAACTGTCCTACGAGTTCCGCACGCTGGGCCTCGGCTTCGCCAATATCGGCGGCTATCTGATGGCCAACGGCATCCCTTACGATTCGACCGAGGGACGCGCCATCTGCGCCGCCATTTCCGCCGTCATGACCGGCGTCGCCTATGCCACCTCGGCGGAAATGGCCGAGGAACTGGGCGCCTTCCCGGGCTACGAGCGCAACAGCAAGGCCATGCTGCGCGTCATCGCCAACCACCGGCGGGCCGCGCACGGCGCCAGGGACGGCTACGACGCGCTGTCGATCCCGCCGGTTCCGCTGGAAGCCGCGACCTGCCCCGACGCCGCCTTGGCCGCCGCTGCGGCGCGGGCCTGGGACAAGGCGCTGGACGCCGGCACCGAGCACGGCTTCCGCAACGCCCAGGTCACGGTGATCGCGCCAACCGGCACCATCGGCCTGGTCATGGACTGCGACACCACCGGCATCGAACCCGACTTCGCCCTGGTGAAGTTCAAGAAGCTGGCCGGCGGCGGTTATTTCAAGATCATCAACCGCATGGTTCCCCAGGCCCTGGCCCGCATGGGCTATGCCGAAGGCGAGGTTGACGCCATCATCCGCTACGCGGTAGGCCACGCCACCCTGGCCGGCGCCCCCGGCGTCAACCACGAGACGCTCCGGGCCAAGGGCTTCACCGACGGCGCCATCGAGGCCATCGAGAAGGCCGTCGCCGAAGCCTTCGACATCAAGTTCGTCTTCAACAAATGGACGCTGGGCGAGGCCTTCTGCACCGAAGCCCTGGGCATCCCGGCGGACGACCTCAACGACGTGTCGTTCGACCTTTTGACGGCGCTTGGCTTTTCCAAGGCCGACATCGCGGCGGCCAACACCTACGCCTGCGGCGCCATGACGCTGGAAGGCGCGCCCGGTCTCAAGGACGAGCACCTGCCGGTGTTCGATTGCGCCAACCCGTGCGGGCGCACCGGCAAGCGATACCTGTCGGTGGAAAGCCACATCCGCATGATGGCGGCCTGCCAGCCGTTCATCTCGGGGGCCATTTCCAAGACCATCAACATGTCCAACGCCGCCACCATCGAGGACTGCAAGAACGCCTACATGTTGTCCTGGACGCTGGGGCTCAAGGCCAACGCGCTCTATCGCGACGGCTCCAAGCTGTCGCAGCCGCTGCAATCCGCGCTCCTCGACGACGACGATATCGAGGACACGGTCGAGGCGGTGATCGAGCAGGCCAACCCGGCGCGCGCCGAGATCATCGCCGAGCGGATCGTGGAGCGCATCGTCGAGCGGGAACGGGCCTCGCGCCGCCGCCTTCCCGACCGCCGTAAGGGCTATACCCAGAAGGCGGTGGTCGGCGGCCACAAGGTCTACCTCAGGACCGGCGAATACGAGGACGGCAGGGTCGGCGAGATCTTCATCGACATGCACAAGGAAGGCGCCGCCTTCCGCAGCCTGATGAACAACTTCGCCATCGCCATCTCGATCGCGCTGCAATATGGCGTGCCGCTGGAGGAATTCGTCGAAGCCTTCACCTTCACCCGCTTCGATCCCTCGGGCATCGTCGAGGGCAACGACACCATCAAGATGGCCACCTCGATCCTCGACTACCTGTTCCGCGAGTTGGCCGTCTCCTACCTCGGCCGCCACGACCTCGCCCATGTCGAGCCCCACGACCTGACGCCCGATACCGTCGGGCGCGGCAACCGCGAGGGCAACCTGCCCGAGGTCACCTCCGCCGAGGCGCTGGAGGTGGTCGGCCGCTTCGCCAGCCAGGGCTTCGTGCGGCGCAACCTGCTGGTACTGCGCGGCAACCGCCGCAAGGCCGGCGAGGCCGACCAAGCCCAGGCGATGACCGGCATCGGCACCGTCAGCGCGGTGGCCGGCGGCAACGGCGGCGCCACGATGTATGTGGAAAGCGGCCATGCCGACGTCACGCACGTGGGCGGCCACCGCGTCGAGAAGATGCGCAGTGCCAAGATGCAGGGTTACGAAGGCGATCCCTGCGAGGAGTGCGGCAACTTCACCATGGTCCGCAACGGCACCTGCCTCAAGTGCATGACCTGCGGTTCGACGAGCGGGTGCAGCTGATACGACGGGAAGTCAAGGGGCAGCTGGGGGGCCTTGGCCCCCCTTTTTTTGCCTACACCGGCAGCCTGACCACGGCCTCGAAGCCGCCCTGCCGGCCGCTGGCGGGGGAAAGCAGCAGCAACTTGCCCCCGGCGCCGGTGGCGATGGCTTCGGCGATCGCCAGGCCGAGGCCCGCCCCCTTGGCCCTGGTGGCGCCGCGTTCGAAGCGCTCCTTTAATCGGGCCAGGACGTCGGACGGTACGACCGGACCGTCGTTGACGATCCGGATCGTGGTACCGTCCGCAACCACAACGTCGACGGGCCGGCCCGGCTCGCCGTGCGTGAGGGCGTTCTCGATGAGGTTGCGCATGAGGACGCCAAAGGCGTCGGCATCCATGGCCGACATCAGGGTGGTCCCCGCCGGCAGGGCCAGGCGAAGCCGCTGCGGCTCGTCCCCCTTGCCTCGGAACTCGTCGAGGACGTGGACGAGAACGCCGGTCAGGTCCTGCGGCCGTTCCGACAGCAGCGCGCTGCCCTCGGCCTTGGCCAGTTGCATCAGCTTTTCCGACAGCCGTGTCAGGTCGTGCAGCGAACCTTCGATGCGGCGGGCGCGTTCCCGCACCGGCCCCTCCGGCGCCTCGGCGATCAGACGCTGGGTCTGGGCCAGCGTGGCGGCGATCGGGGTCCTGAGCTCGTGGGCGCTGTTGGCGGTGAAGCTGCGTTCCGTTTCCAGGGTCCGGCGTACGCGTTCCATCAGCCGGTTTACCGAGTCGGCGATGGAACCGATCTCGGCGGGAAGCGCGCGGGCCACAAGGGGCGACAGGTCGGCGCCGCTGCGCGCTTCGATTTCCTCTTTCAGGCCGATGACCGGACGCATGCTGCGGCGCACGAAAATCCAGACGCCGAGCAGGCTGACCGGCACCAGGAAGAGGAGCGGCAGGAACAGCGCCACCGACGCCTCGATCGCGGCCAACCGCCGGTGGGCAAGCGGCTCCGCCACCTGGATGAAGATGGTGCCGCTGACCGCCGCCTCGCCGTAGATGCGATGGGAAGCGGTCTGGCGGAAGCCGTGCGAGGGCTCGGCTGGAAACTTTTCAAGATCGGCGTCGTGCGAGTGCAAAAGGATGCGTCCCGACTTGTCGCGGACCAGATAGGTCAGGAATTCCTCGTGCTTTCCCAAGGCCGCCACCGCCTGCTCGGTGTCGCTGTCGCGCTCGATGATGCCAATGACCGCCAGCGGCAGAAGCCGCTGCGCAGTTTCCTGCAACGCGCTGTCGAACGCTTCGTCGAGTTCGTGGCGCACCACGATGCCCGCCGCCATCGTGGCGGCCAGCCACATCAGGGTGACCCCGGCTGCGAGGCCGACGCCGAGCCGTCGCTGCAGACTGGCCCTGCCGCTCATGGCCGGCCCAATCGATAGCCCATGCCGCGTACCGTCTCGATGACCTTTCGGTCCAGCTTCTTGCGCAGGCGGCTGACGTGAACCTCGATGGTGTTGCTTTCGATTTCGGCGCCGAAATCGTAGAGGCGCTCTTCGAGCTGCCGTTTGGAGAGGATGGCGCCCGGCCGCTGGATCAGGGCCTCGAAAATCGCCCATTCCTTGGCCGTCAGGTCGACCGGCCGACCGGCCCGGTAGACGGCGCGCGAGGCAAGATCGATGTCCAGGTCGCCCAGCGCCACCAGCGGATTGGGGTTGCCGCTGTAGCGCCTGGCGACGGCGGCGATGCGGGCGGAAAGTTCGGACAGGTCGAAGGGCTTCACCAAGTAGTCGTCGGCCCCGGCGTTGAGGCCGGCGATACGATCGGTGATCTGGTCGCGGGCGGTCAGGATGATGACCGGCGTGGCGTCCCCGGCGGCGCGCCGGCCGCGCAGGAAATCGACGCCGCGCCCGTCGGGAAGCATGAGGTCGAGCAGGACCAGATCGTAGGACACGGCCCGCACGCTGTCGGCGGCATCGGCGACGCAGGTCACCCGGTCGACCGCGTGACCGTCCGCCGCCACCTGTTCCGCCACCGCGCGTCCCAGCGCCTCGTCGTCTTCAATCAAGAGAATGCGCATGGCCTGCCTGAGCTGCCTTCCCGATGCCGTTAGGCTTCGTCTTTTGTGACCTGCGGACCTGAAGCCAAGCTGAAGCCCGAAGGGCCGCCGCTTAAGGTTCACGTCAGGCGGGATCTTTATGTTTGCCCCATCGCAATCATTGAAATGGAGCCCAACCCATGACCCGCACCCTCGTCGCCACGGCCTTCGCCTTCGCAACCTTGGGAACCGGCGCCGCCGTCGCCGCCGACCGCTGCACCGTCCCGATGGCGGAATGGCAGCCTCGCGAAGCCCTTCAGCAGAAATTGCAGGCCGCCGGCTGGAACGTGAAGAAGCTCAAGACCGAAGACGGCTGCTACGAGGCCTACGCCATCGACGACAAGGGACATCGCGTCGAAGCCTACTTCGACCCGAAGACGTTGGAAACGGTAAAGGTAAAGGTCGAGGGTTGATCCGATGGAACAGACGGTAAAGGTCTGGGACCCGGTCGTCCGTCTGTTCCACTGGAGCCTGGTCGTCAGCTTCGCGGTGGCGTGGCTGACGGCCGACGAGTGGGACAACCTTCACGAATGGGCCGGCTACGCCGCCGCCGCCCTGATCGGTTTTCGTCTGGTGTGGGGTCTCGTCGGCCCGCGCTACGCCCGGTTTTCCCAATTCATCCGCTCGCCGCGGGACGTCGCGGCCTATGTCGGGGCCACGCTTAAGGGCAAGGAGCCGCGCTATCTCGGCCACAATCCGGCCGGCAGCTTGATGATCCTGGGGCTGATTCTCGCCATGGCCGGCACCGCCGCCACCGGTTGGATGCTGACGCTCGACTCCTTCTGGGGCGCCGAGTGGGTGGAAGAGACGCACGAAGCGATGGCCACCCTGATGCTGTTCATGGTCGCCACCCACGTAGCGGGGGTCATCTTCGCCAGCCGGCGCCACAAGGAAAACCTGGTGCGGGCCATGATCGGCGGCCGCAAGCGGGCGCCGGGACCCACCGACGTCTCCTGACCGCGTCGCCGCCGGGCCTAACCGTCGGACCTGAGCAGGAAGCGGCGGCCGAGCGGCTGGATCGGCCGCGTGTTGTCGGGAAACAGCGCCGCGAAGGTGGCGATCTGGTCGGCCGACGCGGTGACCGGCATCTGGAACACCGCCCACTGCACGATCTCGGTGCAGGGCGGCGTCGTCAGTGAACCGGCATAGCGCCACAACCTGCCACCGGGCACCAGCGCCGACGGATCGACCATGCCGGGGGTCGTCACCTCCGGACCGGCGGCGCGAGGCATCGCCACCCACACCGCCGCCAGCGCCGGATTGGCCGGCCCCGCCTCGATCAGTACGCCCAGCACGGCGATCTCGCCGTCGGCGGCGCGATGCACCAGGTGTGCCTCCATGGCGAAAGCCCGGCCCGCCACCCGGTGTTCGCTCGGGTGGTGAAAATGGAACTGCGCCAGGTCGTAGGCCTTGCCGCCGATCGTCGTATGGCCGCCGCCGGCGCCGTCCACCTGAATGGTGTGGCCGTTGTGGATGACGCGCAGCGGCACCGGTTTCAGGTGTGGCACGACCGCCGGCGGATCGGCGGCCACGGCGCCATCGAGGTCGACCGGCGACTGCTCGCGGCCGGCCCCGCACGCGCCGTAGGCGGGATCGAGTTTGCCCCAGCGATCGGGCCCCTGCGCTCCGGCATAGCCCCAATGGGCGCCCTCCGCCGCCAGGACCCGGCCGGCGGCGAGGCAGATCGGGCAGGCCAGGGCGCCGAGCACGAGGCGCCGACGGGTCATGGTCGCAATCACCGGTATTCTCATTGGCTGCTTTTCCATCGAAATGCGGGAAAAAACCTCTCCGCCTTCATACATCTAGCGCAACGAACCTTGTTGTCATCCATTATTTTGTATATGCTACTACCAAATGTGGCATGAGCCCATATCCCATCACATGGATGGCAGGCTAGCGCGTTCGACAAGCGGATGGTGGCGATGAACCGTCTCTTCTGGCGATCCTCCCTGGGAACTGCTGGGCGAGTCCCGGAGATGGGCTCCGGGACCGCCCGCCTTTTCCGGAAAGGGCCTGAGGCAAAGGTCGTCTGATGGCAACGGAATGGCGGCACGTCACCGGTCATTTTCACGCCTTCATCGGCAATCTTCAGCCGACGCCGCTTGAGCGCCGCCGGGCCCACGCCGCGGCGACCGAGGTTGCCGATTGCCTGCGCCGCCAGTTCGCCCCGCCCCGGCCGCCCCGCGGACGCCATTTGACGGTGTCCGGCCGGCCGGCCCGCGCGCCCGACGACCATGTCGTGACCGGCGGCTATGGCAAGGGAACCGCGGTGCGTCCGGCCCGATCCGTCGACATGCTGTACATCCTGCCGGCCGAGCTGCGGCCGCCGACCGCCATGGCGCGGCCGATGATCGCCTCGATGGCCGGCGAGATGTCGGCCGTGCTGGCCAGCACGTTCGCCACCCGCGAGCAGCCGGGCGAAGGATGGCTGTCGGTCCGTTCCTTCTCCGACGTCGAGGTTCGCCTGACCCCCTGTTTCAGGACCGCCGGCGACGCCTTGATGGTGGCGGCCCCGCAGGAATCGGGGGCATGGCTGTCGACCGATCCCGCCGCCGAGACGGCCCGCCTGCACCAAGCCGATCTCGCCAGCGGCGGCAAGGCGACCCACCTGATCATGATGCTGAAGGCGTGGCGGCGCACCCACGACGTCGCGCTGACCTCGCTGGCCATCGAACTGCTGGTCACCGAGTTCGTGCTGGCCTGGATCTACCCACGCCGCAGCCTGCTGTTCTATGACTGGATGGTCAGGGACTTCTTTTTCTGGCTGGTCCATCAGGCCCGCCGCGAACTGCTCACGCCTGGCGCCCTGGAGCGCCTCCATCTCGGCGACGCATGGCTGGAAGCGGCCGCCCGCGACTATGGGCGGGCGCGGCGCGCCTGCGCCATGGAACACGACAACCGCGAGGAAGAAGCCACCCGGGAATGGCGGCGGATCTTCGGTCCCGAGTTCAGTGTCGCCGCCGGCCGCCTGCCCGCCGCCCGGCAGGGCGGTTTGACCGCTCTGCCAGGTCGCGCGGCAATCGACGGTTAAGCGGCGCCGCCCGGGCGGCCGGCGCCCGAAATCGTTTTGCTGCGCTCGATCGACTGCAACGCCAGATAGCTCTCGCCGAACTTCTTCATGTTTTCGAGTTCGGTATCGAACTGGTCGTAGTGGCGCTCCTCGTCGGTGACGAGGTTCTCGAAGATCTTTTTCGACGCCGAATCGGCGTTGCTGCTGCATTCGTTGGCCCACAGGTTATATTCGCGGGCGCTCTCTTCCTCCATCTTGGCGGCGTGCTGGACCATTTTCTTGACGTCGCGGATCGCCTTCACCGGCACCGCCACCTTCATGGCGACGTCGCCCTTCAGGAAAAGAATGCGCTCGGCCAGAACCTCGATGTGCATCATCTCCTGGATGGCGGTCTGCCTGAAAAGACCGGCCAGCAGGTCGTAGCCCTGATCGTCGCAATGAAAATGGAAATACATGTACTGGTGGACCGCCGCCAGCTCGTCGGCGACCGCCTTGTTGAGAAGTTCGATGCTCTTTTCATGCATGGGGGGAATCCTTTCTTGGCTTTCCGCCGCTCGACGCCGGCGGTTGGGATGGCTTGAATTCGTGCCGACCGATCATTCTACCGGGACTTGCAAGGGGGCGGAAGCCGGCAGAGCGGCTTTTTCGTTTCCCGCGTCACCGGTTCCGCCCTGGGCATGCCGTCCGGCGTTGCGCCGCCCCTCCGCTTTGGATATCGTGGGGGCTTCCGGTCGGACCCGCCAGGCCCGACGGGGTGGGGTGGTGGTTCGGCCGTTCGCGGCCTTTTTTTCCGGCCCGTGACGGCGCCAAGGGCAGAAGAGTTCGATGCCGCAGAACAGAAAGCTGACGTTTTTCGTGGTCGATGACGACCCCGATGTCCTCGCGTTTACCCGCTCGCTGCTGGAAGCCGAGGGGCATGCGGTGATCGATCACCTCGGCAGCGCGACGGCGCTGGCCGAAATTCTCGCCGCCAAACCCGACTGCGTGCTCATCGACCTGATGATGCCGGGAACCGACGGGCTGGAGCTGTGCAAACAGCTCAACGAGCAGAAGGATCGGCACGGTGCCCGCATCGTCATCATTTCGGGCAAGGCCTACGAGGCCGATCGCACCCGCGCCTACGACCTCGGTGCCCATGGCTATATCGTCAAGCCGCTCAACGCCGCGACCTTCATGGACAAGCTCTATCGCGTCATCGACGACGAGATGGAGGTCACCTTCTGGGGCGTGCGCGGAACCCTGCCGGTGCCCGGCGAGAAGTCGCTGCGCTATGGCGGCAACACTTCCTGCGTGTCGCTGGAACTTGCCAAGGACCAATTCTTCATCTTCGACGCCGGAACCGGCATCAAGGCCCTGTCCGACCACCTGATCGCCACGCGGCGCCAGCGCATGGAAGCCAAGATCTTCATCTCGCATCCGCACTGGGACCACATCAACGCCCTGCCGTTCTTCGGGCCGCTTTACATTCCCGGCAACGAGTTCGAGATCCTGGGCACGTCGCACGGCAACATCAACATGCGCCAGATGATCTCGGCCCAGATGGACGGCATCTTCTTCCCCATCCGCCTCAAGCAGTTCGGCGCCCGAGTCTACTTCCGCGACCTGGAAGAGGAGACGTTCTCCGCCGGCGACGGCATCACGGTACGCACCAAGCTGCTCAACCACCCCGGCAAGTGCCTCGGCTATCGCGTGGAATACCGCGGCCGCTCGGTCTGCTATGTGACCGACCACGAATTCGATTTCGAACGGAGCGAGTTCTACAATCCCTTCTATGTGAAGAACCTCACCACGTTCCTGCAAGGCGCCGACCTGCTGATCACCGACACCACCTATACCGACCAGGAATACCAGAGCAAATTGGGATGGGGGCATTCCTGCGTCAGCCGCATCGTCGACCTTGCGCACGAAGCCGAGGTGAAGACCTTGCTGCTGTTCCACCACGATCCCGACCAGACCGACGACGACATCGACCGCAAGCTTGAACAGGCCCAGGCCCGGCTTGCGGAAAAGAGCTCGGCCACCCGGTGCCTGGCACCGGCCGAGAGACAGGTTTTCAAAGTCTAATCCAGACGTCACAACGCGGAGTTACAGAACCATGCCCGGAACCATCGCCGCCCGCCTTGCCGAACTCGGACTGGAGTTGCCGAAAGCGGCCTCGCCGGTCGCCAATTACGTGCCCTTCGTGGTGACCGGGACGCTGGTCTTCGTTTCCGGGCAGATTCCGCTGGTCGACGGCAAGCCCCAGTTCGTCGGCCGGCTGGGCGATACGCTGTCGGTCGAGGAAGGCCATCAGGCGGCGCGCCGCTGCGGCCTCAACCTCCTGGCCCAACTCGGCAACGCCTGCGGCGGCGATCTCGACCGGGTCCGCCGCGTCGTCAAGCTGGGCGGCTTCGTCGCCTGCACGCCGGACTTCACCCAGACGCCGCAGGTGATCAACGGCGCCTCCGACCTGATGGTCGAGGTTTTCGGCAACGCCGGACGCCACGCCCGCGCGGCGGTCGGTGTATCGGCCCTGCCGCTCGGCGTCGCCGTCGAGGTGGAAGCGGTCTTCGAGATCGCCTGAACGGGCCGGCGGCCCGCCGTTCAGACCGCGCAAAAGGCGACGAGATCGGCGACGGCCAGATGGTCGTCGCGCCGCTTGGCCCGCTTCTTCAGTTCCGAAATCGCCGGCGCCACGTCGTCCACCGACAGCGTCGTGCGGACTTCCGGCAATTCCAGAATCGCCGCCGAGACGGTCATCAGCGGAAAGCGCCGTATCTGACCCGCGCGGTCGGCCCCCTCGATATGCCCGTTGGCCCGCGACTCGGCATCGTAGAAGGACGTGATCTGGGCACCGAAATCCTCCACCAGGGCGGAGATCCGGGCCAGGATGTCGTCGCGCGCCAAGCGGTCGGCCCCGACGAAGAAGTCGTCGCCGCCGATGTGGCCGACGAACCAGTTTCCCCCGATCAGCTTCTTGCCCAGGATCTCGGCGAATAACAGGATGGCGCGATCGCCCTGGCGGAAGCCGAAGCGGTCGTTGAACGGCTTGAAGTTGTCGAAATCGAAATAGACGAAGTGACGGCCCCAGCCGTCGCTCGCCAGTACCTGGGAGACGTAACGGTAAATGGCGTTGTTGCCGGGCAGTTGGGTCAGCGGGTTCTGGTCGCGTGCCGCGATGGTGTTTTTCTCGTTCAGCATTTCCAACAGGGCGTGGCCCTCGAGGAAGCCGACATAGCTCATCTTCCGGGTGACGATCACCCCCTCCTTGGTGTCGGCGTTGGCGAACACCTTGAGGATCTGCTCCACGGGCTCGGTCTCCTCGACGGCCGGACAGCGGCGGAGGAAGCGCCCCAGGTTCGGCCGGAGATGCGGATTTTGCAGCAGTTCCCGTCCGTAGAGCGAGTAGGAGAATTCCTTGAAGTCCGCTTCGCGGATGATCCCGACCGGGCAGCCCTGGCCGTCCACCACCGGCACCACCCGGGTATCCCGGAACCGCTGAAAGTACCGCAGCACGGCGCTTGGCGTCGTTTCCTGCAATAGCGCCTGGATGGCCGTCATGCGGCTTCGTACGAGGACGCCGTCGTCCCGCCCGGCCGAGCGGCGGTCGCGCTTGGCCAAGTCTTCGATGATCCCGTAGCGCGGCATCAGTTCGGCCAGCGACTGCGTCGGCCGCTGGATGAAATAGCCCTGGACCAGATCGCAGCCTACCCGCTTGCAGACGTAGAACTCGGCCTCGGTTTCCACCCCCTCGGCAACCACCAGCGCCCCCATCAGGTGGGCCAGGTCGACCTGCTGGGCGACCAGCATTTCCTTGCGCTTGTCGGAGTCGATGCCGGAAACGAAGAAGCGGTCGATTTTGATGACGTCGGGCTGGCAGTGATAGAGCATCTTGAGTTGCGAGAAGCCGGTGCCGTAGTCATCGATGACCAGCTTGTAGCCCTGGGCGCGGTAGGCGGTGAGGATGGCCTCGATCTGGCTTGCCCGGCTGAGATCGTGGTGTTCCGAGATTTCGAGATAAAGCGAGGAAGGCGCCAGGCCGTTCTGCTCCAGAACCTGGGAGGTGACTCCGTGGCGATAGTCGGGCATCGCCATGCAGCGGTTGTCGACGTTGTAGAACAGCTTGAAGTGGCGGCCGCCGCCGATGGAAGCGAACCTGCGGATCGCCTTCTCGCGCAGTGCCGCCTCGACACGGTTCAGGCGCTGGGTGGCGGCGGCGGTATCGAAGACGGATCGGATGCTGTCGAAGCCGGCATCGGCCCAGTTGCGCAGCAGGGCCTCGTACCCGAAGCAGACCCCGTTGTGGATGTTGACGATCGGCTGGAAGGCAAAGTCCAGGCGCTCGAGCGCGTAGTCCCAACCCCACCGCGGAAGGCCGGCAGGCGAAGTTCCCTTCCCTTCCCGATTCTCCGGCAAAGGTTCAATCCCCATCCATTCATACTCCTGGGACCACCCGGATCCCGTACTGGAGATATCGAACGGGGTTTCCCTTTCCGGCGCTGCTGGGTCGAACATTCTTCAAGCCATTGTTCTTCTTTGTCCGCTTCTGCGGCCGCGTGACGACAAGGCGGACTCTTATCCGGCGACATGACGCCGCCATGACCGGACCATGACGCTGGCGTGACATCGGCAAACTGCCTGGAATCCGCTCAAACCGCGAACCGGCGCAAAAACGCCGTTCCCCACCTTGCCTCCACTCCGCGCGCCCCTCATCTCTTCTCCATGCCCGACGGACGCGAAGCCATTTCCATCCGGGTCGTGGACGGCCTCGCGGGAGTGCCGGCCGGCGCCTGGGACGCCTGCGCCGGCACCGCCAACCCGTTCGTTTCCCATGCCTTCCTCGCCACGCTGGAAGCCAGCGGGACGGTGACGCCCAAGACCGGCTGGATGCCCCAGCACCTGCTGATCGAGGATACCGCCGGGGCGTTGCGCGCCTGCGCGCCGCTCTATCTCAAGAACCATTCCTATGGCGAGTACGTGTTCGACTGGGCGTGGGCCGACGCCAGCGAGCGGGCCGGCATCCCCTATTATCCCAAGTTGCAGGCGGCGGTGCCATTCACCCCGGTCACCGGACCGCGCCTGATGGTGCGCCCCGGCGAACCCGGGGACCTGGGCGACGCGCTCATCGCCGGCATGCTGCAACTGGCCGAGCGCCATGGCGCCTCGTCGCTGCACGTCACCTTTCCCACCGAGGCCGAGTGGCAACGACTCGCCGCCGCCGGCCTGCTGACGCGCATCGGCCATCAGTTCCACTGGACGAACGAGGGCTACGGCGACTTCGACGACTTCCTGAACGCCCTGGCCTCGCGCAAGCGCAAGGCCATCCGCAAGGAACGCCAGGCGGTGGCCGACAGCGGGGTGGTGCTGCGCACGCTGACCGGCGACGCCATCACCGAGCGGCATTGGGACGTCTTCTATCGCTTCTATCGCGACACCATCGACCGCAAGTGGGGGCCGGCCTACCTCAACCGCGCCTTTTTCTCGCTGCTGCATCGAAATTTGGGCGAGCGGATCGTGCTGATGTGGGCCGAGCACGGCGGCCGGGCGGTCGGCGGCGCCCTCAACCTGATCGGCGGCGACACCCTCTACGGCCGCTATTGGGGGTGCCTGGAGCCCTATCGCTTCCTGCATTTCGAGGCCTGCTACTATCAGGCCATCGCATTCGCCATCGAACGCGGCCTCAAGCGGGTCGAGGCGGGCGCCCAGGGCCCCCACAAGGTCCAGCGCGGCTATCTGCCGGTCGTCACCTACAGCGCCCATTGGATCGCCGATCCGGCGCTGCGCCGCGCCGTCGCCCAGTTCATCGAACAGGAACGGCAGATGGTCGAAATGGAGGGCGAGGCCCTTGCCGAGGCCTCGCCCTTCCGCAAGAACGGCGGCGACTAGCCGCCCTCACCTATTTCTTCAGCACCAGGAACAGGTAGCCGAAGTGGTCACTGTGCCGCCGGAAGTTCTCCTGCTCGACCCAGGCCAGCCGAATGACCTCGGCCAGCACCGATCCCGGCTCCACATCGGCCTCCAGTTCGCGCAGCCGTCCCGCCAGCGGGTCGAAGTAGCTCGTCCACCAATCGGCGGCGGGCAGAAGTTCGGCATGCACGAAGGTGTAGCCCAGTTCCTCGGCCGCCTTGATCTGGCCGCCCACGGTCGCCATTCCGGGGTAGGGCTCGGCGAAGAACGCCTGTGCCTCCTCGGGTGGCTGCCGGTTGAACCAGCACAGGTCGGAGAAGACCACGATGCCACCGGGGGTGAGCAGCGGCAACCAGCCCTCGAGCGACTCCCTGACGCCGACGCTGCCGACGGCGCCCTCCGACCAGGCCAGGTCGATGCTTTCCGGCTCCAGACCCGGCGTCAGCATGTCGGCCACCCGCGGGACGATATGCCCCTTCTTCGGTGGCGCTTTGTCCAAGCGCTCCTTCAACTCGTCGATGAAGGCCGGGCAAAAGTCGACCGCGGTAACCTCCGCCCCCAACGCCTCAGCCAGGACATAGGCGCAGTAGCCGTTGCCGCAGCCGAGGTCGGCAACTACCGGCGGTTCGGGCAGCAGGGGACGGATGCGCGCGATCAACTGGCGCGCCAGGGCATCCGATCCAGGTCCCTTGCGAGAGAGGCCCTCGTGAATCCGGCACAGGGAATCGATGATGAGTTTGTCCATTTCGGTATCCATTGCGAAACAAGATCAGTGGCGGGACGCCACGTATGCGGCACCCCGCACCGAACCCGCGCGGCGGGCGCAAAACCAGCTTTCGCGCCGAGAGTTCGGTGCGGCAATCGAAATGACGGGGCCGCGTCGGCGGCGCCCCGTCAGCCACCCACAAGAATACCGAGCATCCAAGCTCCTGGTTGAAACGGGCCGAGTATATCGCCGCCCGACCGCCACCGGCAAGTTCGCGGAAGAAAGGTCCCAAGCAGACGGGATTCACCCGAGCTTAACCCTTTCCCGCTACGGTTCCGGCCCTGGAAGGAGTGGACATGGGACAGATGAACGATTCGTGCGGCATCGGGCCGCTCCGGCGGCGGTTGTTGGCGCTTCTCGGCGTGGCGGCGCTCCTGGCCGTCTGGCCCGGGCTCGCCGACGGACGGCCGCGGACGAGCGTGACATCGGAAGCCGGCAGCCTCCTGCAGACGGTGGCCGGCGGCCGATGCGTGCAGGTCGCCAAGCGGGTCGAGGGCGACATCCTGGTCAACACCTGCGGCGAGTGCCGCATCGCCCACATCGAGCACCAGCGGCGAGGCCAGGGAATCCCCGTCAACCGCAGCTACCGGATTCCCGAAAAGGGCAAGATGGAATTGTCGTTCACGGGATCGGGCAGGACCCGCGTCACCAGCGACGGCCCGTGCGACGCCAACAAACCGGCGGCCATCGACGACGTCAAGGATTGCGCCAAGCTGGCCACCGGCAAGAATGGCGATGTCGCCCTCGTCAACGCCTGTCCGGTATGCCGTGGGGTGATCATCGAACGCCAGGGCAGCAACGGCAAGAAGGACCGCGAGACCTTCGCGCTGTCGCCGCGCACGATGCTGCCGATCGCCCAGCGCGGCGCCGCCCAGATCAAAATCCTTTCCGAAATGGCCTGCCCCTGACGATTGGCAAGCAAGGCCGGCCGGCGGTCAAACCGGCGCCGGCTCCTTGCTCTTGGGCAGTCCCTTGCGGTGCAGCCGCCGCCGCGCTTCCTCGAAGCTGAAGGTCGGCTTGTCGTCGACGATCTCGACCTTGACGAGGCCGCCGTTGACCAGCCGGCCGAACAGCAACTCCTCGGCCAGCGCCTTCTTGATGTGCTCCTGGATGGTCCGGCCCAGCGGCCGGGCCCCGAAGCTCTTGTCGTAGCCGCGCTTGGCCAGCCATTCGCGGGCGGCGTCCGACAGCACGATGACGACGTTGCGGTCGGCCAGTTGCGCTTCCAGTTCCATGATGAACTTGTCGACCACCTGGCCCACCACCTCCAGCGACAGACTGGAGAACGGCACCGTGGCATCCAGCCGGTTGCGGAATTCCGGCGTGAACATGCGCTCGATCGCCTCCTGGTCGTCGCCGGTCCGCTCGTCGCGCTCGAAGCCGATGGCCGGCTTGGCCATCTCGCTGGCCCCGGCGTTGGTCGTCATGATCAGGATGACGTTGCGGAAGTCGACGCTCTTGCCGTTGTGGTCGGTCAGCCGGCCGTGATCCATGATCTGCAACAGGATGTTGAAGACGTCCGGATGGGCCTTCTCGATCTCGTCCAGCAGCAGCACGCAGTGGGGCTGCTGGTCGACGGCATCGGTCATCAGGCCGCCCTGGTCGAAGCCGACGTAGCCCGGCGGCGCCCCGATAAGGCGCGACACCGAATGGCGCTCCATGTATTCCGACATGTCGAAGCGCACCAGTTCGACGCCCAGCGTGCGCGCCAGTTGGCGGGCCACCTCGGTCTTGCCGACGCCGGTCGGCCCCGAGAACAGGTAACAGCCGATCGGCTTCTCGGGCTCGCGCAGGCCGGCGCGGGCGAGCTTGATGGCGCTGGACAGCGACTCGATGGCCCGATCCTGGCCAAACACCATGGTCTTGAGGTCGCGCTCCAGGGTCTCCAGCACCTTGCGGTCGTCCATCGACACGCTCTTGGGAGGGATGCGGGCGATCTTGGCCACCACCTCCTCGACGTGCTTGACCGTCACCGTCTTCGGCCGCCGGTGGGCCGGCAGCAGCATGCACGCCGCGCCCACCTCGTCGATCACATCGATCGCCTTGTCGGGCAGCTTGCGGTCGTTGATGTAGCGGGCCGCCAGTTCGACCGCCGTACGCAGGGCCTCGGCCGTGTAGCGCACCTTGTGGTGCTCCTCGAAATAGGGCTTCAGCCCGCGCAGGATCTTCACCGTGTCCTCGACCGACGGCTCGTAGACGTCGATCTTCTGGAACCGGCGGACCAGGGCGCGGTCCTTCTCGAAGTGATTGCGGTACTCCTTGTAGGTGGTCGAGCCCATGCAGCGGACCAGCCCGCTTTGCAGCGACGGCTTCAGGATGTTCGAGGCGTCCATCGAGCCGCCGCTGGTGGCGCCGGCCCCGATCACGGTATGGATTTCGTCGATGAAGAGAATCGCCCCGTCGGTGTGCTCCAGCTCGGAGATCACCGCCTTCAGCCGTTCCTCGAAGTCGCCGCGATAGCGGGTGCCGGCCAGCAGCGTGCCCATGTCCAGCGCGAAGATGGTGGCGTTCTTCAGGACATCGGGCACCTCGCGGGTGACGATCTTGCGGGCCAGGCCTTCGGCGATGGCCGTCTTGCCGACGCCGGGGTCGCCCACGAACAGCGGGTTGTTCTTGTTGCGCCGGCACAGGATCTGGATGGTCCGCTCGATCTCGGCCTCGCGGCCGATCAGGGGGTCGATCCGTCCGTCAAGCGCCTTCTGGTTCAGATTGACGCAGTAGACCGACAACGCCTCATTCGCCTTGGCCGTCACCTTTTCCGCCACCGACTCCTCCTCGGCGCCGCGAACCGGGCGCGGCTGTGAATGACCGGGAACCTTGGCAATGCCATGGGAGATGTAATTGACGGCGTCGAGCCGCGTCATGTCATGGCCCTGCAGGAAGTAGACGGCGTGGGACTCGCGCTCCGAGAACAGCGCCACCAGTACGTTGGCGCCCGTCACCTCCTCGCGTCCCGACGACTGCACATGGATGGCGGCCCGCTGTACGGCCCGCTGGAAGCCGGCGGTCGGCTTGGGGTCGGCCACCCGCGCCGTGGTCAGGCCGGCCAATTCGTTGGCGATGAATTCGGCCAGATCGGTCCGCAACTGGTCGATGTTGACGCCACAGGCCCTGAGCACCGCGATGGCGTCCTGGTCCTCGGTCAGCGCAAGCAGCAGGTGCTCGAGCGTGGCGTACTCATGGCGGCGCTCGGTGGCCAGCGCCAGGGCCCGGTGCAGGGTCTGCTCCAGGTTTCGCGACAGCATACGGGCTCATTCCTTTTCGATCGTGCACTGCAGGGGGTGCTGATGTTGCCGGGCCAGGTCCATCACCTGATTGACCTTGGTCTCGGCCACTTCGTACGTGTAGACGCCACAGACCCCCACGCCGCGCTGGTGGACATGGAGCATGATGCGGACGGCATCGTCGTGGCCTTTGCTAAAAAACCGCTGAAGGGCATGGACCACGAACTCCATCGGCGTGTAATCGTCGTTCAGCATCAGGACCTTGTAGAGCGACGGCTTCTTCGTCTTGGGCCGCGTCTTGGTCGCCAAGCCCGTCGAAGGCGGCTCGTCATAAGGCTTCTTGGGGTCGCTCATCGTCGCTTACAGCCCATTCGAAACGAGGGAAATCCGCGTTGGTTCCCGTTTCTATATATTAGATTTGGGATGGGGCAAAAAAAAGGCCTCGTCCGGAAACCTTTTGAAATACATCGACCGGCCGCCCCAACACCGCCGGGGGCCGGCGACGGAAGAAAGTTAATCCCCGTTAACCTTTTGTTGAGGACCATCTGCTACCGATTGGCTTCCGGTAGCGGTGCGCGATGTGTTCGGGTGTGCGTCAATCGCCTTGAGCCGAGGCCACCGGTTCTGGTTTAATGGAGAAGGTCGGGGAAAAAGGACGAGGGGCCGTGAGCAACGCCAAGGAACACCCAACGCGAGCCGGGCGCTTGGCGATTTTCAGGTTCGCGCTCGCCACCATTCTGGCAGCCGCAACACTTACGGCGCTGACCATCTCTTCCGCCTTCGCCGCCACCTACGCCGCGCTGATCATGGATGCCGAAACCGGCCGCGTGCTTAAGGCCGTCGAACCCGATACGCCGAATTACCCGGCGTCCCTGACCAAGATGATGACCCTATATCTGGTCTTCGATGCCTTGCAGCGCAAGGAGTGGACGCTCGACAAGCCGCTTAAGGTTTCCGCCCGCGCCGCCCGCCAGCCGGCATCCCGGCTGGGACTGCCGCCCGGATCGTCCATCGCCGTCAAGGATGCCATCCTGGCGCTGGTCACCAAGTCGGCCAACGACATTGCCACCACCGTCGCCGAGGGGATGGACAAAAGCGAGCGCGACTTCGCGCTCAGGATGACCTCGATGGCCCGCAAGCTGGGCATGAAGAACACCACCTTCCGCAACGCCTCGGGGCTGTTCCATCGCGGCCAGACGACGACGGCGCGCGACATGGCCATTCTCGCCCGCGCGCTACTGCGCGACTTCCCGCAGCAGTACCACTATTTCGCGACCCCGGCCTTCACGTATAAGGGCCAGACCCATCGCAACCACAACGGCCTGCTCGAATCCTACGACGGCCTGGACGGCATCAAGACCGGCTATATCAACGCCTCGGGCTTCAATCTCGTCGCCTCCGCCACACGCGGCGGCCGGCGCCTGATCGGCATCGTCTTCGGCGGCCGGACGGCCACCACCCGCAACCGCCAGATGGCGCAATTGCTCGATGCCGGCTTCGCCATGGTCAGCGACGGGGCCGCGGCCACCGAAGTCGCCGAGTTCTCGCCGCCGCCGGCCAAACCCGATACCGCCGTGGCTTCGGCCACCCCCGTCGAAAACACCCCGTCCGCGTCGGGCGGCGAATGGGCCGTCCAGGTCGGCGCCTATCGCAGCGAGGAACCGGCCATCGAGGCGGCCCGCCACGCCATCGAGAAGGCCCCCAAGCAGCTCGGCGACGGCATCATCAAGATCGTACCGCTCAAGAAGAAGAGGCACACCCTTTATCGGGCCCGCATCGCCGGCTTCGACCGGGACCGTGCCGACTCCGCCTGCCGCACCCTCGAACGCGCGGGCGTAGCCTGCCTGGTGGTTTCCATGAAGGGCGTCCAGGTCGCATTCAACTTCTGAGGAACGGACGGGGAAACGTCCCGTCCGGCCCCGATTTCTGCTATAATGGCCCTCGTTTTCCGGAATGGGAGAGGTGCCATGAAGACGATTCTTCTGCCTCTGCTTGATGACGATTCGGAAGACGCCGAAACGATGGCCACCGCGGCGCTCGCCACGGCCCATCTTCTCGCCAACCGTTTCGCCAGCCATATCGAGGGGCTGTTCGTCAAGGCCGAGCCGATGTCGAGCACGGCCGCCCTCGACGTCGCGCCCACCTATTTCGAACGGCATCACGCCTACTGGCAGGAAAGCGGCGAGGTCGTCAAAAAGCGCTTCACCGCCTTTATGACCCGCCACAAGGTGCCGTTTTGCGCCCTGGGCGACGCTGTCGACGGCCCGACCGCGGAATGGCGGGAGGAGAGCGGCGATCGAATCCGCGTCGTCGGCGACCATGGCCGGCTTTTCGATCTGATCGTCGTCGGACGAACCGCCTCGCCCGCCACCGAACGCTGGGTGCCGGTCTGCGAGGCGGCGCTGTTCGAAAGCGGCCGCCCGGTCGTGGTGGCGCCGCCGAAGTCGCCCCAGGGCATGGGGCGGAACGTCCTTCTCGCCTGGAACGGCAGCACCGAGACCGCACGTACCATCGGCCTCGGCATGCCGCTGCTTGTGGGTGCCGAATCGGTCACCGTCCTTTCGGTGACCGGAGCCTCGGGCGGCATGGTGCCCGGTCCCACCGGCGAGCAGGTCGCCGCCCACCTGGTCCGCAACGGCGTCAAGGCCACCGCCAAGACCCTCAAGGCCCAGGGCCGGTCGGCCGGCGAGGCCATCCTGATCGAGGCCGCGGCGATTGGCGCCGACCTTATCGTGAAGGGCGCCTATACCCACAGCCGGCTGCGCGAGGTCATCTTCGGCGGCACGACCCGCCATATCCTCGCCGCGGCCCCTGTGCCGGTGCTGATCGCCCACTGAGCGGTACCGGCGATTCGGACTGGCGGCCCGGCGGCCTGGCGTGCGACAACCGACGGCCAACGGGACGTGTGGGGAATGCGTGCGCGAGATCTTCGTCGATGCCGACGCCTGTCCGGTCAAGGACGAGGTCCTGAGGGTGGCCGCCCGCCACGGGCTGACCGTCCACGTGGTCAGCAACAGTTGGATGCGGCTGCCCGAAACGCCGCTCATCCGGCGAGTCGTCGTCGCCGCGGGTCCTGATGCCGCCGACGACTGGATCGCCGAGCGCATCGGCGCCGGCGATATCGCGATCACCGCCGACATTCCGCTGGCCTCGCGTTGCCTGAAAAAGGGCGCCCAGGCCATCGGCCCCACCGGCAAGCCCTTCACCGACGACAGCATCGGCACGGCGCTGGCCATGCGCGACCTGATGGCGCACCTGCGCGACACCGGCGAGATCACCGGCGGTCCGTCCGCCTTCGCCAAGGCCGACCGTTCGCGCTTTCTGTCGGCTCTCGAAGACGCCGTGCGGCGGTTGCCGCCTCACTCCTAACTCCAAAAAAGGGATGGCATCAAATTCCCGCCATAATTCCGCGATAGCGCTCGCTATCCCGGTGCCATGGCAATTTCACAAGTCACTTGTTCCGGCCGGGAATGTACTTACCTTCGTGAACATGAACAGGACACTACCGACATGACCCTTGGCCTTCGCGAAAGCCGAACCCGCGAGCGCCGCCAACGGCGCGGCCGTCTTCTCAAATGGCTGTTCCTGTTGGGCTGCATCGCGGCCGGCGGGGTCGCCCTTTACCAGTCGGGAGCAAGCCTGGCGCAGGGCCAAATTCGGCAGCTGCAGGCCGAAACCTCAAAGCTTTCGAATGCCGTCGCCGAGGAGGAAAGGCGGAACCTCGACCTGATGGCCTCCGCCGAGCAGGCCAAGCTGGATGCGCAGGAATGGCAACGGCGCTATGAGCGGGACGTTCCGAAGGGTCCGACCCAGCAGTTGTATGCGCTGATCACCCAACAGTTGGCGGCGGGGGTGGCGGTGGACCGGCTCAGCTTCCTCATCAATGCGGCGGGGACGGGCCAGTCCTGCGAGAACGCCCCGACGACCAAACGCTTCCTGGTCAAAACCCTGATCGCCGGCGAGACCGACTATACGGTGAGTTCCGTGACCTTCGCCGACAACGCCATCACGATCGTCGGCGAGGGAGAGCCCGCCATCAACGCCGCCAATCAGCCGGAAGCCTGGTTCGATCCGGCCAAGCCGGTAACCGTGCATTTCTCCCGGCTGGGCGGCGAAACCTCCAAGGCGACGGCGAAGCTGCCGCTTCACCATTCGGTCGTGCTCGGCGATCACGAGTACCGCTTCACGGTCACCGCCGGAAACAGCCGCGGCTTCGTCAACGTCACCGCGGACCGCTGCACGTTCCCCTAGTCTTCCACCATCCCGACATTCAGTGCTCCGCCATGTCCGCGGCATGCAGTTGCAGGTATGTCTGGACCAGGCGGGCCTCCTCCTTCTCCAGAGAGGTCGAACTGACCATGGCCTGGAGTTGTCCCATCCACTGGTTCGCATCGAATTCGTTGGTATGCGGAAGAGCATGGCACAGCGAGCAGTTGGTCGAGAAAAGGGCCCCCGCGTAGTTCCAAAGCTTGTCCGTATCGGCCGTTAGGCTCGCCATGGGCATCCATCCCTCCAGGACCGCCCGGCTCCACGTCTGTCCCGTATCCTCGAGAGTCACCGAATCCCCCGAGGTTTCGATGGCTTCGCGCGCTTCCGAGGAGAGCGAGGCCATGAGAATACGCTTTCCCGCCTCGGCATAGAGGACCCGCTCGACATCTTCCTGGCGCCATCCGGCCAGGCGGACCTTCGCCATGCCGTCCGCCACCTGCACCACCGCCATGGGAATGCCGGCCAGGACCTGACCGCCTTTGGTTTCGCCGCCTGCATCCATAAAGAAGGGCTGGGTGACGAGGGAATGGACGGTCGTGGCGCCGGCCGGGATGCTGCCGATGGTGGGCTCGAGATCGGCAAACGCCGCCTGCGCCAGGGGCCCAAGATCGGGCATGGCATGGACCAGACCCTTGTGGCAGTCGATACAGGTCTCGTTCTTCGTGGGGGCGCGGGCGTGCTGGGCCTGCGCCTCCTTGGTCTGATCGGCGGCGATCATCGACTCGAGGGCGTGACAGCTCCGGCATTCCCGCGAGTCGCTGGCCTCCATGCGCGCCCATACCCGTTGCGCCAGTTCCAGGCGCTTGGCCGCGAACTTCTCGGGCGTGTCGATGGTACCGCGGACCTCGGCGAGAAGATCTCTGGTCGCCTCGACCTTGGCGAGGACGTAGGGCCCCCATTCACTCGGAACATGGCAGTCCGTGCAGATGGCGCGCACGCCGGAAGTGTTCTGATAGTGCTTTGACGCCTGATACTCCTGGTAGGCAATGCCCATGGAATGGCAGGACGTGCAGAACGCGATGTTGTCGGTGACCTTCATAGACAATTGAAATATACCAAAAAAAATTATCCCCGTTATGAAGGACGCCACAACTATTAAGCAAACCGTGATAAATCGCACTTTAGATTTGTTCTGGAACCAAACAACGATGGATTGCCCGTATTTGTTCCCGCGCACAAAAGATGAATTTTGATTATGCATGCTTGAAGCCCCGGTAAACTTACTTTAGTGTTTTTCTACTATTGCAGAACATCTGCCATACTACCATGCATGAAGAATGATCTTAGCTACCGCTTTTTGCCATACAATCTCAACATGAATTTGGGGGGAGCCACGATGGCCCGGGAAAAGATGCGCGTGCAGGGACCGAAAGTTTCTCGACGGGGGTTTCTGGGGGGTACGGCGGCGGTGGGCGTCGGCACGCTGGCCAGTTCCACCATTTTGTCGAAGGCGGCCAAGGCCGCCGCGCCGAAGGGTATCCTGACGACGGCCCACTGGGGCGTCATGCGCGCAGTCGTCGAAAACGGCAAATTCGTCAAGGCCCTTCCCTTCGAAAGAGACCCGGCGCCGGTAACCGCCATGATCGAGGCGACGCCTTCGTTGGTCTATTCGCCGAGCCGCGTGAAGTATCCGATGGTCCGCAAGGGATTCCTCGAGAAGGGACACAAGAGCGACACCAGCGAACGCGGCAACGGTGATTTCGTGTGCGTCAGCTGGGACGATGCGCTGAACATCGTCGCGCGCGAACTGAAGCGGGTGAAGTCCGAGACCGGCCCGGCCAGCTTCTATGTCGGCAACATGGGCTGGAAGAGCACGGGGCGCCTGCACAACCCGCGCACCTCGCTGGTGCGCCTCATGAACCTGCATGGCGGCTACACGTCGCCGGCCGGCGACTACAGCACCGGTGCCGCCCAGGCCATCCTGCCCCACGTCATCGGCGGGCTTGAGGTCTATGCGCCGCAGTCGGCGTGGCCGAGCGTGGCCGAGAACGCCAAGTTGCTGGTCATCTGGGGGTCGGATCCGCTGGTCACGCTGAACATCGGCTTCTCGCCGCCGGACCATGAGGGATTCGTCGGCTTCAAGGCCTTCAAGGAAAAGGGTCTCAAAACCGTCGTCATTGATCCCAAGCGGACCGAGACGGCCAAGTACCTGAACGCCGAATGGATCGCCCCGCGGCCGGGTTCCGACACCGCGATCATGCTGGGCATTGCCCACACGCTTTACACCGAAGGCCTGCACGACGAAAAGTTTCTCAAGGACTATACCGTCGGCTTCGATCAGTTCGTGCCCTACCTGACCGGCAAGAGCGATGGACAGCCGAAGGATGCCGCGTGGGCGGCCAACATCGCCCAGATCCCGGCTGACACCATCCGCAACCTGGCGCGGCAGATGGCCAAGAACCGCACCTTTATCGTCGGCGGCTGGTCCCTCCAGCGGGCCGAGAACGGCGAGCAGACCTATTGGATGCTGGTCACCCTCGCCTCGATGCTGGGGCAGATCGGCCTACCGGGTGGCGGTTTCAGCGTAGGCTACCACTACAGCAGCAGTTGCGCGCCGCGTGCCACGGGTGGCGGGTTGCCCGGCCTGGCCGCCGGCGCGGCACCCAAGGACTTGCCGCCCCGTATCCCAGCCGCGCGTATTGCCGACATGCTGCTCAACCCGGGTGCCGAATACGATTTCAACGGCAAGAAGATGACCTATCCGGATATCCGGATGATTCTGTGGGCTGGCGGCAACCCGCTCAGCCACCACCAGGATCGCAATCGTCTGATCAAGGCGTGGCGCAAGCCGGAGGTGGTCGTTATCCAGGAGCCGTGGTGGACGACGACGGCCCGTTTCGCCGACGTTGTGCTGCCGGCAACGACCCCCTACGAGCGCGACGACATCGAACTATGCGGCGACTATTCCGGCCAATTCGTCATCCCCATGCACAAGGTGGTCGAGCCGCTGTTCGAGGCCCACAACGATTACGACATCGCGGCCGACCTGGCCGATCGCCTGGGCTACGGACCGGGATTCGCCCGCAAACCGCAGTTGGCGCATATCCAGGAATTTTATGGCGCCTGCGCCGCCCAGGCGAAGAAGCAGAAGATCGACATGCCGGACTTCAAGACCTACTGGGAGAGCGGTGACTACTTCGAGTTCCCGGTAACCGACAAAGCCAAGCAGTGGACGCGCTATGCCGCGTACCGCGAGGATCCGAACATCGAGCCGCTCGGCACGCCGTCGGGCAAGATCGAGATTTTTTCCAAGAAGATCGCCGCCTTCGGATATGAAGGCGTCGCCGGCCATGCGCAGTGGGTCGAGCCGGTGGAATGGCTGGGTGCCAAAGGGGCGAAGGACGGTGCGCTGCACATGCTCAGTCCGCATCCCAAGTACCGTATCCACTCGCAGATGAACAACTCGGACGCCCGCAAGGCCTACACGGTGCAGGATCGCGAGCCGATCGAGATCAGCGTCGCGGATGCCAAAAAGAACGGAATCGCCAACGGTGACGTCGTGCGGGTGTTCAACGACCGCGGCCAGACGCTGGCCGGCGCCGTCGTCACCGAAGACCTGATGCCGGGCGTCGTGCGGCTGCACGAAGGGTCGTGGTACGATCCGGATCAGCCGGGCCAACCGGGGGCGCTGGACAAGTACGGGTCAGCCAACCAGCTCACGCAGGATCGGCCAACATCGAAAATCGGGCAGGCCACGACGGCCGATTCGGTGCTTGTGATGGTCGAGAAGTTTACCGGCAGGGTACCAGCCGTCACCGCCTTCGATCCGCCGAAGAACGGCTGATCCCCCTGGGCGCGACCCGGCCCCAATAAGCCGGGGATAGCAGCGGCTCCGTCGCCTCGAGGACGAGCCGCTGCGCGCTTTTCTATTCCTCTTCGGCCGGGGCCGATTCGGCGGTCTGTTCGACGTCGGCTGCGGATTTGTCTTCCTTGCTCTTTTCCGACTTCTCGCGCTTGGCTTGAAGACGGGCCGCCTTTTTGGCGGCTTTGGATTTATCCCGCTCCCGTCGTTCGAAACTGTAATTGGGCTTGAAGGCCATAACGATCCTTTCGTTGAGTCGGCAATGTCCGTCGGTTACCGACAGAGTTAAGAAGAAGACGGCTCGGGTCCAGAGCCAATTATGACCCGCTTTTCGAGCCGGCGCGATATTTCCCGGAATTCCGGCTTTTCGATGCCGTCAGTCCTTCGTCTTTTTTTTGCGTAAGGACGGTCAGCCGTCCTCCAATTCCTCGCGAAGAAGCTCCAGGGTCAGCCATTCGTCCTCCGCCTGGGCAAGCGCGGCGCCGGCCCCATCCAGGGCCTTGACCGCTTCCTCGAAGGCCGCCGGGTCGCGCCGGTAGAGATCGGCGTCGGCCAGCTTCGCCTGGAGGCCGGCCATCTCGGCCCGCAAGCCCTCCATCTTGGCCGGCAGGGTTTGGAGCGCGTGCTTTTCCTTGAAGGACAGCTTGCGTTTGGCTCTGGGCTTGGGTGCCGGGACTGCCTCTCCCTCCGCCTCCCCTTCCGCTTTTGCCCGGATCGGCCGCGCCGCCGGCATGGCAACTTCCTTCGCCTCGACGCCGCGGCCGCGCTGGATAACCATGTCGCTGTAGCCGCCGGCGTATTCGGTCCAGCGGCCGTCGCCTTCCGAAACGATCACCGACGTCACCACGCGGTCCAGGAAGTCGCGGTCGTGGCTGACCAGCAGCACGGTGCCCGAATAATCGGCCAGCATCTCCTGCAAGAGGTCGAGGGTTTCGAGGTCGAGATCGTTGGTCGGCTCGTCCAGCACCAGCAGGTTGGATGGCCGGGCCAGGGCGCGGGCCAGCATCAGGCGCCCGCGCTCGCCGCCCGACAGCGCGCCCACGGGACTGCGCGCCTGGATGGGCGTGAACAGGAAGTCCTTCATGTAGCTGACCACGTGCTTGGATTTGCCGTCGACGATGACGGTGTCGCCGCGCCCGCCGGTCAGCGCCTCGGTCAGCGTCCACGTCGGATCGAGGCTCTCGCGCTTCTGATCCAGCGCCACCCATTGCAGGTTGGCGCCGAGGCGGACGACACCGGAGTCGGGCGCCAGTTCCCCGGTCAGCAGGTTGAGGAGCGTCGTCTTGCCGGCGCCGTTGGGGCCGACGATGCCGACCCGATCGCCCCTCTGGATGCGGCAGGAGAAATCCCTGACGACCACCGTGTCGCCGTATCCCTTGCTGACCGCCTTGGCCTCGACCACCAGCTTGCCCGACACCTCGCCCTCGGCCGCCGCCAGTTTGACGGCGCCGGTGGCGCGGCGCTGCTCGCGGCGCTGCTTGCGCAGGGATTCGAGCGCCCGCAGGCGACCCATGTTGCGTTTGCGCCGGGCGGTGACTCCATAGCGCAGCCAGTCGGCCTCCATGGCCAGTTTGCGGTCGAGCTTGTGGCGGTCGAGTTCCTCGCGCCCGAGGATGTCGTCGCGCCAGCTTTCGAATTGGGCGAAACCGGCGTCCAGGCGCCGCGCCACGCCGCGGTCCAGCCAGATGGCGGCCTGCGACAGCCGTTCCAGGAAGCGGCGGTCGTGGCTGATCAGAACCAGGGCGGAGCGGGTCCCCTTGAGCTCGGCTTCCAGCCATTCGATGGCCGGCAAGTCCAGGTGGTTGGTCGGTTCGTCGAGCAACAGGATATCCGGCGCCGGCGCCAGTACGCGCGCGAGCGCCGCACGGCGCGCCTCGCCGCCGGACAGCCGCGCCGTCTCCTCGGCCCCCGTCAGGCCCAATTGCGTCAACAGGTATTGGGCGCGGTAGGGATCGTCGCCCGGCGCCAGCCCCGCCTCGACGTAGGCAAGGGTCGTCGCGAACTCCGAAAGGTCCGGCTCCTGGGCCAGATAGCGCACGGTGGCGCCTGGCTGCACGAACCGCTCCCCGGCGTCGGCCTCGATGAGGCCGGCGGCGATCTTGAGCAGCGTCGACTTGCCCGACCCGTTGCGCCCGACCACGCACAGCCGCTCGCCCTGCGAGACGGAAAGCTCGGCCCCCTCCAGCAGCGGCGTGCCGCCAAAGGTCAGGTGGATGTCGCGCAGCATGAGGATGGGAGGGGCCATGGCGCCCGCTTTTAACGTCCTCCCCCGCCGAGGGCAAGGCCGGCCGGGCAAAGGCGGGGCCGCCCTCCCCGGCGAGCGCCTCTTCCATATCATAATTCATTCGATTGACTGAATTGTGGAAAAGGACTATCTTTGCCGTCATGTCTACGGAAAAAACCTCACCGCCCCACCATGGCCGTCCCCGCGCCGAGCGCGGCGACGTCACACGCGAGAAGCTGTTGCTGGCGGCCATCGACGTGTTCGGCCGCCGCGGCTTCGACGGCACGACGACACGGACGCTGGCCCACGCCGCCGGCGTCAACCTGCAGGCCATTCCCTACTACTTCGGCGGCAAACAGGGGCTCTACATCGCCGCAGCCGAGCACATCGGCTCGCTGATCGCCTCCCACACCGCCGACGTCCGCGAGCGGGCGCATGCCCGGCTCAAGGAAGCCGAAGATCAAGGCGTCGCCATCGGCCCGGACGAGGCCCGTCGGTTGTTGACGAGCATTCTCCAGAGAATGGCCGCGCTCTTCGTCGGCCGCGAATCGGAGACGTGGGTCCGCTTCCTGATCCGCGAACAGATGGAACCGACGGAGGCCTTCCGGCGCGTCTACGCCGGCGTCATGGGGCCGATGCTCGGTCTCCTCGGCCGGTTGGTGGCGACGCTGCTCGACGAAGACCCCCGATCCGAACACGTTCGGTTGAGAACATTGTCGCTGGCCGGCAGCGTGTTGGTGTTCCGAGTGGCGCATGCGGCGGTTTTGGCGCACCTCGAATGGCAAACCGTTGGCCCCCGCGAAATCGAAGTCGTTGGCGCCCTGGCTGCCGAGTTGGCCGCAACGATCGGAATGGGAGCCTCCAGATGAAAAAGCTGATCGTGCTCGTCGTCATCGTCGTGGCGGCGGCTTCCGCCGGATACGTCTACTACGCGCGCCCCTGGCAGGAACGGCCGGCGACGGAAACCGGCATCGTGCTGCAAGGCAACATCGACATCCGCGAGGCCGATCTCGCCTTCAACGTCGGCGGGCGGGTCGAGAGCGTCGAGGTCGAGGAAGGGACCACCGTCGGGAAAGGGCAGCTTCTGGCCACGCTGGACGCCGCCACCTACATGGCCGAGGTCGACGCCGCCGAGGCCCAGGTCGCCGCCCAGAAGGCGGTGCTGGACCGTCTGCTGGCCGGCAGCCGCTCGCAGGAAATCCAGAAGGCCCGCGCCGACGTCGCGGCCATCCAGGCCGACCTCGAAGATGCCCTCTCCACCCTGAAACGCACCCAGAAACTGGCCCGCGAGGATTTTGCCTCGCAGCAGAAGCTGGACAGCGACCGGGCTCGCGTCGACGGCGCCAAGGCCCGCCTCAAGGCGGCCGAGCAGGCGCTCGATCTGGCGATCCAGGGCCCCCGCAACGAGGACATCGTCGAGGCCCGGGCCCAGATGGAGGCCCAGAAAGCGGCGCTGGCCCTGGCCATGCAGCGCCTCGATTACACCAGGCTCCTTGCCCCGGCCGGCGGCATCGTGAAGACGCGGATCGTCGAGCCCGGCGCCGTCGTGCTGGCGCAGACGCCAGTCTACGTGCTGGCTCTCACCGACCCGGTATGGGCCCGGACCTATGTGGCCGGCCCCGACCTCGGCCGCGTGTATCCGGGCATGAAAGCCGAGCTGTTCACCGATTCGACGCCCGGCAAGGCCTACGCGGGATGGGTGGGGCACGTGTCGCCGGTCGCCGAGTTCACGCCCAAGACCGTCGAGACGCGGGAAATCCGCTCTTCGCTGGTCTACCGCGTGCGGGTTTACGTCGGCAATCCCGACAATGGCCTGCGCCAAGGGATGCCCGTGACCATCCGCCTCAAGCCCGATGCCGCCCCCAGTGCTCCGGAAACCCCCAAGGGCGCGAGCTAGGCCCCGGAGTCGGTCTCGTGACAGATCCGGTCATCGCCATCGACGATGTGGTCAAGCGATTCGCCAGCGGCGGGCGCACCGTCACCGCCATCGATGGCATGACGATGCGGATCGGGGCCGGGCGCATCACCGGCCTGGTCGGCCCCGACGCCGCCGGCAAGACCACGCTGATGCGCCTCGTCACCGGGCTCTTGAAGCCGGACTCCGGCACCATCCGGGTGCTGGGCTTCGACAGCCCCCGCCAAGCCCAGGACATCCAGGCAGCGGTCGGCTATATGCCGCAGCGCTTCGGCCTGTACGAGGACCTGACGGTGGCCGAGAACCTCGACCTTTACGCCGACCTCCAGGGCCTTTCCCGCGCCGAGCGCAAGGATCGCTTCGCCCAGCTCATGCAGTTCACCGGCCTCGCCCCCTTCCGCGGCCGCCAGGCCGGGCGGCTGTCCGGCGGCATGAAGCAGAAGCTGGGCCTCGCCTGCACGCTGGTCGGGCGGCCCCGACTGCTGCTGCTGGACGAGCCCAGCGTCGGCGTCGATCCGGTGTCGCGCCGCGAGTTGTGGGCCATTGTCCATTCCCTCGTCGATGAAGGCATGAGCGTGCTGTGGAGCACCGCCTACCTCGACGAGGCGGAACGCTGCGACGACGTGCTGCTGGTGAGCGAGGGCAAGCTCCTCGATGCCGGTCCGCCCGCCATGTTCAGCGACCGGCTGCAATCGCGCACCTTCGCCTTCGCGGTGGGAGATGCCGACACCCGGACCGTTCTCGACGGCGCCAAGCGGCTTCCCGAGATCATCGACGCGGCGATCAAGGGAAGCGACGTTCGCCTGCTGCTCGACCGCCCGACCGACGCCGCCCGGCTCGGCGATCTGGCCCACGCCCTCGATCTGGCAAAGGACGCCCTCCGGCCGGTCGCCCCCGGCTTCGAGGACGCCTTCATCGCCCTTCTTAAGGAACGGGAGGCCGCATCGGCGGTCCCCGGCGCCGCTTCCCTTTCCGGGGGAATACCGGATCTCATTCCCCTGCCGGCTGCCGCCAACGGCGCGCCGGTCATCCGGGTCGAGGGCCTGGTCCGGCAGTTCGGTACCTTCAAGGCGGTGGACGGCATCGATTTCCAGGTAAAGCAGGGCGAGATCTTCGGCCTGCTCGGTCCCAACGGCGCCGGCAAGTCGACCACCTTCAAGATGCTGTGCGGACTGTTGCCGCCAAGCGACGGCAAGGCGCTGGTGCTGGAGATCGATCTCAGGCGGGCGGCCGCCAAGGCGCGCGGCCGCATCGGCTACATGGCCCAGAAATTCTCGCTCTACGGCAACATGACCGTGCTCCAGAACTTCCGCTTCTTCGCCAGCATCTACGGCCTTGGCGGCAAGACGCGCGAACAGGCCATCGAGCGGGAATTGGACGAATTCGCCCTTCGCCCCTTTGCCGACGTCAACGCCGCCGACCTGCCGCTCGGCTACAAGCAGCGCCTGGCCCTGGCCTGCGCCATCATGCACCAGCCCGGCGTGCTGTTCCTGGACGAGCCGACGTCGGGCGTCGATCCCCTGGTCCGCCGCGAATTCTGGCACCGCATCAACGCCATGGCGATGGCCGGCGTGACCATCATGGTGACCACCCACTTCATGGAGGAGGCCGAGTACTGCAACCGTATCGGCGTCATCTACCGCGGGCGGCTGATCGCCTCCGGTTCGCCCGACCGGCTCAAGGCCGACCACCGGGGGCCCGAGCGGCCGGACCCGACGCTGGAAGACGTCTTCGTCGACCTCATCGAGACCTATGACCGGGAGCACGCGCTATGACGCGGGGAAGCACGGGCCTGCGCCTTCGCGGCCTGATCCGCAAGGAGACCTTCCAGATCGTGCGCGACCCCAGCAGCATCCTGATCGGCTTCGTGCTGCCGGTCGTCCTGCTGCTGCTCTTCGGCTATGGGGTATCGCTGGACGCCAAGCACGTTCCGATGGCGCTCGTCATCGAGAACCCGACGGCCGAGACGTCGAGCTTCACGGCCTCCCTGGCCGGTTCGGAATACTTCGCGCCGCAGGCGGTACCCGACCGCCCGGCCGCCGAGCGGGCGCTGGCCGAAGGCCGGGTGCAGGCCATCGTCGTGCTCAGCTCGAACTTCAGCCGCCAGTTGCCGTCCGCCGCCGGCGCGCCCATCCAGCTCATCGTCAACGGCACCGACGCCAACACGGCGCGCATCATCGGCGGCTACGTCGAAGGCGCCTGGCAGAAGTGGCTTGAGCACACGGCCCTCGACGCCGGCGGCGCCATGGCGCCGCCGGTCGCCGTCGAACAGCGGGTGTGGTTCAACCCCGAAGTGAGCAGCCGCAACTTCCTGGTGCCCGGCCTGATGGCCATCATCATGACCCTGATCGGCACCCTGCTGACGGCCCTGGTGGTGGCCCGCGAGTGGGAGCGCGGCACCCTGGAGGCGCTGATGGTGACCCCGGTGAGCATCGGCGAGATCCTGCTGGGCAAGCTGATCCCCTATTTCGTGCTCGGCATGGGTGGCATGGCGGCATCCACCGTCATGGCGGTATGGGTGTTCGGCGTGCCGTTCCGCGGCTCCTTCTTCGTGCTGCTTCTGGTTTCCACGCTCTTCATGCTGGCCGCGCTCGGCCTCGGCCTCCTCATCTCGACGGTGACCAAGAACCAGTTCGTCGCCGGCCAGGTCGCCATCCTCGTCGCCTTCCTGCCGGCCTTCATGCTGTCGGGGTTCCTGTTCGACATCGCCAGCATGCCGGCGGTGGTGTGGGGCATCACCCATGTCGTGCCGGCGCGCTATTTCGTGTCCTCGCTGCAGACCCTGTTTCTGGCCGGCAACATTTGGCCCATCGTGGCGACCGACATGGCGGCGCTGGCCCTGATGGCCGTCTTCTTCCTTGGCCTGACGCGGCGCAAGACGCGCAAGTCGCTGGAGTAGGACCCGCCCGCCATGTGGAACCGCATTCGCGCCCTGATCATCAAGGAATTCCACGCCATCTGGCGCGACAAGAAAAGCCGCTTCGTGCTGATCGTGCCGCCGCTCATCCAGTTGCTGATCTTCGGCTACGCCGCCAGCTTCGACGTCAACCACCTGGCCACCGTCATCTTCAACGAGGACGACGGCCTGCCGGCCCGCGAACTGGTCGCCCGCTTCGCGGGGTCGCCGACCTTCGAAGTGGTCGGCCACATCAGCCGGGAATCCGAGATCGCCCAAGTCATCGACCCCCGCCGGGCCCGGCTGCTCATCCACATCGGACCGACCTTCTCGCGCGACATCCGCATCCACCCGCCGGCCAAGGTGCAGCTCATCGTCGACGGCCGGGAATCGAACACCTCGCTGGTCGTGCTGGGCTATGCTGGGCGCATCGTCGCCGACTTCAACAGCGAATGGGCGAAGGCCCACGGCGAGGCGTTGCCGTCCGCCCACCTGGTCGTGCGCTCGTGGTTCAATCCCAATCTGGAAAGCCGGTGGTTCTTCATTCCCGGCATCGTCGCCCTGCTGACCCTGGTGGTGACCATCGTCGTCACCGCGCTGTCGGTGGCCCGCGAGCGCGAGGTCGGCACCTTCGAACAGCTTCTGGTGACGCCGCTCCGCCCGCTTGAGATCCTGGTCGGCAAAGCCGCCCCGGCCCTCATCATCGGGGTGGCCGAGGGAACGCTGATCGTCATCGTCGGCATTCTGTGGTTCGACATCCCGTTCCGTGGCGACGTCTCGCTGCTGTATGCCGGGCTCGTCGTCTACGTGCTTGCGGTGATCAGCGTCGGCCTGATGATCTCGTCGATCTGCCGCACCCAGCAGCAAGCCATCCTGGGGGCCTTCCTGTTCATCATGCCGGCGGTGATCCTGTCGGGTTTCGCCACCCCCATCGCCAACATGCCCGAGGCGATCCAGCATCTGACGCTGGTCAACCCCATGCGCTACTTCCTGGTCATCGTGCGGGGGATCTTCCTGGAAGAGCTGTCGGCCGAGCTGGTCTTCCGGCAGCTGTGGCCGATGGCGGCGATCGCCGGGATCAACCTGGCCGGCGCCGCCTTCATGTTCCGCCATCGCCTGAGCTGAGGGGCGGCCGCCGCGGACACAAAAAAACCGCCCTCCCTTATCGGCAGGCCGGTACGTCGGCAGGAAGGCCGGGCTATGGCAAAGAAAGTCGGGGCCGCCCGTTGCCGGACGGCCCCGCTTTCGGCACGGTAAATTACTTTACCGCGCGAAGATTCACGGCCTTGGGGCCGCGCTGGTCGGGCTGGACGTCGAACTCGACCTTCTGGCCCTCACGCAGGGTGCGCAGGCCGGCCTGCTCGACGGCCGAAATGTGGACGAAAACGTCCTTGGAACCATCTTCGGGGCTGATAAAACCGAAGCCCTTGGCTTCGTTGAAGAACTTGGTAATGCCAACGGTCATTGATTTAAGACTTCCATGCTTGTTCTCGCCGGAACGACGCGTTCCGGCAAGGTGACGCCCTTCTGCATAAGACGGAATTATGAAGCGGTCGGGAACCGTTCCCAGCCGATCCCTCTCCCCAGATCAAAAGAGTCACAGGATGAGAAATAATCGCGGCGGAAGACAATAGCAAGAGGAGTTTGGCGGATATGCCAGCGCCCTGCCGACTTTTTCAGGCCGGCTTATCGTTCATCAGCCGCAGGAAATGGTCGGCGTACTGGTAGTACTTTTCGGACTCGACGACGTCGCCGGAAGAGGCCGCCGCCTTCGCCAACTCCACGTAGCGGGCAAACTTTCGTTTGGCATCGGAGGCGCCGTCGCCGCCCTGGCCCGACCCGCCCCCCGGGGATGGGTTGTTCCCCGGCGCCGTGTCGCGCCGCTCGCCCGACGACTTCCGTCGCCCGAACCATTTGCTTCTAGGAACGCGATTGGGCATGGCGATCTCTCCTCGGTTGAATGCGGCCGGACCGGTGGTGGCGGATCATCCCGTACGCCACGCCGCGGTGGACTTGCACGAACGGCACACCCGCTCGCCCGCCCACTCGCTAAGGAAGGACTGTCCGCACATGAGGCACCGCCTGGTCTTGCGGTCCGTCTTGTCGTCGACGTCGATATCGATTTCGGTTTCCGCATCGACGGGACCTTCCGTCTGCGGAATCCTGCACGCTGTATCCATCGTTCTATGTCCGTAACGCGGGCCGTAGGCCCGTTTCGCTCGTGTCATCATGATTGGGCCCAAGTCCGGCCCCTGGCGCCGTCGCGCCGGCTGAAGGCGGATCGCAGATCTGCGATCTCACCGGAAACCGACGTCACTGACGTTCAAGCGCCGCCGGCTATCGAACTGCGGGAGAAAACCCGACCCTCCCGAAAATGCGCATCTCGCCCCCTCGCGAGAAAGGCGCCGGCACCCCGCCGGGTCGTCGATCGGCGGTGCCGGAAAAGAATGTCCATTCCCTAAATGGGGTGGTTCGGCGACCAATGCAAGGGACCGGCACGATGTTCAGCGCGGGCGGAACGGGCTCGCCGCCAGGAAAGCCTGCTTGAAGCGCCGCTGCCATTCCGCCAGCGTCCACGGCCGCCCGGCCGCCCGCGCCTCGCCCCGGATGACAAAGACGCGGGCCTTCGCCGGCCCGCTCCGCCGGCCGGTCACCGCCAAACTGCGGGTGCAATAGGCCGGCCCCTCGAAGGCGGCAAGGCGGGCGGCGTCGGCCGCGCCCAGGCCGCGGGCCAGCAGGCCCGGCGCATGGCCGCCCGGGCGGGCGACAAGCGTGGGATAGGTGGCGTCGGCGACGAAAAGGGGGCTGAAGCCGGAAAGGATGGCGTCCTCCACCTGGGCATCCGGCAGCTCGCGGCCGAGCACCCGCCTGCGCACGTCGGCGTCGCAAAGCGTCCCGTAGAAGAAGAAGTCCATGTCGCAATCCTCCAATCGAAGATGGAGACTGTTCATTTCGGGGACGCCATATTTAATTCCCCTGACGGAAACTCTCATGAATTAAGTATGGTGTCCCCGAAATTACCAGGGGTTGCGGCGTTCGGACGGCGGGCCTAACGTGGCGCCGATCCCACGGACGAAGCCCCCGCCCGCCATGACCGTGCCGCCCGCCGACGCCCCCTCCCCGTCCCCCGCTTCGCGCGCCCCGTCGCCATCGGGGCGCGGCGTCGCGCTGGGCATCCTGCTGATGGTCGTCTCGGTCGGCTTCTTCGCGGCCATGAACATGTTCGTCAAGCTGATCGGGCCCGAGTACCACGCGCTGGAAGCCGCCTTCTTTCGCAACGTCATCGCGGCGGTCCTGGTAATCCCCTTCGTGCTCGCCACCGGCGGCGTCGGGGCGCTCAAGACCAAACGGCCGCTCGGCCACGCGCTCCGGGCCGTCTTCGGGTTGGGCAGCAACGCCCTTTGCTTCTACGCCTATCAGCGCATCGCCCTTTCCAGCGGCATGGCGATCACCATGTCGGTGCCCATCTTCGCCGCCCTCCTGGCCATTCCGCTCTTGGGCGAGAAGGTGGGCTGGCATCGCTGGAGCGCCATCGTCGTCGGCTTTGTCGGCGTCGTCATCGCGCTCGACCCCGGCGGCGCCATCCAGGAAGGCAGCCTCTACGCCCTGGCCGGCACGCTGTGCTGGGCGACGGTGGTGATTCTGGTGAAAAAGCTCGCCGCCACCGAAAGCCCCTACACCATCGTCTTCTACTACATGATCACCGGCGCCCTGATCGCCACCTGCTTCCTGCCGTGGATATGGGTGACGCCGACGCCCAGGGTGTGGATGCTTTACCTCGCCACCGGCGTGGTCGGCGCCATCGGCCAGATCTGCATGACCTTCGCCATGAAACTGGCCCCCGCCTCGGTGGCCGCCCCCTTCGAATACACGCAGATCGCCTGGGCGGTGCTGTTCGACCTGGCGCTATGGGGGGTCGCCCCATCGACCGCCACGCTGACCGGCGCCGCCATCGTGATTGCCACCGGGCTCTACATTTTCCACCGCGAGGCGAGACGGCGGCGCTAGAAAAGGTCGGGTGGGCGCCATTTCCGGACATTAAGTTTGAGCGGGGTCACGGAAAAACGGGCGTTTCCGGCGGATGAATTGCAGGTTGGGCGCAGCCCGGCCCATCGGCGGAAAAATCACGTTAAACCGTTCCCGCCGATTTAACCGGCGGGCCCATTTTCTCGCATGGCGGTTTAACGGGCGGGCGGCCCAGATTCCTGTGTGAACGAACGGCCCGGCGACGGCGGCTCTTCGGCCCCGTCGCCCCAGACACAGGAGACCACCATGAACACCATCACCCTGAATGGCACCGGACGCCTTCCCGCCGGAAGGCCGGGCGCCCGGCGGCCGATGGGAAAACCTACCCTCGCAAGAGTTGCGCTTGAGGCGACGGCCGTCGTCAGCGTGCCCTTCGTCGTTGCGCTGATGGCGGTGACGCTGCGCATGCTCCTTACCGCCCACATGGTCCCGGGGTTCAATGACGCCCTGGCCCGCACGATGCCGTTCCTGGGCTGAGCGGGAGTGGCGGCCATCATGGGCCGCACCCACCGCTCCCGCTCTCGCCATCGGCCTCGGTTCCGAGTTTTCGGGCTTTCGGGCTTTCGGGCTTTCGGGCGAAGGTGCGTTAAGGCCGCGTAAAAGCGTTTCCACTCTTTTTCCACCGAACGGCGGAACTGGCATGGCGCCTTAACGGCACGCGGCTCCACCCTTTTTGCATGTTGCCCCGTTCCTCGCGGCTTCGTCTTGCGGGGATTCACAGGAGACCGGCCATGAGCCTCGACCTCGTCATCGGCGCGGCGGTCGCGCTGCTATTGCTCGGCTACCTCGTCTACGTGCTGCTGCGTCCCGAGCGCTTTTAGTCCGTGCGGGCCATGCCCCTTTTCAAGGAGATCGGTTCATGAGTGCCAAGCATCCCCGCCCCGCCGCCGGCGTCCTCGCCCCCGCGCTGGTCGGACCCGCCATCCGGGCCGCGTTTGCCAAGCTCGATCCGCGTGTCCTCGTCTCCAATCCGGTCATGTTCGTGGTCGAGGTGGTCTCCGTTCTCGCCACGCTTGCCCTGGCGTGGGAGGCCGTCTCCGGCGGCTCGATCGGCCTGACGGCCCAGATCGCCGGCTGGCTGTGGTTCACCGTGCTGTTCGCCAACTTCGCCGAGGCCCTGGCCGAAGGCCGCGGCAAGGCCCGCGCCGACAGCTTGCGGGCAACCCACCAGGAGACCGAGGCCAGGCGCCTGGTCTCGCCGGATGGCCGCAAGACCGAGGCTGTACCCAGCAGCGAGTTGCGCCCCGACGACGTCGTCCTCGTCGAGGCCGGCGACATCATCCCGGCGGACGGCGAGATCATCGAAGGCATCGCCTCGGTCGACGAGGCCGCCATCACCGGCGAGTCGGCGCCGGTCATCCGCGAGAGCGGCGGCGACCGCTCGGCCGTCACCGGCGGCACCCGGGTGGTTTCCGACTGGATCAAGGTGCGTGTCACCGCCAAGCCGGGCGAAAGCTTTCTCGACCGCATGATCGCCATGGTCGAAGGCGCCAGGCGCCAGAAGACACCCAACGAGATCGCCCTCAATATCCTGCTCGTCGGCATGACGCTGATCTTCCTGATCGTCGTCGTCACGCTCGAGCCCTTCGCCAGCTATGCGGGAGCGACAATCCCCGTCGTCTTCCTGATCGCGCTTCTCGTCACCCTCATCCCGACGACCATCGGCGGCCTTTTGTCGGCGATCGGCATCGCCGGCATGGACCGGCTTGTCCAGGCCAACATCATCGCCAAGTCGGGCCGCGCCATCGAGGCGGCGGGCAACGTCGACACGCTGCTGATCGACAAGACCGGCACCATCACGTTCGGCAACCGCATGGCGGACGCGTTCGTGTCCTTGAGGGGCGTGACGGTCCCGGAACTCGCCGAGGCGGCCGCCCTGGCTTCGCTCAGCGACGACACGCCGGAAGGGCGTTCCATCGTCGAACTGGCGAAGACCAAGCATGGCTTCACGGCCGACGCGTCCCAGGTGAGGACGTTCATCCCCTTCACCGCGCAAACCCGCATGAGCGGCGCCGAGCTTAGCGACGGCGAAGTCCGCAAGGGGGCCGAGGACGCCATCCTCGCCTATGCCGATCCGGCCGAGACCGGCGGTATCAAACGGATCGTCGAAGAGATCGCCCGCACCGGCGGCACGCCGATGCTGGTCGCCCGGGACCGCCGCATCCTCGGCGTCGTCCACCTCAAGGATATCGTCAAGCCGGATATCGCCCTGCGCTTCGCCGAGCTCCGGCGCATGGGCATCCGCACGGTGATGATCACCGGCGACAATGCGCTGACGGCGGCGGCGATCGCGGCCGAGGCCGGCGTCGACGACTTCCTGGCCGAGGCCACGCCGGAAAAGAAGCTGGAATGGATTCGCAAGGAGCAGGCCCAGGGGCGCATGGTCGCCATGTGCGGCGACGGCACCAACGACGCGCCGGCCCTTGCCCAAGCCGACATCGGCGTCGCCATGAACGACGGAACGCAGGCGGCGCGGGAAGCCGCCAATATCGTCGATCTCGACAGCGATCCGACCAAGCTGTTGGAGGTCGTCAGGATCGGCAAGCAGCTGCTGATCAGCCGCGGCTCGCTCACCACTTTCTCCATCGCCAACGACGTGGCCAAGTACTTCGCGATCCTGCCGGCCCTGTTCGTGACCGCCTATCCGTCGCTCCAGGCGCTCAACGTCATGGGCCTGGCCAGCCCGCAAAGCGCCATCCTGTCGGCCGTCGTCTTCAACGCCTTGATCATCGTCGCCCTCATTCCCTTGGCGCTACGTGGCATTCGCTATGTCCCGTCGAGCGCGTCGGCCCTCCTGCGGCGCAACCTGATGGTCTATGGCGCCGGCGGCCTCATCGTGCCGTTCGTCGGCATCAAGCTCATCGACATGGTGCTGACGTCGCTTGGCCTCGCCTAGGACATCGCGGGATGCCAGCGAACCGACACAAGGCATTGGCCGCCATGCCGCCACACCCCGTCATGGCCGGACTTGTTCCGGCCATCCACGACTTTCTTCACGGCGTCGGCCCGAAGTCGTGGATGCCCGCAACAAGTGCGGGCATGACGAAGAAGGCGACGGCCGCCCGTGTTCCCACCGCGCAGAGGATTTGACCCCATGCTGTGGCTCTATCTGCTTCTCGGAATCCTGATTTTCGGCCTGCTGTTCATGTTGACTGAAGCCATCGACCGGGCCTGAGCGCCCGGCGTTCTGGAGATCATCCCATGATGTACGCCATTCTCTTCGTCGCCCTCATCGTCGGCGGGACGGTCCTTCTGTCCTGGCCGCTGGGCCGCTACATGAAATGGGCCATGGATCCGGCCCCGCTCGCCGAGGGTCCCGATGGATGGACCCGGGCCTTCCAGGGCATCGGCGGCCCGCTGACCCGGGCGTCGCACAACTGGAAGCAGTACGTGATCGCCATGCTGGCGTTCAACGCGGTCATGTTCGTGGTGACCTTCACCATCCTGGGCTTGCAGTCGTATCTGCCGCTCAATCCGGACGGCATGGGACCGATCGAAGGCAGCCTCGTCTTCAACACCGCGGCGTCCTTCACCTCCAACACCAATCTCCAGCACTATTCCGGCGAAAGCACGCTCAGCTACTTCTCGCAGTTGGGCGGCCTGATGTGGCTGCAGTTCGTGTCGGCCGCCACCGGCATCGCCGCGCTGGTGGCGCTGGCCCGGGGCCTCGCCGGACGGCCGGCGATGGGCAACTTCTTCGTCGATCTTCAGCGGGCCTCGTTCCTCGTGCTGCTGCCGGTCGCCCTCATCGTCGCTTCCGCCATGGTCATCGGCGGCATGCCGATGACGCTCGATGGCGCGGTCCACGCCACCACTTTGGAAGGGGCGATGCAGACCATCGCCCGGGGGCCGGTGGCGGCGTTCCTGGCCATCAAGCAGCTCGGCACCAACGGCGGCGGCTTCTTCGGACCAAATTCCACCCATCCGTTCGAGAACCCGACCTTCTGGACCAACGGACTGGCGATGATCTCGATCATCCTCATCCCGATGGCCGGCGTCTGGATGTTCGGGCGGATCATCGGGCGCATGCGTCACGCGTCCGTCGTGTTCGGCGTGATGCTGGTCTTGCTGCTGGTCAAGATCACCGGCGCGGTCTCTTTCGAAACGGCGCCGACGGAAGCCTTCGCCAACCTGCCGATCACCCGGGACGTCGGCAACCTGGAAGGCAAGGAGATGCGCTTCGGCGCCGCCTCCGGGCCGTTGTGGGCGGTGCTGACCACCTCGACCAGCAACGGCTCGGTGGGGGCCATGCACGACAGCCTCAACCCGATGACGGGCCTGATGCCGATGATCGGCATGTGGCTGAACGCCACCTTCGGGGGCGTCGGCGTCGGCATGATCAACATGTTCCTCTACATCGTCGTCGCCGTGTTCATGGCCGGCATGATGGTGGGACGGACGCCCGAGTACCTGAACCGGCGCGTCGAGGCGTTCGAGGTCAAGCTCGCCATCTTCGCCCTGCTGGCCCATGCCTTCTTCATCCTGGGCGGCACCGCCCTTTTCGCGGCGACGCCATGGGGCCAAGCGACGCTCAACAACGCCGGCGCCCACGGCTTCAGCGAGATGCTCTACGAGTTCAGCTCGGCCAGTGCCAACAACGGCTCGGGGTTCGAGGGGCTGGGCGACAACACGGTGCCGTGGAACGTGGCGACCGGCATTGTCATGCTGTTCGCCCGCTTCATCCCCATCATCCTGCCGCTGGCCATCGCCGGCTCGCTCGCCGCCAAGCGGCCCAGCGCGCAAACGGCGGGCACGCTGGGCGTCGAGGATGGCACCTTTGGCGTCATGCTGATGGCGACGATCCTGGTCTTTGGCGCGCTGACGTTCTTTCCGGCGGCAGCGCTGGGGCCGATCGCCGAACATTTCACCCTCATGAAATAGCCTCTCGGGAGCCCAATCATGGCATTGCTCGTCACCAGTCTTCGCCTTGTCGTCGCCACCCTGCTGATCTGCGTGGTGGGCTACACGGTGGCGATCCTGGGTGTGGCCCGGTTCTTTCCGGATACCGCCCAGGGCTCGCTGATCACGGCGGCGGATGGAAAGGCCATCGGCAGCCGCCTGATCGCCCAGAACTTCACCGAGCCCGGCTATTTCTGGCCGCGGCCGTCGGCGGCGGGAAAAGAGGGATACGATGCGACCGCCGCGGCGGGCAGCAACAAGTCCCCGACCAGCGCCGACCTCAGCGAACGGGCGCGCCAGTTGGTCGCCCGCTACGGGGCGACGGCCGCCAAACCGTTGCCCGCCGAACTGGCGGCGGCTTCGGGCGGCGGGCTCGACCCCCATATCAGCGTGCAAGCC
Organism: Shumkonia mesophila; assembly: GCF_026163695.1. Classification (NCBI taxonomy): domain Bacteria; kingdom Pseudomonadati; phylum Pseudomonadota; class Alphaproteobacteria; order Rhodospirillales; family Shumkoniaceae; genus Shumkonia; species Shumkonia mesophila. Next base: position 52,772 of record NZ_JAOTID010000002.1, on the reverse strand, counting down.
GCGCTGTATCAGGCGGAACGCGTGGCCGGGGCTCGCGGTCTGCCCCTCTCGCAGGTCGAGGCCGTCATCGATCGCCACGCCTTCGCTCCCGGCGACGTGCTGACGCCCGATCGGCTGGTCGACGTCCTGGAGATCAATCTCGCGCTCGATCGCCTGTCGCGTTGAACGGGGGAGGCGATACACGGGCGCGGGTTGCGGATAAAATGGGGGGCGTCGAAACAGGGACGCGCAATTGAATGGCTGAAGACCAGGACCGTCCGGCACCCGATGCTCTCCTCGAAGAGGCCAAAAAGGAAGGTCGCGGCCACCTGAAGATCTTCCTCGGCGCCTATCCCGGCGTCGGCAAGACCTATGCGATGCTGATGGCCGCGCGCCAAAGGCGCAAGGAAGGCCTCGACGTCGTGGTGGGCATCGCCGAGACCCACGGCCGGATCGAGACGGAACGGCTGCTGCGCGGCCTCGAGGCAATTCCGCGCCGACAGGTCGAGTACCGGGGCCGCGCCTTCGGCGAGATGGACCTGGATGCCGTCCTTGCCCGCAAGCCGGCACTGGTGCTGGTCGACGAGTTCGCCCACACCAACGTGCCGGGCAGCCGCCACGAGAAGCGTTACCAGGACGTCGAGGAACTGCTGGCCGCCGGCATCGACGTCTACACGACCCTCAACGTTCAGCACATCGAGAGTTTGAACGACGTCGTCGCCCGAATCTCCCGCGTGCGGGTGCGCGAGACGCTGCCCGACCACGCCTTGGAAGCCGCCGACGACATCGAGATCATCGACCTGCCGCCGGACGAGCTGATCCAGCGGCTGCGCGAAGGCAAGGTCTATGTCCGCGACCAGATCGGCCGCGCCATCCGGCATTTCTTCAGCAAAGGCAACCTGACCGCCTTTCGCGAACTGGCGATGCGCATCGCCGCCGAGCGTGTTGACGCCCAGATGGTCCAGTACATGCGGGCCCACGCCATCCCCGGCCCCTGGCCGGCGCAGGTGCGCCTGCTGGTTTGCGTCGATGCGACGGAGGGATCGAACAGCCTGGTCCGGGCGGGACGGCGGCTTGCCGAGCGATTGCGGGCGCCGTGGATCGTCCTTTACGTCCGCACGCCGCATCACGACAGCCTCGACGACGCGGCGAAGGACCGCATCTCCGCGGTCTTGCGGCTGGCCGAGCGGCTGGGCGCCGAGGCCGTGACGCTGCCGGCGGAATCCCATGTCGCCCGAGAGATCGTGAGCTATGCCAGTTCGCGCAACGCCACCCACATCGTCCTCGGCCGGCCGCGAGCCGGATCGCTGCGTCACCTGTTCTCCGAGCGGGTGGCCGCCCATGTCGGCCGGCGCGCCGAGGCCTTCGAGGTGGTTACCGTTCCCCGCCAGACGGATGAGGAGAAAGCCAAGCGGCCGCCGGTTGCGACCAAAACGTCGGGCATCGCATGGCGCGACTACGTTTGGGCCACGCTGGGCGTTGCGGCGGCGACGTTCGTGGTCGCCTACGTCGAGCGCTTTTTTTCCGTCGCCAACCTGTCGTTCTTCTTTTTGGCGGCGGTCCTTCTGATCGCGTCGCGATTCGGGTTGGGGCCGGCGCTCTATGCCAGCGGGCTCAGCTTTCTCAGCTTCAACTTCTTCTTCACGGTGCCGTATTTCACGCTGCGGGTCGTCAGCGAGCAGGATGTTTTTACGCTGGCGCTCTTCCTGCTCATCGCCGTCCTCACCGGGAATCTGGCGGCGCGATTGCGCCGGCAGGTGAAGTCCATGCGATCCGCCGCGCGCAGTTCGGCCAACCTTTACGAATTCAGCCGCAAGGTCGCGGCGGCGGCATCGTCCGACGACGTCCTGTGGGCGGTCGTCCACCATGTCGCCTCGACGCTGGAGTGCCGTTCGCTGATCCTGCTGCCGAACGACGGCAAGCTCGAGATCGCCGCCGGCTATCCGCCGGAGGACCGGCTCGAGCAGCGCGACCGGGCGGCGACCGAGTGGACGTGGAGCAAAGGCGAACCGGCGGGCTGGAGTTCCGACACGCTGCCGGCCGCCGACTGGCTGTTCCTGCCGCTGCGCACCCGCCAGGGCACCATCGGCGTGCTCGGCGTCAGTTTCGAGGACAGGCGTCCACTGGAACCCGACCGGCGCCGGCTGCTCGACGCCATCACCGACCAGGTGGCGGTCACCATCGAGCGCACCAACCTGATGGCCGTCATGGAGGATACGCGTCTTCTGAATGAAACGGAGCATTTGCGCGCGGCACTGCTGTCGTCGGTTTCACACGACCTCAAGACGCCGCTCGCTTCCATCATCGGCTCGGCGACCACGCTGGCCGACCCCGGGGTCACCCTGCCCGCGAAGGCCCGCCAAAACCTCATCCAGGCGATCCTGGACGAATCGGCGCGCCTGCACCGTTTCGTCCAGAACCTTCTCGACATGACGCGGCTCAGCTACGGGGCCCTCGAGATCAACCGGCAATGGTGCGATCTGGGCGAGATCATCGACCGGGCCCGCCACCAGACCGAAAAGACCTTGTCGCGCCACACGCTCGACGTCCGCCTGCCGGGCGACCTGCCCTACCTTCGGGTCGACCCGCTGCTCATGGAGCATATCCTGGTCAATCTGCTCGACAATGCCGCCAAGTACGCGCCGCCGGGCACGCGCATCGAGATCGCCGGGCGGGCGGAGGAGGAAAGCCTCGTCATCTCCGTGACCGACCAGGGGCCGGGCATCCCCGAGGGTGAGCGTGAGGCCGTGTTCGACCAGTTCTACCGTGTTCGAGCCGAGGACCGGCAGGTTGCCGGCACCGGGTTGGGCCTGTCGATATGCCGTGGCCTTATCGAGGCGCATGGCGGTAAGATCGCCATCGAAGCCGGACCCAAGGGGAAGGGCACCATGGTCATCATGAGTTTGCCGCTCGAAGCGGCGCCCGACGTTCCGTCCGAACCGGAAGACCTGGCGGGCGGCGGGGCCTAGCCATGACCGTGACAGGCAGCCGCATCCTCGTCGTCGACGACGAGCCGCAGATCCTCAAATTCCTGGAAATCAGCCTTACCGCCTACGGCTACGAGGTCGAGCAGGCGGCGAGCGGCGAAGAGGCGTTGCAGGTGGCCGCCATCAAGCAGCCGGACCTTGTCATCCTCGACCTCGGGCTTCCCGGCATCAGCGGCCACGATGTCATCGCCCGCATCCGCGAATGGTCGCAGGTGCCGATCATCGTGCTTTCGGTGCGCGAGGCCGAATCCGAAAAAATCAGGGCGCTCGATCTGGGGGCCACCGACTACGTCACCAAGCCGTTCGGCATCGGCGAACTGATGGCCCGCATCCGGGCGATCTTGCGCGACCAGTCGAGCGGCCAGCACGAGGACAAGGCGGTCATCGAGGTGGGCGACCTGCACATCGACTTGGCGCTGCGCCGCATTACGGTTGGCGAGCGCGAGGTCAAGCTGACCAAGCGGGAATTCGACGTGCTGTGGTATCTTGCCCGCCATGCCGACCGCATCGTCACCCACCAGCAATTGCTGCGCGAGGTGTGGGGGCCGGCGCAGGAGCACGAGACGCACTATCTGCGCGTCTACATCCGCCATTTGCGCCAAAAGCTGGGCGACGATTCCAGCCATCCCCGCTACATCGGCAACGAACCCGGCGTCGGCTATCGGCTGCTCGTTCCGCCCGATCCCGCGTAAGGGGCCGGAAGGAGCGATGCCGGTGAACCGCTGACCTCATTGGCAGGCACTCAGTCGAAGTCGGGCGCCTCGATGCCGCTGGCCTCGACCTGTTCGACCAGGGTTGCCTTGAGCCGCTCCAAGCCCGCCTTGTCGGCCGCCTCGCAGCGGGCGACCAGCACGTCCTGGGTGTTCGAGGCCCTAAGCAGCCACCAGCCGTCGGCCGACTGCACGCGCACGCCGTCGATGTCGTGGACCTTGATGCCGCTCTTGCCGGCCAAGCGCCCCTTCACCTCGTCGATGACGGCGAACTTGCGCGCCTCCGGGCACGGAAAGCGCATCTCGGGCGTATTCACCATCTGCGGCAGGCGGTCGCGCATGGCGGCGACGCTGGTGTCGGAACGCCCGGCGATGGAGAGCATGCGCAGCGCCGCGTAAAGGGCGTCGTCGTAACCGTAGTAGCGGTGGCCGAAGAAGATGTGGCCGCTCATCTCGCCGGCCAGCGGGCAGCCGGTTTCGGCCATCTTGGCCTTGATCAGCGAATGCCCAGTCTTCCACATCAAGGGCTTGCCGCCCAGGCGCGCCACCTCGTCGAACAAAACCTGGCTGGCCTTGACGTCGGCGATGATGATCGAGCCCGGCACGTCGGCCAACACGTCGGCCGCCAGGATGGCCAGCAACTGGTCGCCCCACAGCACCCGGCCCTCGGAATCGACCATGCCGATGCGGTCGCCGTCGCCGTCGAAAGCGATGCCGAAATCGGCCTTCTCGGCCTTCACCGCGTCCTTGAGCTGGACCAGATTCTTTTCCACCGTCGGGTCGGGATGGTGGGCCGGGAAGGTGCCGTCGATGGTTTCGTTGATGACGACGTGGCGGCCCGGCAGGCGGTCGACGACGCGGCGCAGCACCTCGCCCGACGAGCCGTTTCCGGGGTCCCAGACGACGCTTTTCGGCCGCCCGAAATCCATGCCTTCGAGCAGGCGCTCGACGTAGGCCTCGGTGACCCGATGGTCGGTGGCCTTGCCGGGACCGTTGACGAAGTCGCCGGCCGCCGCGATGCGCCCCAGGCGCTGGATGTCGGCCCCGAAGAAGGACTTGCCCTTCAGCACCATCTTGATGCCGTTGTATTCGGGCGGGTTGTGCGAGCCGGTGATCATCACCGCGCCGTCCGCCCCCACCGCGTGCGAGGCGTAATAAAGCATCGGCGTCGGCCCGCGGCCGACCCGGCACACCGTAAGCCCGCAGGCGGCCAGCCCTTCGACCAGCGCCGCCTCGAGCTCGGGAGAGCTGAGCCTTCCGTCGTAGCCGACCACCACCCGGTGGCCGCCCGCCCGGGCGACGATGCTGCCGAAGGCGCGCCCGACGGTGCGCACGTCATCGGCGGCCAGCGTCTTGCCGACGATGCCGCGGATGTCGTACTCGCGAAGGATGGTGGGATCTAATGTTCTGGCCCCGGTCATGACAGTTCTCCCGCTACCGCTTCAGGCGTCCGGGCCGTGGCCCGGCCGATGGAGGTATAGTGGAATCCCGCCGCCGCCATCTCGGCCGGATTGTAGATGTTGCGCAGGTCCACCATGACCGGCCGCGTCATCAGCGACTTGACCCGCTTGAAGTCGAGCAGCCGGAACTCGTTCCATTCCGTAATGATGACCACGACGTCGGCCTTGGGCAAGGTCGCGTAGGCGTCGTCGCACCACTCCACGTCCTTGAGCAGCGGCTTCGCCTCGGCCATGCCCTCGGGGTCGTAGGCGCGCACCCGCGCGCCCGCCGCCTGCAGGGCCGGCACGATGTCGAGGCTGGGCGCGTCGCGCATGTCGTCGGTGTTCGGCTTGAAGGTGACACCCAGCACGGCCACCGTCTTGCCCTTCACGGCCCCGCCGCAGGCGACGATGACGCGCTCCGCCATCGCCTTCTTGCGCCGGGTATTGATGTCGACCACCGCCTCGACGATGCGCAGCGGCCGCCCGGCGTCCTGGGCGGTGTGGACCAGGGCCAGCGTGTCCTTGGGAAAGCACGACCCGCCGTAGCCGGGGCCGGCATGCAGGAACTTGCCGCCGATGCGCCCGTCCAGGCCGATGCCCTTGGCGACGTCCTGGACGTTGGCGCCGACCACTTCGCAGAGATCGGCGATCTCGTTGATGAAGGTGATCTTGGTGGCGAGGAAGGTGTTGGCCGCGTACTTGATGAGTTCCGACGTGGTGCGCGAGGTGAAGACGATCGGCGTCTCGATGAGGAACAGCGGCCGGTAGAGCTGGCGCATCACCTGGCGGGCCCGCTCCGATTCGGTGCCGATGACCACCCTGTTGGGGCGCATGAAGTCGTTGATGGCCGAGCCTTCGCGCAGGAACTCGGGATTCGACACCACGTCGAAGTCGGCGTCGGGCCTGGCCTCGCGGATGATCCGCTCCACCTCGTCGCCGGTTCCCACGGGCACCGTCGACTTGTTGACGATGACGGTATAGCCGTTGAGCGCCGCCGCGATCTCGCGCGCCGCGGCGTAGACGTAGGAAAGGTCGGCATGGCCGTCGCCGCGGCGCGTCGGCGTGCCGACGGCGATGAACACGGCGTCGGCCCCCTTGACGGCGTCCGCCAAGTCGGTGGTGAAGGACAACCGCCCCGACTTGACGTTGCCCGCCACCAGATCCTCGAGCCCGGGCTCGTAGATCGGGATGCCGCCCTGCTTCAGGCGGTCAATCTTGGCGGTGTCCTTGTCGACGCAAACGACGTTGACCCCGAACTCGGAAAAGCAGGCGCCCGAAACCAGCCCGACATACCCGGTGCCGATCATTGCGACGCGCATGAGGTTTATCCCCTTTCAGTTGATTTTTCGGGCCCGGAGCCGGACCCGGCGATGGTCACGCGTATTTCCTGAGAAGCTCGATCACCTGGTCGCGCAGGTCGTCCACCTGCATGGCGAACGCGATGTTGGCCTCGATGAAGCCGCGCCGCTGGCCGCAGTCGAAACGCTCGCCCATGAAACGGTAACCGTGGAACGGCACCGTGCCGATGGTCTTGGCGATGGCGTCGGTCAGCTGGATTTCGCCGCCGGCGCCGCGTTCCTTCTTGGCCAGGTGGTCGAAAACCTCGGGCTGCAGGATGTAGCGCCCGATGATCGACAACGTCGAGGGCGCCACCGACGGGTCCGGCTTTTCGACCAGGCCCTTGGCCCGGGCCAGCCTGCCGTCGTCGCTCTCGACGTCCAGGATGCCGTAGCGGTTGGTGTATTGGCGCGGCACGTCCTCGACCGCCACCACGTTGCCGCCGACCTCGTTGTAGGCCTCGACCATCTGGGTCAGCACCCCCGGCTTGGCCAGGATCAGGTCGTCGGCCAGGATGACGGCGAAGGGCTCGCCCTGGATGAAATTGCGGGCGCACCACACGGCATGGCCGAGGCCCAACGGCTGCTGCTGGCGGATGAACGACATCTGCCCCGGCTCGGGCAGGAGGTCGGTGATCTGCTTCAACGCCTCGGTCTTGCCGCGATCCTTGAGCACTTGCGCCAGTTCGAAACTGTGGTCGAAATGGTCGGCCATCACCGTCTTGCCGCGTCCGGTGATAAGGATCAGTTCCTCGATCCCCGCCGCCTGCGCCTCCTCGACCGCGTACTGGATCAGCGGCCTGTCGACGATCGTCAGCATTTCCTTGGGCATGGCCTTGGTGGCGGGAAGAAACCGGGTGCCAAGGCCGGCCACCGGGAAGACGGCCTTGCGAACGGGTCGGACCATCGGACAATCCTCTGAATTCATTCGGCTTCGGCGGGAGATTGCCCCCCACCCGACGGGGTTCTTTGTGCCACAGCGACCGCCCGGTCGCAAGCCGCAGCCGGAGCGAATGGCGCCCCGATCACCGATTTCTCACGGCTTTTGCCGGCGCCGCACGAAAGCCGATGTTTTTCTTTGACCGCTCCTCCATCCGCTGGCAGGGTCGCGCCGCAACCATCGCCTGAGGAGGCCCGGTGACCACTCCCCCGCCGATTTCGGGAACGACGCGGCTTTACGGCATCGTCGGCGACCCCGTCGAGCAGGTCCGCTCGCCCGACGTGTTCAACGCCCACTTCGCCGAACGGGGGGTGGATGCCGTATTCCTGCCCCTGCGCGTCGAAGCCGCAGGCGTCGGGGCGGCCCTGGCCGGCTTCGCGGCGCTGGCCAATCTGGACGGCCTCGTCGTCACCATCCCCCACAAGTTGGCTTTCGCCGCCCTGATGGACGAGGTGGGGCCGCACGGCCGCCGGGTCGGCGCCGTCAACGCCGTGCGCCGCACGCCGGCGGGCGGCTGGGCGGGCGAGCTGTTCGACGGCCTTGGCTTCGTCGAGGGGTTGCGCGGCCAGGGCATCGATCCGGCCGGACTGTCCTACCTGGTGTTCGGGGCCGGCGGTGCCGGCGCCGCCATCGCGGGCGCCCTGCTGGATGTGGCGCCCGGCCGCATCGCCATCGCCGACCCGGTTCCCGGCCGCGCCGAGGCGCTGTGCCGCAAACTGCGGACGGGCGCGCCCGGCCTCGCCATCGAGCCTGCGGGGTCGGAGGTTGACCCCGGAGCCTTCGATGCCGTGGTCAACGCGACGCCCTTGGGCATGAAGGCGGACGATCCGCTGCCGGTCGATCCCGGCCGGCTTCGGCCCGGTATGCTGGTCTGCGAGGCGGTGATGAAACCGCCGGTGACGCGCCTGCTTCGCGAAGCCGAGAAACGCGGCTGCCGCGTCCAGCCGGGCCGCCACATGCTGGACGGCCAGTTCCCCCTGTTCCTGAACTTTTTCGGGCTGCCGCGCTGACGGCCGCCGGCAAAAGATGCCGTGCGGCCGGCACAAATTGCCGGAGCGGCGATCAGGCGCCGGTGATGATCGGGCTGACCACCATGGCCTGGCCGGAGGTCTTCTCGCCGTTTTCCTCGGCCGCCTTCTCGACGGCCCGGCTCACCGCCTCGTCCACCGCCTCCTTGATCAACCGCTCGACCTGGTCCTGCATGTCGGGGGACATGGAGGCGACGTCGTCCTCGGTCAGCCCCATGCCGGCCATGACCGTCTTGCGCGCCTCTTCGCGGATGCGCTCCAGCCATTCCTCGTGGGCCCAGTCGACAAAGCCCTTTTCCAGGATCTCGTCGATGACCGTCTCGGTCTCGTCTTCTTCCCCGGTGGCGAAGATGCCGGCGCTTTCGGTCTCGCCCTCCTCGGCCTCGTCCTCGGCGGCCGGGTTGTTCAGGCGCACGTCCTGAAGGGCGACCAACAAGGACCCTTCGACCGGCGTCTGAGTCATGCCGCCAAGGCTGGTATTCGCCCGCGTCGGCATGTCGGCGGCGACGAAGGCCGGAGCCGATCGGCTGGCGGCCGTTTCCGTTACGCCCGCCCCCGATTGGCTGCGCAGGTAGGGATTGGTGCCGATGCCGGAAAGTCCATCCATGATGTGCTCCTTGCTGCCCTGACGACGATCTCGCCCGCTCTTGCAGCAAGAGTTGTGCCACGCGCGTGGCCACACGCCGGGGCCCTCATTCCCCCAGCAGGACGTCCTTCGCCTGGTTGATCTTCGCCGCCAGGTAGGTGGAGCCGCCGCGGTCGGGGTGCAGGTTGGCGATCAGGCGGTGGTGCGCCGCCTTGATGTCGTCGTCGCTGGCGCCCGGCTCCAGGCCCAGCACCTGGTAGGCCTCCTCGCGGCTCATGCCGCCGGGAACGGGGGTTCCGGGGCCGCCGCCGGTCCCGGCGCCGGCGCCCGCCGCCTGGACGCGTTCGCGCCAGTCCGGGTGCACGCGATCGAGATAGGTTTCGAGAACCTGGGCCGACTGCGCGTCTTGCAGGTGGCAGGCGTTCAACAGGTCCAGCAACTCGGCCAACGACAGGTCGTCGAGCCGGCGCCCGCTATGGGTTCCGTCGATGACCTCGCCGTTCATGATGCCCGAATCGTGGTCGAGCACCATCTTCAGAAAGCGCGTGCGCACTTCCGACGTGCGACCGGTGCCGCCGCCGCCCATCATGCCGGCCGACATCCGCGAGAAGTTCCTGGCGGCGCGATGCACGGCGCGGGCCCGCGCCAGCCACGGCAGCAGGGCGGGCAGCGCCATGATCGCCCACCCCAGGCGGCCGGTCGCCGCCAGCGACACGATAATGGCCACGACGACGGCGCCTGCGACCCACTTCAACGCCTTCGCCAGGGTCTTGGGATCGGCGGTAACGAACCAGCGACCGGCCACGATCAGACCGGCAAGCAAGGCCATGCCCAGGAAAAAGTACGCCAGAACGACCCCCTATCCGCCTCTCACCTGGTGCGCGATCTTCAGCACCTCGCCGCCGCGCTTCCTGGCCAGGTTGTCCAAGGCCTTGCGCCCCCCCGCCGCATAGACGGCAACGGCGCTGAGCAGGTCCTTCAGCACGTGGGCGCTGCTGGCATCGAAGCGGCAACAGGCCCCGTTGGTCAGCTTGGCGATCTGCTTGAACGCGAACTCGGCAACCGGGTCGGCCCCCTCGTGGAACATGAAGGCGGGCACGCCCAGCAACCCCAGCTCGCCGGCCACGCTGCCCAACTGGTCGATGTCTTCTTCCACGCAATCGCCGACGAAGACCAGGGCGTTGACCTTGCGGTTGCGGGTTTCATTGACGGCATGGGAGAGAACCTTGCGGATCTGCGTTTCACCGGCCAGACAGTACACCGACGTCATCATCCGCAACATCGGCGCCGACTGGGCAAGCCACGGGCTGACCTTGAACTCGCCGAATCCGCGATAGAAGGCGAGCTGCATCTCGAGCCCCCCAAGGCCGGCCGTTTCCACGAACATCTCGGCCTGGATCTGCGCGGCGCGATCCCAGGTCGGCTGGCGGCTGGCGGTGGCGTCGAGCGCGAAAATCAGGCGGCCGCGCTGCCCCGGCGCCATCGAGACCGGGGTGGCCGCCACCTTTCGCAGGAAAGCCTCCACATCGGCCCCCGAGGAGTCCGTGCTGGGAAGCTTGTCGTCGCCGCTCATCGTCGTTCCCACTCCCTCCGAAACAGCCGTTTGCCCTCTTCTTGAGATAGGTCACGGCAAGCGCCCCCGCCAGCATCCGCCGGTTGGACAATACGCCACCAGTATAGCATCGGCGACGGCCGAAACCCGACACCTAACGCGCCGGGACCGGCGGGCGGCGGCAGATTGGCGTTGCCGGGCCGCCGCGTCCCTCCTAGATTGGCCACCGGGCCACTGCGACCGTCTTCCCGTCGCCGCAAAGGACGCCGATGCCCTTTCGTTCCCTTCCTCCCGCCCCCGTCGGCGGCAACCTTCCCGGCATCGGCAAGATGCTGCTGGCCGGCGTTTTCTTCGCCACCATGCACCTCGCCATTCGCCACGTCGCCAACGACGGCATTCACGCCTTCGAGATCGCCTTCTTCCGCAACCTGTTCGGCCTGCTGGTGGTGGTGCCGTGGATCGTGCGCTACGGCCTGGGAGTGCTGAAGACGACCCGGCTGGACCTGCACGGCATCCGCGCCGTAGTCGGGACCTTCAGCATGCTGGCCGGGTTCTATGCCCTCGCCGTGGCACCCCTGGCGCAGGTCACGGCGCTGGGATTCTCGGCCCCCATCTTCTCCACCCTTCTGGCCATCGCCTTCTGGGGCGAGAAGGTCGGCATCCGCCGCTGGTCGGCCATCCTGTTCGGTTTCGCCGGCACCCTGGTCACCGTCAAGTCGGGGTTCAGCGGCGGCGCCATCGATCTGGGGCTGGCGCTCGCCATCTTCTCGGCGGTCGGCTCGGGCGTCGGCATCATCCTCATCAAGGTATCGTCGCGCACCGACTCGGCGGTCACCATCACCGCCTACATGTCGCTGTTGATGGCGCCAATCGGCCTGTTTCCGGCCCTCTACGTCTGGACCTGGCCGACCTGGGAGCAGATCGCCTGGCTGGTTTTCATCGGCGTCTCCGGCAACATCGGCCAGATTCTCTATACCCGCTCGCTCCACGACGGCGATACCAATGTGGTGATGACCTTCGACTACATGCGCCTGATCTGGATCGCCGGACTGGCTTTCCTGGCCTACGACCAGATCCCCGACCGCTATACCTGGGCCGGCGGCACCATGATCTTCGCCTCCGCCGCCTACATCGCCTACCGCGAGCGGTTCCACCGCCAGATCCCGAAGCCGCCGGCCGCCTGAGCCGGCCGATGCCTATCCGCGGCCTCTCTCCTTGCGCACGCCGTACTTGGCCGCATAGTGCTTGCCCATCACCTTGCGGGTCTGGGCGGTCAGCGCCGGATTGACCGCGCCGCGCGGCGGGCGGCCGGGCTTGGCGGGCGCCACCGGCGGCGCCTTGATGGACTTGGTCATCGCTGCGTTCTCCTCATCGGCCGGGCCCATTGATTGAGATAGGCGGGTCGACCGCCCGGCGACAGGTGACGTCGATTTTTTTGCGCCTCCGGCACTTGTTGGGTTGTAGGACAACCATAATTGTGCTAGGGTTTTTCTCAAGAGAGCGTCCAAGAAGCCATAGGAAGGCAGGGACGCCCCCAAACGTCCCCGCCTTCCGATAACCGCTGCCGAAACGGAGCATCCCAAGCCGATGACCGACCCCGAAGCAGCAGCGCGGTTTTCCGCGGTGAGGCGCCGTAAAGCCTTGCCCGAGGAGATCGCCCAGGTGCTGGAGCGCGAGATCGCCGACGGAACGATGCAGCGCGGCGAGCGCCTGCCGACCGAGGCCGAGCTGTCGGTGCAGTTCGGGGTCAGCCGCAACGTGCTGCGCGAGGCCATCGCCCGGCTCAAGCGCGACGGCCTGATCCAGACCCGCCAGGGCCTTGGCGCCTTCGTGACCGAGAACCCGCCCAGCCTGGCCTATCGCATCGGCACCGAGAATCTGTCGGCCCAGGACGACCTGCGCTATGTCTTCGAGCTGCGCGCCGAGGTCGAGACCGGCGCCGCCGCCCTGGCCGCCGAGCGCCGCAGCGAGGCGCAGCTGGCCCGCATCCGCGAGACGGTGAACGAGATGGCCGAGGCGGTGTCCCACGGCGCCGACGGGGTGGCCGCCGACGCCGCCTTTCATCGCGCCATCGCGGAATCCTCCAACAACCCCTACTACCGCGACTTCATGATCTTCCTGGCGGTCAGCGTCACCCAGAGCATCGCCGTGGCGCGCCGCCATTCGGCCCGCTTCGACGAATGGACGCCCAAGGTGCAGCGCGAGCACGAGCACATCTACGAGGCCATCGCCGGCCGCGACGCCGAGGCGGCGCGCAAGGCCGTGCGCACGCACCTGACCCGGGCCGCCCACCGCCTGGGCCTGATCGACCGCACCGACGAGCCTTCCTGAGGAGCCGGGAGCCCCCCATGCACGAGATCACCTGCCAGTCCGTCCCGGTCGTCGCCTTCGATGCGGTCCGCCGCGTGGAGGGCCTGGCCGAGATCGCCGCCAACTACGCCCCCTACCTCGCCGACGAATCGCGGCTGCCGCACCAGGGGGCCGATTTCCTGTTCTTCCCCACCGACGAGGCCGAACTGGCCGCCGTCATGCGCGAGATGGGCCGCCGCAAACTCGCCGTCACCGTGGCCGGCGCCCGCACCGGGCTGGTGGGCGGCTGCGTGCCGGCCGGCGGCGCCGTGGTGGCGCTCGACCGCTTCGACAAGACGCTCGGGCTGCGCTTCGACGAGGCCTCGGGCGAGTGGCGGGTGCTGGTCGAGGCGGCGGTGACGCTGCGCGACCTCGCCGACTGGATCAACAAGAAGACCTTCCCCGGCCTCACCCAGCGGGCCAGCCCGGAAACCCTGGCGGCGCTGGACAAGTTCAAGGACGACCGGCGCAGCTTCTTCTATCCGCCCGATCCCACCGAGATGAGCGCGTCGCTGGGCGGCACGGTGGCGACCAACGCGTCCGGCGCCGCCAGCTACAAGTACAAGGCGACCCGCAACTGGGTCAGGCGCCTGCGCGTCATGCTGGCCTCGGGCGAGGTGCTGGACATCCCGCGCGGTCGCTATTTCGCCACCCCGGATCGCACTTTCACGGTCATCGACACCGCCGACCGCCGCATGGCCCTGAAACTCCCCGGCTACGTCATGCCGCAGACCAAGAACACGGCCGGCTTCTTCGCCGCCCCCGGCATGGACATGATCGACCTGTTCATCGGCTCGGAGGGCCTGTTCGGCGTCATCACCCAGATCGAGGTGGCCCTGGTGGCCCGCCACGACAGCGTCTCGGTGGTGCAGTTCCTGCCCTCCGACGAGGCGGCCATCGACTTCGTCATCGCGCTGCGCCAGGAAGCCGCCATCCGTCCCGAGTTCATCGAGTTCTACGACGCCAACGCGCTGAAGCTGCTGCGCGCCAAGCAGATCGACAATCCCAAGTTCATCGACATGCCCCAGATTCCCGAGGGGGCCGGCGCCGCCGTCTTCTACGACATCGCGTTTTCCGGCGCCGAAGCCAAGCCCGACTTCGCCTGGCTCAAGGCCATCACCGAGCGCTGCGGCGCCAGGCTTGCCGACACCTGGGCCGGCTACGAGCGGCGCGACCTCGCCCGCTTCCGCCATTTCCGCCACGCGCTGCCGGAAAGCGTCAACGCCGTCATCGGCGAGCGCAAGAAGACCTATCCGGGCCTGCACAAGCTGGGCACCGACCTGGCGGTGCCGGACGAGAGCCTGCGCGAGATCTGGCGCTTCTACCGCTCGAAGCTCGATACCGCCGGCCTCGAATGGGTGGCCTTCGGGCACATCGCCGACAACCATTTCCACGTCAACATCCTGCCCCGCGACATGGACGACCTCGCCAAGGGACTGGCCATCTACAAGGTCTTCGCCGAGAAGGCGGTGGCGCTCAAGGGCTCGGTGTCGGCCGAGCACGGCATCGGCAAGATGAAGAAGAAGTTCCTGCCCGTCATGTTCAGCCGCGAGGACATGGCCGAGATGAAGGCCTTGAAATTGGCCCTCGATCCCGCCGCCATGCTCAACCCCGGCGACATTCTCGATTGCGAGGGAGCGGTCCGATGAAGATCCTGGTCTGCGCCAAGCAGGTGCCCGAGGCGACCGAGGTCAGGGTCAACCCCGAGACCGGCACGCTGAACCGCGACGGGGTGGCTTCCATCCTCAACCCCTTCTGCGAATACGCCATGGACCTGGCGCTCGACATCAAGGCCAAGGCGCCGGAGACCGAGATCGTGGTCCTGACCATGGGCCCGCCCCAGGCCCGCATGGCGCTGCTGCGCTGCCTGGAGATGGGGGCGGACAGGGCCATCCTGGTCACCGACCGCCGCTTCGCCGGGGCCGACACCTGGGCCACCGCGCTGACCATCGCCAAGATCGTCGGCAAGCTCGACGCCGTCGATCTCATCCTGGTCGGCAAGCACGCCATCGACGGCGACACCGCCCAGGTCGGCCCGATGCTGGCCGAGGTGCTGAACATCCCGCAGATCACCTACGCCGTCGGCATCGAGGTCGAGGCGGCCGCCAAGGGCGCGCCGCGCGTGAAGGTGCGCCGCGAGAACGAGGGCGGCTATGAAAGGGTGCAGATGCGCCTGCCCGGCCTGGTGTCGGTAAGCAAGGGTGCCGCCTCGCGCCAGGTCTGCTCGTTCCAGGCCATCCTCGACGCCCGCGAGAAGGAGATCCGCACCATGACCGCCGACGACCTGGGCCTGGACGAGGCCGAGCTCGGCCTCAAGGGTTCGCTGACCCAGGTGGTCAAGGTCTTCCCGCCGACCGTCAAGGCGCCGGGGCGCATCGTCAGCGGCGCCGACGCGCCGGCGGCGGCCAAAGAGGTCGTCGACGTCCTTAAGGCGAAGCACTTCGTGTGAGGCGGGGAAGGACATGGAGCCCACAACACCATTGCATCGCGGCGAGCGCCATCGCCCCTCTCCGCCCCTGAGGGGGGAGAGGGAGGGGCCCGCGCCGCAGGCGTGGGAGGGAGAGGTGGGCCTGACCGCCTCTGGAATCCCCCACCTCACCTCGATCCTCTCCGCCCCCGGGGGCGGAGAGGAAGACTCGCCAAGGGAACGCGCGTCATGCTGATCATCGACACCAAGGCCTGCACCGGGTGCAAACTGTGCGAGAAGAACTGCCCGTTTTCCGCCATGGTGGTGGTGAACGAGAAGGCCCAGGCCAAGGACAACTGCACGCTCTGCGGCGCCTGCATGAACGTCTGTTCGGTGCACGCCATCACCATCGAGCGTACCGCCGCCTCGCCCGAGGAACTGGCCAAGTTCAAGGGCGTCTTCATCTGGGCCGAGCTCGATGAGGCCGACGGCGGCGAGCGGCTGGTCCCCAAAAAGGTGGTGCTGGAACTGCTGACCGAGGCCAAGCGCCTGGCCGGCACGCTGGGCGAGGAGATCAAGGTGCTGCTGCCGACCGACGGCCGGCCGGTTGACACCGACATCCTGTTCGCGCACGGCGCCGACGCCATCGTCCGCTTCGAGAACAAGCTGCTGTGGCCCTATTCGACGGACGCCTACACCACCGTCATCTCGGCCATGGTGGCGGCCAAGAAGCCCTCGATCTTCCTGCTGGGCGCGACGCCCAACGGCCGCGACCTGGCGCCGCGCGTCGGCGCCCGCCTGAAACTGGGCCTCACCGCCGACTGCACGATGCTGGAGATCAACGCAGACAAACAGCTGGTGCAGACCCGCCCGGCCTTCGGCGGCAACATCATGGCCTCCATCCTGACGCCCTTCTCGCGCCCGCAGATGGCGACCGTGCGCCCCAACGTGTTTTCGGTCGGCGTCCCCGACGCCGCCCGCAAGGGCCCCATCGAGGACTTCGCGGTGACGCTGCAGCGCGGCGTCGTGCGCACCCGGATCCTGGAGGTCGAGAAGCTGGTCGGCCAGGGCGGCGGCATCGACACCGCCAGGATCATCGTCGCCGGCGGCCACGGCCTGAAGTCGGCCGCGAGCCTGGCCATGCTGCGCGAGCTGGCCGCCGAACTGGGCGGCACGCTGGCCGGTTCGCGGGCCATCGTCGAGGCCGGCTGGATTCCCCACACGCTCCAGGTCGGCCAGTCCGGCATCACGGTGTCGCCCGACCTTTACATCGCCGTCGGCATCTCGGGCGCCGTGCAGCACATCGTCGGCATGAGCGGGGCGCGCACCATCATCGCCATCAACAACGACCCCGAGGCGCCGATCTTCAAGGTCGCCGACGTCGGCATCGTCGGTGACGCCTTCGAGGTGGTGCCGGCCCTCATCAGGGAAATTCGTGAAGCCAAGAAGAAGGCGGCCTGAACAGCCTCCCAGGCCCGCCCGCCTCTCCTCTCCCTTGAGGCCCCCGTTCGCGGGGGCCTTTTCTTTTCGCCCGGCGGCCGTCCGTTGCAATGGGCGATTGCGGCGCCATATGCCTGAAAGGCGCCGATGGCTCGGGGAGGGAACAAAAACCGCGGTTCGCGGTTGCCAGTCCAGCGGGTTCGGGGGGTCCAATCGCCCGGCGATGGAATAGGCGCACAGACGAACCCGTTGTTTGGAGCCCCACCGGGGCGTCGACACCAGGTACAGGAGAGAGGCACCATGTCCATTTTGCGTCGGCTTCGTCACTTCATCGTCGCGCCGCTGATCGCGGCGATGACCTTCCTGAGCATGCCCCTGGGGGTCGCCCAGGCCGGCCTCGTCGGCTCGGAGGCGATCGTCGCCGCCGAGACCAACGCCGCCAACCGGCAGGCCGTCGACGCCTTCCTGCAACGCCAGGACGTCCGCGACCAGTTGCAGACGATGGGGGTCGATCCCGCCGAAGCCGGGAAGCGCGTCGCCGCGCTGTCGGACGCCGAGGTCGCCAAGATCGCCGGCACGCTGCCCGCCGACCCGGCCGGCGAAGGCGCGCTGGGCATCCTCGTCGGCGCCGTCATCATCGTCGCGGTCGTTCTTCTGATCACCGACGTCCTCGGCCTCACCTCGGTCTATCCGTTCACCCGTCCCATCCGCTGACGGGGCTTTCGTGCCCGGCTCGATGGCCAGGCTGGCGGCGGCCGTCCTCGTGGCGGCCGTCGCCGGCTGCGCGGCGCCGCAGACCGCGAAGCTGCTGGAAACCCGCGCCGCCTCGGGGCTGCCGGCCCGCGCCCTGATCGAGGACGTGCCGCTGATCCCGCAGGAAGACCTCTATTGCGGCCCCGCCGCGCTGGCCATGGCGCTGACCGCCGCCGGCGCCCCGGCCGGCCAGCAGGAGGTGGCCGAGGCCATCTACACCCCGGGCCGCGAGGGCACGCTGCGCAGCGACGTGCTGGGCGGGGCCAGGCGCTGGGGCCGCATGGCGGTGCCGGTGACGACGATGGCCGACCTTTTGGCCGAGATCGCCGCCGGCAACCCGGTGATCGTGTTCCAGAACCTGGCCCTCGGCTTCGCGCCGCAATGGCATTTCGCGCTGGCCATCGGCTATGACCTCGACACCCGCCAGCTCATCCTCCATTCCGCGACCATCGCCCGCCTGCGGACCGACCTTTCGACCTTCGAGCACACCTGGGCGCGCGGCGACCATTGGGGCCTGGCGGTGACGGCGCCGGATCGCTTGGCCGCGACCGCCGACGAGCCCGAGGCGATGGCCGGCGCCGCCGCGCTGGAGCGGGTCGGCCGCCTTACCGATGCCGCCACCGCCTGGCAGGCCGTGATCGGCCGCTGGCCCGACTCGTTCGGCGGCCACATGGGGCTCGGCAACGCCCGCTTCGCCCGCCACGATTACGCCGGCGCCCGGGCCGCCTTCCTGCGCGCCGCCGACATCCGCCCCGAGGCGGCGGTGGCCTGGAACAACCTGGCCTACGCGCTGGCCCGCCTGGGCAACAAAAGGGCCGCCATCGCGGCGGCGGAAAAGGCGGTCAAACTGGGCGGCGGCAAGCCCACCTATCGGGAAACCCTGGACGAGATCCGCGGCGCCTCCGCCATCTGAGGGAGGCTCCTCGCCGCCCCCCCTCCCAACCCTCCCCCACAAAGGGGGGAGGGAAGTCGGTCGCCCCGCAGCCCCTTTTCCTCTCCCTCCCCCTCGATTCTTTCTCCCTCCCCCTCGACGGGGGAGGGTCGGGGCGGGGGTGATGCCGGCGCAAAATGACGAGAATCCGGTTTTGGCGGTTTGGCTCAACCCCTTGAAATCAAACAAGAAACGCCGGAATCGCCGAAAAAACTATCGTCATTTCTCGTCATTTTGCCTTTTTCTTCTTTGTTTTCAGGACCCTAACCCCTTCCGACGCCCCCTCCCCTTCGTCACTCCCGCAGGACGAGCGACGGAACCGTTCCCTGGATTGTCGCTGCGCGTCCCCTTCGGGCACCCGCGTTCGCGGGAATGACGCTGAAGAAAGGGGAACAAGGCCTTGCCCCTTTTTCCCGTCACCCCCGCGAACGCGGGGGTCCAGGGCGAGCGACGGAATCGTTGTCGCTGCGCGTCCCCTTCGGGCGCCCGCCCGCGCGGGAATTTTAGGGACCGCCTCGAAGAACCCTAGGAACTGTGACTATATACCTACAATAGGGAAAAGTCAAGCCCCCCGCTCTCCCGGCCGCGGCCGTCAGCGATTGCTGCGCAGGCTTTCCACCACCTTCAGCATCTCGGCCTCGATCTCCTCCGGCTTCCAGGCATACGGCAGTGCGCAGTGCCAGCCATAGGCGTAGATCTGCGCCGGGTTGAAGTTGGTGGTGGCGTCGTCCATGGCGAACCGCAGCGTCTGCGAAAACACGAAGCAGGTCTCGCCGTTCGGCCGTTGCCCGACCGCATAGGGCGCGCGGCCGAACCCGTTCCTGGCGAAGGCCACGTCGCCGGCGACGGCAAGCTTGAGGATCTGGAACCGGTTTTCGAGAAGGTGTTCCAGACCGCGCGCCTCCGAATAGGCGACGCGGAACAGGCGGCCGGGAAACGCCTCGACGTAGAAGATGCCCCCGCCTGGCCACAGATAGCTCTCCACCTGGACCTCGCTCGTCGCATGGTTTTCGCGGACCGGCGGCTGGGTGATGATGCGGGCGCTTTCGTCGAACGCCAGCATGGATTGCTGTTGGGTGATGACCTTGGTGGTTCCGGTGGTCTGGCATCCCCCGATGGGCAACGCCAGGATGGCGGCGACGCAGGCCGCCGCGACGACGCTCCAACGCATGACTGCTTCCCCCCGGCCGGCCGAACCGGCCCTGTTCTCGCCTTCCCCAGCCCCGCCACCAGTATAGCGGGAAACGCGGGACGGCACACCCGGATCGGCGGCCGGACGGCGCCGGCCTCGCTGAGCCTGGTGGCCCTCCCGGTCGGCATCCTGGCCGGCACCTTCACCGAGGCGTTCCGGGAGTCGCGAAAGGGACGGGAGGATTGGGAGAACGGGGGCGGAAGCTTAAAATCGCGCCGGCCGGATCGGCGCCTCGTCGCGCCGAAGATCGAGATCGAGCCCGGCCAGCGGCGAGGCGGCCAGGAAGGCGGCGAGCGAATCCCGCCGCCCGGCAAGGCGCGCGTAGTCGGCCTCCGAGAGCAACACGGCGGCTGTCCGGCCGCACACGGCAACGCCCTGCGGCCCCTCGCATTCCGCCCGCCGGATTAACTCGCCCAACCGAGTTTTCGCGTCTTTCAATGGCCATTGGCGCATGGAAGAGGATCCTTTGATCGCAACTACAGCCGCATTGTGCCAGGAGCAGACATCGGATTCGAAGTCCGTATGGCGCATTCACTCGCCGGATCACGCTTTCGACGCTGACGGTTTGTTGTCGCTGCGGGCGTCCAACAGCACAATGTCTTGGCTACCCTCTAACTTGAGGCGCTTTAGGATATGGCGGACTCGCATAAGTTGGTCGTAGCTGAAATAGATGATAGCCTTAATACCACGCTCTGCATCCGCTGCCGCTTGATAGGTCTCGACCTGCTTTTGCAAGTTGGCCTCAAGCCTACTGTTCTTGGCGAGCTTCATCTCGACCAAGGTCTTATGGCGACCCCGGGACACCTTAAAGTCTGCCGGTCCGCGGCCGTCATTGGCCTCCGGCCCAATGTCCGACCGGGTGCCGAACCACACTAGGCGGAAAAGGATTTGGATGTCCTTTTCCCGCTCAACGGGCTTACCTTCATTGTCGTAAAAGATGCGCCAGCAGCCTTGGTCCTCGATGGCATGCTTGAGGTAGGCAAGGCGCGTGTGGGCTTCGGAGTAGGTACCGCCGGCAATCTTGTAGAAGCCGGTCTGTTCGAGCTGCGGCTGTAAGATTTCCCGCATGCGCTGCGAGAAGAACATTTCGGTCAGCAGCACCTTCTCGGCACTCACATCGGCGGCATCATCGCCGGTCATCTCCTTGAGTCTGATGTAGTAGTCAATCAGATCGGGGAATTGCCGGATGGTCTCGGCCGCCGCCGCATGACGCTCCCCCGCAGTAGGCGCCTTCTTGGGCCTAGGGCGGCGGCTAAGCACCAAATGGAAGTAGTTGGTCACAGACGCCCGCAGCTGTGCATCGGGTATGGCCGCTGGAATCTGCTCAAACCCGGCTATCATATCGCCCCGGTTAATCCAAGTATCGTCACGAGTGAGCGTGTCCTTTGGCGTAAGGATGATGAAGTCGTCCTCGCACCAGGGCAGACGATATTTGCGCCGCTGCCAGCTCTCGGTCTCGTAGTTGAAGACGGCGCGGTCTATAGGCACGTCACGTAGGTGGTCGTCAGATATGTGCTCGCGGGCAAATTCCTCCGTGTACCGGCACAGGAAGTCCTGGATGAGGTTTGTAACGAAGTCACTGATATTGTCCCGGCCAACACCGTCGGCGATGAGGCAGACCTTCTCTAGGTGGCTGCTCTCGGTAATCCTCTCGCCACCGAAATCTCTAAAAACCGCCCCGAGATTACGGTTTAACTCCCGGGCGAACTCGATGCCTAGGCCCCTACCGCCATTGCCGACGAGGGAAAATCCGAGCCAGTTCTGTTTGACCTCGGGGAAACAGTACCAGTTTCGCAGCAGGCCGTCGCTTACCGGCCCGGCCGTTGCGCGGTCGCGCAGAAACACCAGGTAGTCGATAATTTGCCGGTGCAGCGCCTGGTATTCCTCTTTCTCGCTGTGAAAAAGCAAAAAGGGGTCAATGAACAATGGCAGATCATTTATGACCGAAATATCGAAGGCGCCATAAGCGTCCAAGGTCTCGGGCTCAATGCCAAAAGTATCGCTGAAGAACGTGCCCATCTGCCCCTCCCTCCTAATAGCAATCTAAATTACCATGGTAGAACCTTTTAACCGAGACTGAGATCACTAGTGGTTGCGCTCTACGGCCACCTTTCGCCGGCTGCCTGTGCTGACTGATGCCGATGCGGTTAATACGCAGGTCCGCATTGGGTCAACATCTACCGGATGGACCACGGGTGCTGGCCGGCTGGGCGTGCCAAAAGCTGACCACCACTTTCAAATGATCTGCCCTGACTCGATGCGGAGAAACGGAAGCTAGGACAGAGTTGACATTCTAAGACGGCGAAAATCACAGCATCTTCGAAATCAACGCCAGAATCCCCGCTGCAATAAGATTGCCGGCGGCACCCTCCAGCACGGTCTGGATGGACCGCAGTGCCCCCTGCACCGTCGAAGGCTCAGGTGAACCGCTCTTGATCTCATCCTCCAAGAGCCGTAGGGGCGCAGCGATCTCGGTGCGCTGCGGCTCGGGTAGCGAGTCCAGGTGCGGCTTGATCTGCTCGACGAGGCTAGCAACCTCCATTGGCCGAAGCTGGTTGACCACGTTGATGCTGTTATCCGTACCGAAGGTGACGCGTGAATTGCTGCCGTGGAAGTTGTTCGTTATACGCTGGACGACCTGCTGTGCCTGGGCGGCTGCTTCCGTACTCCGATGCACCTTGGACTGGAAGCTGGATGGGATGCCCTGAATGCCCGTCATGAAATTCGGATCGTCCACCACGTAATCCTCGACTAGCCCGGATGGTAGGGACCGCAAATAGTGGTCGGCCGGCTCAAGCGGCAGGTCGGCGTCGAACGTGATGATCCGGCCGGTAGAGACTTGCGCCTGGATGTTCTCGCGTACGACCGTGCCGTCGGCCTTCACCAACGTGACCTTGTCCCTCATCATATTACTGAAGACCATGCCGTCTCCTCCTTTGGCAACCTCCATGTCGCAATAGATATGCCGCAAAGTCGCTATGCGCGCCTCAACATCAAGGGGTCGCGCGCCAGCCCAATTCCCAAGGTCCTGTTGGGGCGGGAACTTGACGCCATTCCCCCGGAGAATACGGTCCTTGTCGACTGCTGCCTTCCGGATTGTCCCTACGAAGACGCGAATGAGTGACTGGGCTTCGTTCAGCGCATTCGATCGGATTTCAAGGGGATATTTCTGCAACTCGACCTCAAGCTCGTCGAACAGATGGCCAACCTTCTGCCGCGCGTATCGCTGGATCGTGTCCCAATAGACGTCACGAGCAGTGCCGAAGAATTTGACCCCGCCAAACTTAATCATCCTGCCGTCGAACCCGTCGATCTCAACGACGCTATCGCCCCCGATATAGTGCCACTTGAAGAACCAATCGTTTTCCATGCGCAAGTACTCGGCATCCAGCGCCATCTGTAGTCGCGCTCCGATTGGGGTCAGTGTGCTCATGCTCAGATTTTATGGATAAGCGAAGCGCCACACAACGGCCCAACTCAGTTTCGAATGTCTGCTCAGGGTCAGGAGCGGACATTACCGGTCACGCATCCCCCCTTAGATGTTCCGCCCCTACTCCTCGCCGATATCCTCCAGCCACACCTCGGGGTTCTTCCTGAGGAATTCGTCGAAGAGCGCCTTGCAGGCGGGGTCTTCCAGCAGGATCACCTCGACGCCGCGCTGCTTAAGGAACTCGACGTTGCCGGTGAAGGGCTTGTCGGCCGGCCAGTCCACCGCGGTCTGGCCGACCACCACGCGCGGGATGCCGAACTGCACGATGGTGCCGGCGCACATCATGCACGGGCTCAGCGTGGTGTAGAGGGTGACGTCGCGATAGGTTTTCTGGCGGCCGAGGTTCTGGATGCAGTCGGTTTCGCCGTGCAGGATGGGGCTGCCCTTCTGCACGCGGTTGTTGTGGCCGCGCGCGATGACCTGGCCCGCCCGCACCATGACGGCGCCGACGGGGATGCCACCCTGGTCCTCGAAGCTGACGCGGGCCTGTTCCAGGGCCTCTTTCATGAACTGGCGGTGCGGGGCGAGGGTGTCTTCTCGCATGGCGTGGGTCTCCCGGGCTGGTGGCGGAATGGCGGCGCCAGCATAGCGTGTTTCGCGGCGCGGCGCACGGGGGCGTGGCGCACGGGGGCGTGGCGGCTTGGGGTTGCCCCCCTCCCTGTCCCTCCCCCGCGAAGGGGGGAGGGAACGCGGCGGCGCCGCTTCGCCTTCCCGCTCCCGCCCTTCTCCCCCTCGATGGGGAGGGAACGCGACTTCTTGTCCCCCTCCCCCTCGACGGGGGAGGGTCGGGGTGGGGGTGAGGGCGGCGGCGAGATGGCCGCCTTGCCGGTTGACAGCGGGGCCGGGCAGCGGCCACGCTGGCGGCGCGGATCGCAGACGGAGAACGGGGCATGACGGCGCTTTGGGTGATGATCGGCAGCGCGCTGGGCGGCGGCGCCCGCTATTGGTGCTCGGGGCTGGTCGCGCGCGCCGTCGGCGAGACCTTTCCGTGGGGGACGCTGACGGTGAACGCCGTGGGATCGCTGATCATCGGGCTGGTCGCCGCGCTGACCGGGCCGGACGGGCGCCTGCTGGTGGGCAGCGAGGCCCGCCAGTTCATCATGATGGGGGTGCTGGGCGGATTCACCACCTTCTCGTCGTTCAGCCTGCAGACGCTGAGCCTGGCCCAGGACGGCGAATGGCTGCGCGCCGGGCTCAACGTCGCCGCCTCGGTGGCGGTGTGCCTGGTCGCGGTGTGGGCCGGCTGGGCCCTGGGCGCGGCGATCAACCGCTAGGGAGGCCCCCCCTCCCTGTCCCTCCCCCACAAGGGGGGAGGGAATGGAAAGATAGGCGAAGAAATGACTCCCTCCCCCTCGATGGGGGAGGGTTGGGGTGGGGGTGGCGAAGCTTAGGAGGCAAAGGACATGAACCTGGTCAGGGACGCGGCGCTGTTGCGGATCTTTTTGGGCGAGAACGACCGGGCCGACGGGCGGCCGCTTTACGAGGCCCTGGTCCTCAAGGCCCGCGAGATGCAGATGGCGGGCGCCACCGTGCTGCGCGGCCCCATGGGATATGGGCGCTCCAGCCGGCTGCACACCGCCAAGATCCTGCGCCTTTCCGAGGACCTGCCGGTGGTGGTCGAGATCGTCGAGGCCGAGGACAAGATCGAGGCGTTCCTGGCCGCCGTCGAGCCGATGATGGGCAGCGGCCTGATCACGCTGGAAAAGGTGCGGGTGCGCCGCTACGGCAGCGAACCCCCGGCCGGGGCGTGAGGGGGAAGAAGGGTTCACCACCGAGAACACCGAGAACACAGAGGGTCACAGAGAAATTCTGAAAGCATGGGCGTTGCCCGCGCATCACATCTTCCCCAGTGTCTTTCTCGGTGTTCTCAGTGTTCTCGGTGGTGAGTTCTCTTCGGTGAACTTTCCTTTTTTCGGCCGATCCCCATAAATCTGGCGCCGCTGCGCCGCGCCGACGAGTTGAGGCGCCCAAAGAGGAAATTCACCACCGAGAACACTGAGAACACAGAGGGCCACAGAGAAAGTCTGAAAGCGCGGGCGAAGCCCGCGCATCACATCTTCCTCAGTGTCTTTCTCGGTGTTCTCAGTGTTCTCGGTGGTGAGTTCTCTTCGGTGAACTTTCCTTTTTTCGGCCGATCCC